>NZ_CP157484.1:1510000-1820000 GCF_045348435.1 Alsobacter sp. KACC 23698 | reverse complement strand
CCCCGCCACGCTGCGCATGGGCGCCCTGCATCTTACATGCAGGCCGCTGCGATGGCCCGGAGTGTCTCGATGTCGTCGCGTTATCCCCTGGCCGTCCTGTCGCTCGGCCTCGCTCTGGCCGCCTCAGCACCGGCTTTGTCCCAGTCCGCCCCATCCGCCCCGAAGACCGGAGCCAGCGGCGCGGGGCCGCTTCGCGCCGCCCCCGTAACGGTGGGCAAGGCGGAGCGTCGGCCCATGCCGGTGCGCTTCGACACGATCGGCAACGTCCAGCCAATGGCCAGCGTCACCGTTCGCAGCCGCGTGGAAAGCCAGATCCTGGCCGTGCCCTTCGAGGACGGCTCGCGCGTCAAGAAGGGCGACCTGCTCTTCCAGCTCGACTCCCGGCAGGTGGAGGCGCTGATCCGCCAGGCGGAAGCCAATATCGCGCGGTCCCGCGCCCAGCTCGAGCAGGCCCAGCGGGACGTACGGCGCAACGAGCAGCTGGCCGCCAACGAATACGCCTCGCGGCAGAAGCTCGACGACAGCCGCACGGCGGTGCAGTCGATCACCGCGCAGATCCAGTCTGACGAAGCTGCGATCGAGAACCTCAAGGTCCAGCTCAGCTTCTATACGATCCGGGCGCCGCTCGACGGACGGATCGGGGTCGCAGCCCTGAAGGCCGGCAACATCGCCAAGACTGGAGACGGCTCGCTGGCGCTGGCGACCATCAACCAGATCAGCCCCGTCTATGTCTCCTTCGCGATGCCGCAAAGGCTGATGCCGGAGCTGCGCGAGGCCATGACCGACGGCAAGGCGAGCGTGATCGCGACGCCGCAAGGATCCAAGGTCGGCGCGGAGGGCCGCATCGCGGTGTTCGACAACACCGTGGACGGGACCACCGGCACGATCACCATGCGGGCGGTCTTCGAGAACGGGAACGAGCTGCTCTGGCCAGGGGCCCTGTGCAATGTCCGGGTGATCCTGAAGGTCGACCCGGAGGCCGTGGTGACGCCGCGCGAGGCCGTGCAGACGAGCCAGACGGGCGTGTTCGTGTTCGTCGTGACCGACAATGTCGCGAAGGTGCGTCCCGTCAAGGTGGCCCGGCTGGTCGACGGGTACGCAGTGATCGAGAGCGGCCTGGAGGGCGGGGAAACGGTCGTCGTCGACGGCCAGCTGCTGCTCACGGACGGCTCCCGGGTGGAGCCGAGGACCAAGGGCGCGCCCGGAGCGGGAGCGACGAGCGGCGCGACCCCGAGCGACGCGCCGCCCTCGAACGCCGGCAAGGGAGCCTGAGCATGTCGCTCCCCGAGCTCTGCATCCGCCGCCCGGTGATGACGACGCTGATCACGCTGTCCTTCATCATCTTCGGGCTCTTCGCCTATCGGCAATTGCCGGTGGCCGCCCTGCCCCGCGTCGATTTCCCCACGATCAGCGTGACCGCCGCCCTGCCCGGCGCCAGCCCGGAGACCATGGCGGCGTCGGTCGCGGCACCGCTGGAGCGGCAGTTCTCCAACATCTCCGGCATCTCGTCGATGACGTCCCTGTCGACCCAGGGCTCGACGAACATCGTGATGCAGTTCGATCTGGACCGGAACATCGACGGCGCGGCGCTGGACGTGCAGTCCTCCATCAGCGCGGCGGTGCGGCGTCTGCCGGCCGACCTGCCCAATCCGCCAAGCTTCAGGAAGGTCAACCCGGCCGACCAGCCAATTCTGTTCCTGGTGGTGACCTCGGCCACCCAGCCCCTGTCGGTCGTCAACGACTACGCCGAGACGGTGCTGCAGCAGCAGATCTCCCAGATCCCGGGGGTGGCGCAGGCGCTGATCTTCGGCGCGCAGAAATACGCCGTGCGGATCATGGTCGACCCGGAGGCGCTCTCGGCCCGGGGCCTGTCCTTCACGGACCTTCGCACGGCCATCTCGGCGGCCAACTCCAACCAGCCCACCGGCACCTTGCGCGGCGAGCGCCAGCGCGTGACCATCGAGGCGACCGGACAGCTTCGCAAGGCGGCCGAGTACAACGACCTCATCGTCGCCTCGCGCAACGGCGCGCCCGTGCGGCTGGAGGATGTCGCCACCACGAAGGACTCCGTCGAGAACGATGAGCAGGCGAGCTGGTACAATGACCAGCGTTCCCTGATCGTGGCGGTGTTCCGCCAGTCGGACGCGAACACCGTCGAAGTGGTGGACCGGATCCGGGACAAGATCGCGAGCTACCGTGAGCAGCTGCCGGCCTCGATCGGCCTGCATGTGCTCAACGATCGGTCGCTGCCCATCCGCGAAGCCGTCCACGACGTGCAGTTCACGCTGATGCTGTCTGTCGCGCTCGTCGTCCTCGTCATCTTCCTGTTCCTGAAATCCATCGCGGCGACCATCATCCCGACGCTCGCGCTCCCGGTGTCGCTGATCGGCACGTTCGCGGCGATGTATGTGATGGGCTACTCGATCGACAACATCTCGTTGCTGGCGCTGACGTTGTCGGTCGGCTTCGTGGTCGACGACGCCATCGTGATGCTGGAAAACATCGTCCGGCACATCGAAGAGGGCATGAAGCCCTTCCAGGCGGCGCTCGTCGGCTCGCGCGAGATCGGATTCACGATCGTCTCGATCACCCTGTCCCTCGTCGCCGTGTTCATTCCGGTGTTCTTCATGGGCGGCGTCGTGGGCCGCGTCTTCCGGGAGTTCGCCGCAACCATCTCGGTGGCGATCCTGGTCTCCGGCTTCGTGTCGCTGACGCTGACGCCCATGCTGTGCGCCCGCATCCTGAAAGGGCACGACGCCAACGCGAAGCCCGGCCTGTTCTCACGCATGGTCGACGCTGTCATCAATGGCATGCTGACGAGCTACCGCGTCACGCTGGACCTCGTGCTGAAGGCGCGCATCCTGGTGCTGCTGCTCACGCTCGCGTCAGTCTTCGCGACGGTCAAGCTCTACATGGACACGCCGAAAGGCTTCTTTCCGATCGAAGACACTGGCCTGATCCGCGGCGCGACGGAGGGGCCGCCCGACACCTCCTTCGAGGCGATGTCGGCGCGCCAGCAGCTCTTGAACGAGATCGTCAAGGCGGACCCCGCCGTCGACTACCTGACGTCGAATTCAGGCTTCGGCGGCGTGAACCAGGGCTTCATGTTCGTGGCGTTGAAACCGCGCGAGCAACGCGACCCGGTCAACGTCGTCATCGCACGCATCAGGCGGCAGGTCGCGGCCATTCCGGGCATCACGCTGGTGATGCAGCCGGTGCAGAACATCAACCTGAACTCGGGCCGCCAATCGCGCGCGCAGTACCAGTATACGCTCCAGAGCGCCGACCTCGGCGCGCTCTACAAGGCCGCGCCGGACATGCGGGCGAGGCTGACGCAGCTGGAGAACCTGCGGGACGTGAACATCGACCTGCAGCTCTCCAACCCGCAGGCGATGGTCGAGCTCGATCGGGAGAAGGCGGCGCAATATAATGTGAGCTCCGACCAGCTCCGCCAGACGCTCTACAGCGCCTTCGGGTCGCGCCAGATCTCGACGATCTTCACGCCCGCCAACGACTACCAGGTGATCATGGAGGCGGACCGCACGTTCCAGATGGATCCGGCGGCGCTCTCGCGCATGTTCGTGCGCAACAGCAACAACCAGAACGTTCCGCTGGACGCCATCGCGACCGTCACCCGGGCGGTCGGGCCGCTTTCCGTCAGCCGGCAATCCCAGCAGCCCGCCGTCACGATCTCGTTCAATACGGCGCCGGGCGTGTCGCTCGGCGAAGCCGTGGACGCGATCAAGCGGGTCGAGCGCGAGGCGGGCCTGCCCGCATCCATCACGACGGGGTTCGCCGGCTCCGCACAGCTGTTCCAGGACGCCCTGAAGGGCCAGGGCCTGCTGATCATGGCGGCCGTGCTGGTCATCTACATGGTGCTGGGCGTGCTCTATGAGAGTTTCATCCACCCGATCACCATCCTGTCCGGCCTTCCCTCAGCCGGCTTTGGGGCGTTGCTGGCGCTCCAGTATTACGGCCTCGACCTTTCGGTGATCGCAATCATCGGCATTCTGATGCTGATCGGAATCGTCAAGAAGAACGCGATCATGATGGTGGATTTCGCCATCGAACGGCGTCGCGAGGGCGCGGACGCGCTCACGGCCGTCCGGGAGGCCGCCCTGCTGCGCTTCCGGCCGATCATCATGACCACCTTCGCGGCGCTTCTGGGCACCCTGCCGATCGCGCTCGGGTCCGGTGCGGGATCGGAACTGCGCCAGCCGCTCGGCATCGCCGTCGTGGGAGGCTTGTGCGTCTCGCAGCTTCTGACGCTGTACATCACCCCAGTGGTCTACTTCTACCTGGACAAGATCGAGACCATGATCTCGGGGCAGAAGCGGCGCCAGCCGGCCGAGCCCGAGGCGCAGATCGGGCCCGCAGCAGCGGCGCCGAGCGGCGCGGCCTACCAGAAGGCCGATTGAAGGTCCGGCTTCGGCGCAGGCGCGCCGAGCCCACCTGAAAGGTTCTCGAAAGGTTAACGAAAGCTCCCAGGAGGGAGTCGCCGTTAACGCTCGATTGAACATGTCATTGCCGGCCTGATCGAAGTCAGCCAGAAAGGTTCTCACCTTCACGATCGAACAATGCGTGGCGTTTTGATGCGTAGAGTCCGGTGGCGTTCCCCTGCAAGCGAGGAGGCGGATTCCTCGATCCTCGCGCCAGCGCCCGATCGATCGGTTCGCACATCCGGGAACGCAATGAAGGCCCTCGCCGCTTTTCTGCTGGGCCTGACGCTTGGGGTCACCTTCATCATCTTCGGCGAGACGGCCGTAAACCGCATTCCCGGCCAGGAGCCCGTCAGCGTCTGGGGCAATCCCCCCGCCCTGCGTCACTGACCGGGACGGCGGGACCGCATCAGGACATCAGCTCGGGCAAATTCCTGAACAGATCGAGCGCATCGGCGTTGGCCAGCGCCTCCTTGTTCTTCACCTCGCGGCCGTGCACGACGTCCCTTACGGCGAGCTCGGTGATCTTGCCCGACTTCGTGCGCGGGATGTCGGCGACAGCGACGATCTTCGCCGGAACGTGGCGTGGGCTGGCCCCCGCGCGGATCCTGGCGCGGATGCGCTGCTGGAGCGCGTCGTCGAGCGCCGCCCCGGGCGCGAGGCGCACGAACAGCACGACCCTGACGTCGTTGTCCCAGTCCTGCCCGATCGCGAGCGCCTCGACGACCTCGGGGATCTGCTCCACCTGGGCATAGATCTCCGCCGTTCCGATCCGGACGCCTCCGGGGTTCAGCGTGGCGTCCGAACGCCCGTGAATGATCAGTCCGCCATGGGGCGTCCACTCGGCGAAGTCGCCGTGGCACCAGACGCCAGGGAAGCGATCGAAATAGGCCGCGCTGTATTTCACCGCGCCGGGGTCGTTCCAGAACATGATCGGCATGGACGGGAAGGACCGGGTGCAGACCAGTTCGCCCTTGCCCTGGGTGAGCGGACGGCCGGCCTCGTCCCACACCTCCACGGCCATGCCGAGGCCCGGCGCCTGCAATTCGCCTCGGTAGACGGGGCTGGTCGGATCGCCGAGGACGAAGCAGGAGACGATGTCTGTGCCGCCCGAGACGGAGGCCAGATGCATGTCGGGCTTCACGGCCTCGTAGACATAGTCGAAGCTCTCGGGAGCCAGGGGCGATCCGGTCGAGGCGATGAGGCGCACCGACGAGAGATCATGCGTGTCGCGGGGCCTGAGCTCGGCCTTCTTGCAGGCGTCGATGTATTTCGCCGAGGCCCCGAACACGCTGAAGCGCTCGGCCTGCGCATAGTCGAACAGCGTCGTCGGCGACGGGTGGAAGGGCGACCCGTCAAACAGCATCAGCGCAGCCTTGCTGGCCAAGGCCGAGACGAGCCAGTTCCACATCATCCAACCGCAGGTCGTGAAGTAGAACACGCGGTCGTCCGGGCGAATGTCGCAATGAAGCTGATGCTCCTTCAGATGCTGGAGGAGCGTCCCGCCCGCGCCATGCACGATGCATTTGGGCGCGCCCGTCGTTCCCGACGAGTAGAGAATGTAGAGCGGGTGATTGAATGGCAGCCGCACGAAGGTTGGGGCTTTCGCCGGGAAGCGGTCGAGCGCGACCGTGAGCGACACCGCCCGCGGCAGCGAAGCGGCGACCGCCTCGGCCTCGCCGAGGTAGTCGACGATGGCCACGGTTGCGGCGGTCGGCAGCTGCGGGACGATGTCCGCCAGCTTGTCGGCGATCGGCAGGCGCTTGCCGGCGTACCAGTAGCCGTCGCACGCAATGAACAGCTTCGGCTCGATCTGGCCGAAGCGGTCGAGCACGCCCTTGACGCCGAAATCCGGCGAGCAGGACGACCAGGTGGCTCCCAGGGAGGCGGTCGCCAGCATCAACGCCACCGTGTCGGGCAGATTGGGCATCATGGCGGCGACGCGGTCGCCGACGCCGACGCCGAGCGACGCCATCCATTGCTGGGCCTGCGAGACACGGTCCTGCAGGTCGCGCCAGCTCAGGCGCGCCCGGGCCTTGTCTTCGCCCCGAAACACGATCGCGTCGCCGTCGTCGCTGCAGCTCAGCAGGTTCTCGGCGAAGTTGAGTCGGGCGTCCGGAAAACAGGACGCGCCCGGCATGTGGTCGTCGGCCAGAATCCTGGCCCCCTTCTCGCCCTTCACGCCGGCGAAGTCCCAGACGAGCGACCAGAACGCCTCGCGCCGTTCAATCGACGCGGCGTGCAGTTCGGCATAGGTCTTCAGGCTCAACCCTTCGCGGGCGTTGAAGGCGTCGCGAAAGCGGATGAGGGCGGTCGATGCGACGCGCTCTGCGCTGGGGGTCCATAGCGGACGGTCGGCGAAGGACATTGTTCGGCCTTTTTATCGGCTCAGCGGTAAGCCGCCTTCACCGGATAGCGAAAAGGACGACCCGGGGAAAGTCCCCATGCAACGCCTGACGGCTCAGTTCGCGGTGGACAATCGACTACGCCCGTTCCAAGGGAGGATGCTCGCACCTATGGTCGTCGGACAGTGAGAACCCGTCTTTTGGAGGATTCAGTCGCGATGGTTGAGCCTCGCTACGACCAAGGGGCGCCATGACGCGCCGCGCCCTCGCCGCAGCGGGCCTGATCGCCATCGTCGTCGTCGCCGGCGCGACGTCCTGGACGGTTCCCACCGCCAAGCTTCAGCGCACGATGAGCACAAGGCTCCTCGGGCTTCCGGGCGTCAGGATCGTGGCGGATGAGCATGCCCGCTTCACCGCCTTGCCGGAGCCTCGCCTCGAAGTGGGCCCCCTCAAGGTCCTCGATGCGACCGGTTCGGTGGTCTTCCAAGCCGAGCGCGTGAGCGGATCGCTCCGCCTGCTGCCGCTAATCGCTGGACGGCTGGAATTCGCCGATCTCCTGCTGGTCCGACCCGTGGTCGCCCGCGCGGCCTCCGTGAATGCAGCCGCGGTTTTGGAGCAGGCCTTCAAGGCCGTCCCCCCTGTCTCCGGTCTTTCGGAGCGCCCGTCGACCCTGGCGGGCATCAATCGGCTGGTGATCATGGACGGCGCCGCGGAAGGGTTCGATGCGGCGGATTCGGCCGCGCCGGTCTCGCACCTCAACGCCGTGGTCCGTCGCGTCCAGAAGCGCGGCGTGATCGACGCAGCCGCTACGCTGATGTGGCGGGGCCAAGCCGTCGACTTCGCCTCGCATGGGCTCGACCTCGCCGCGCTCGCCGACAGGGCGAGCAGTCCATTGGACGTCTCGATCAAGACGCCGCTCGGATCGCTGCGCTTCGCCGGCGCCACGGTCGGCTCCGGCGTGGCGGAAGCCAACGGCGCGCTCGAGGTGACCACGCCTTCGCTGGGCGCCGCAGCTCGCTGGCTCCGGGTCAAGGTCCCTCTCCCCATCAGCGAGACGATGCAGGCGCGAGGAACCGCACGGATCAGCCCGACCGCGATCGCCCTCAGCAACGCCACCATCGCCCTCGAGGCCGGGGAGCTGGACGGCGTCCTTGCGGTGAAGGTGACCGACGGGCAGCTCACCCTGGGCGGCACGCTGGCGGCCGACAGGCTGGACCTTACGGCGGCGCTCCGCCCGTTTCTTCCCAAACGCGACGCGGATGGCGGGTGGAGCCGCGACGCCATCGACCCCGCGGCGACGCCCAGCGCAGGCGTGGATGTCCGCGTCTCGGCCGCCGCGCTGACGGTCGGCAAGCTCACCTTGGGGAATGCGGCGTTCTCGCTCTTGTCGCGGGACGGGCGCACCGACGTGACGCTGGGCAACGCTGAGCTTTTCGGAGGCGCCGCGAAGGGACGGCTGACGCTCTCGGGCGCGGCCTCGTCCGGGCTGGAGATCAAGGCGCAAGGGTCGTTCGACCGCCTGGACGCCGCCAAGGCGTTCTCGTCCATGACCGGCGTCGAAAAGCTGAGCGGCTCGGCCAGCGGCGCCTTCGCGCTGGAGGCTTCGGGCGACGCGCCCGCCAGCCTGATGCGGTCCCTGGAGGGGCGAGCCGCCCTGACGGTGCGCCAGGGCGAACTGATCGGCATCAACCTCCCCGAGGTCCTTCGGCGAATCGAGAAGCGTCCCCTGATCGCCGCACTGGATATCCGTGGAGGCCGCACACCCTTCGACACCGCCACCATGTCTGGCCGGATCTCTCGTGGCGTGCTGGAGATCGGCGAAGCCGTCCTGTCCTCGCCCGCGACGCGGGTCACCCTGACCGGACAGATCGGGGTGGGAGACCGCACGCTGCTGCTCTCCGGTCAGGCCCAGGCGGCCGAGCGCGAAGCCGCCGCCCTGCCCTTCGAGGTGTCCGGGAGCTTCGACGACCCGATCGTTGCCCCTGACGCCAAGAACCTGATCCGCCGCTCGGGAGCCGCGGCGCCGTTTTTCGGGTCGCCCAGAGCCATCGTGGTGGGAGAACCCGGCGCGCTTCAGGCGCCCACGCCGGCGCAGACGCCCTGATAGCCGGACCGGGTCAGGTGTCGTTTTGAAGCGCCTCCGAGATGCGCTCCTCCAGGACCTGCGGCTGTCTGATCACGAGAGCGCCGCGCGTCTTGGCGATCACCCCCTGCCCCGACAAAGCCGATAGCTCCCGCGTGACCTGCTCGCGCCGGCAGCCGATGCGGGCGGCCAGCACATGATGGAACGGGGGTGGGCTGACGACCCGCTCGCCGCTGACGCCCATGCGAGGCGCCGACATGCGGATCAGTTCGGCGTAGAGCCGGTGCTTCAGGTCGAACACCGAATGCTCGGTCAACCGGGCGTTCAACTCCCGGACCCTGGAGGTCAGGAGCTTCAGGATCCTGTCGCACACGACCGGAGAGGCGAAGAGGATCTCGCGGAAGACGCTTGATGGCATGATGCACATCTCGGCCCGCGTCAGCGCCGTCACATTGGCGGACCGGCGCACCTCGTCGATCGCCGCCAGTTCTCCGAAGACCTGTCCCCCGCGCATCTCGGCCAGGATCACTTCCTTGCCGGACTGGGTGCGGATGAGCACACGCACTTCGCCCGAGAGGATGAAATAAACGTCAGTCGAAAGGTCTTCGAAATCGACGACGATTTCGTCCTCGTCATAGCGCCGCCAAGTGCAGCGGCGGTCGAACCTCTCGAAGTCGATCCCGGCATCCTTGAAGAATGGAACCCGCGCAAGCGTCTGCATCCCGCACTCTCCTCAACGAGGCCCGAATGCTCACGCGCTCCGGGTCCCCGCAGTGCGTAAGCACACAACCATAGGACGTACGATTAGGATATGCGACCTGTCTTGAGCGGATCTTCGACAGACATCCGGTAGGAATGTTCGCTGGCGTCGCCGGCCTGCAGCACGGTCATCCCGGGCTTCTCGAAGAGGTCTCCCTGGAACCCGACCGGATCCCCCGATCCCGTCCACGCCTCGACGCAGAGGAACGGCGCTCCCGGACGCGACCAGAGCACCACGTGCGGAAATCGGCTCCAGGCGATGCGCAGCGCCGGACCCGTCTGGCTCGAGAGGCGCAAGGACCGGCTGTAGACGCCCATGAAGCAGAGGGCTTCGCGGTCGAACAGGTCCCTGGTCAAGGGCAGTTCGCGACCGCCTTGCGTCAGCGATACGGTCCGACGCTCCGGCGAGAACAGTCCCCCCGGGGCGATTATCGGGACTTCGCCCCGCTCGGCCCGCTCGAAGGCGACGACGCCGGCGCCGAAATCAACGGAGCCGAACGGAAGCCGGAAGCCTGGATGGAGCCCCAACGCGTAGGGCATCGGTGCATGGCCGCGGTTGGCGACGCGAAAGCTGGCCAGCACGCCGGTCGGGTCCACCTCGTAGGCGACGGTAAGCTCAAAGCGGAACGGATACTTGGCCAGCGTGTGTGGCGTCTCGCGGAGCCGCAGCGTCGCGCGGGCCTCCCCAGCTTCGATCACCTCGAAGCGCTGCGTCCGCGCGAATCCGTGCACGCCCAGCGGATAGGTCGCGCCACCCACCCTCGCCTCGCCGTTGCGTGTCCAGCCGACGACAGGAAAGAGGATCGGGCTGCGGTCGGGCCACCAGGCGGGGTCCCCTCCCCATAGCAACGAATCCGGGCCGATACGCCAATCGCGCATCTCGGCGCCCAGCGTCGACACGGCGAGTCGACAGTCGCCGGATCGGAGCGTGAGCCCATCGTCCATCATCAGGGGTCTCCGTCGCCGAGGCGCTCGCCCGCGTTCAGGATTGACTGAAATTCGGGGCGAATCCAACGATCTCCTGCGCTTTCGCGAGCAAGCCGCGCCACCGCCTCTTTGGCGCTGGACAGCCTCAAAAGCAGCCTCTATAACGCGGCCCGTCCACGATGCTTCGGCGACGGCGGGCACGCCCAGGTAGCTCAGTTGGTAGAGCATGCGACTGAAAATCGCAGTGTCGGTGGTTCGACTCCGCCCCTGGGCACCATTGCGTCCTGAAATTTCCTAATTTTCAAACGTCTGCAGAAGTTAAGTGACATTGGTCCCACATCGGGTCCCACGTACGCGCCGTTGCATATCGCTTTGTACGTCATCGAGCGTTCGACGTTTTGCCCTTCGCACGATCAAGGCAACGTTTGGGCAATGAAGGCTGTGAGGACAGCCGCCGAGTCGACCGAATCCCCCGATACTAATGATTCTCAGGTCCCCGGCGCCTCCATCTGGTACGCGTTGGAGCGGGCGAGGCGAGCCGCGACGTTTTCGTTGCGGCCCCGCGCCGCGAGGCGCTGGCGAAGGATTTCGAGCGCGCGCGCACCAGCAACACAGAGATATGTTCGAAGTGGTCCCGCGCTATGGGTATGACGGCGCGCGTGAGGCGTCTCCGAGGTCAGGGGCTGTTCGAGTCGGTGAACGCAGGACGGCCAACATCAACAGAAAGAAGAGCACGGCGCGGAAGAGAAGCAGCTGGGTATGGCGGCTGATCAACTATCAACCAGAACCGCGCGGCCCGTGATCTCGCCCGCCTTCAGTTGCTGCATCGCGAGGTTCGCGTCGTCTTTCTGGAACCGGGTTACGGGCAATGGCGGCAGCTTCCCGGACTGCGCCAGCGCCATCACGGCGCGAAGATCCTTCACGGAACCTGTGTTGCTGCCCATCACGCTGAGCGCGCGGAAGACCATCCCGGCCAGTGACAATGTCAGTTCGCCGCCGGCCACGCCGACATTGACCAAGGTCCCCCCCTTGGCCAGGGCGCCCATGCCGGCGGCTGCGGTGGCGCTGGCGTTGACGAAGTCGATGACGGCGTCCACCGGGCCACCCGCCGCTGCAATGATCCTCTGCGCGACGTCGTCGCCGGTTCCATCCACCGCGGCCGTGGCGCCGAGGTCGAGCGCCGCCTGCCGCTTGGCGGGATCGATGTCGACCGAGATGATGGCGCGATGGTCGAAAGCGCGCAGCATTGAGATGGCGGCGAGCCCGAGGCCGCCCGCGCCGATGAGCACGATAGGCTTGTCCGGCGGCATCGGCATGATCTTCTGGATGGCGCTGTAGACGGTGATCCCCGAGCAGGCGAAGGTCGACGCCAACGCCGGGTCAAGGCCGCCCAGCGGCACGAGGTAACGCGGGTGCGGGGCGACGACCTCGCTCGCGAACCCGCCATGGCGGACCACGCCGATGCTGCTCTGGCTGGCGCAGAGGTTGTCATCCTCGTTCAGGCAGTGCTCGCAATGGCCGCAGCCGATCCAGGGGTACACGACGTAGCGCTCGCCCACCGTCACGCCCGTCGCGTCGGGCCCGGCCGCGACGACCCGGCCGGCGATCTCGTGTCCCGGCGCGCGCGGCAGCGTGACGCCGCGGTCGGCGAGGGTCAGCACCTTGCCGCCGCCCATGTTGTAGACGCCTTTCCAGAAATGCAGGTCGGAGTGGCAGACTCCGCACGCTTCTACGCCGACCACGACCTCGGTTCCGGTCGGCTCCGGACGCTTGACCTCGATGCATTCCAGCGGCTCGCTGTGGCGAACGACGGCCCACGCCTTCATGGCTCTGTTCCTTTCCTGAATGTCAGTTCGCCGCGCGGGAGGCGCGGGCTGCGAAATCGGCCACCGCCTCGACTTCCCGGGCGGCCACGTCGAAGAGATTATGCAGGCGAATGAAGCCGTGGGTGACACCCTCGGCCTTGCGACGCGCCACCTGAACCCCGGCGCCTTCGAGGGCGTCCGCAAAGGCGCGTCCCTCGTCGGCGAGCACGTCGCACTCGGCCAGCACAAGGAGCGTCGGGGGTAGGCCCGCGAGATCGTGGGCCGCCCGGAGGGGCGCAATGTCAGGCGAGGTCCACAGGGCTTCCGGCGCGTAATGGCGGAAGAACCAGACCATGTCGTCGCGCGTCAGCGGCAAGCCCGCGCCGAATTCGCGATAGGACGGCCGGTCGAAGTCGCTGTCCGCCACGGGATAGATTAGGACCTGCCCAGCGAGGGCAACTTCGCCGCGTAGCTTGCGGGCCGCGACAACCGCCAGGTTGGCGCCCGCGCTGTCGCCGGCGACCAGCAGCGGCGCTTCGGGCCCAGCGAGAGTCCGCGCATGCAGGACAGCGTCCACGGCGTCTTCGAGCCCGGCCGGGAAGGGATGCTCCGGCGCCAGGCGATAGTCGGGCAGCAGAACGGCGCAGCCGCTTTGCGCCGCCAGGGTGCGGGCCAAGGCGTCGTAGTCGTCCAGCGCGCCGACAACCCATCCGCCGCCATGGAGATATACGAGCATGCCGGCAGGCGCGCCGGATGGCCGGTAAAGCCGCGCCGCGACCGAGCCGGCCCGGGTCGGGATCTGGATGTCGCGGACCCCGGCCATGGCCGGGCCCCGCCCGATCACGGCCCGGGCGGCCGCCACCATCGCGCGGGCGTCCTCGGGCGACCCGGCCGACAAGGCCGGGCGACCTTTCAACTGCTCGAGCATGGCCGCAATGAAGGGATGGAGGGTCATGGCCTGCTCCGCTCGCGATCGCCGGTCATGCGAAGACGAAGCCTTCGTAGTTCTTCGCCGCGACCTCGTTGCAGATGCGCCGGTAGCGGTCCACGCCGCCCACATAGGGCATCATGATGCGCGGCTTGCCGGGGATGTTGGCGCCCATGTACCAGGAGGCGGCTTGCGGCAGCAGCGTGCCGGCCGCGGCCTCGCCGACATGCGCGACCCACAGTTCCTCCGCGCGGGCGTCAGGGTCAATGCGCGCGAGGCCCTTGTTCCGCATGTGGTCGATGCAGTCGGTGATGAACTCCACATGCTGCTCGATCGACGTGATGACGTTGCTGAGCACGGACGGGCTGCCCGGTCCGGTGACCATGAACAGGTTGGGAAAGCCGGCGCTCATGAGGCCCAAATAGGCCCTGGGGCCGTCGCGCCACTTGTCGCGCAGCGAGGCGCCGCCCTCGCCGCGGATGTCGACCCGCAACAGCGCGCCCGTCATGGCGTCGAATCCGGTGGCGTAGACCAGGGCGTCGAAGGCGTATCGGGCGGCCGACCGGGTCACCAGGCCGTCGCGCGTGATCGCCTCGATGGGGTCGCGGCGGATGTCGACCAGCGTGACGTTCGGCCGGTTGAACGTGGCGTAGTAGTCGGTGTCCACGCAGATTCGCTTGGTGAAGATGGGATAGTCCGTGGGGGTGAGCAGCTCGGCCGTCTGCGGGTCCTTCACGATCTCCTTGATCTTTCGACGCACGAAGTCGGCCGCCGTCTCGTTGGACTGCTCGTTCACCACGAGATCGTTGTAGGCGTGCATGAAGTTCGCGCCGCCCTTGTCCCAGCGCCGCTGGTACTCCGCCTCGCGCTCCTCCGGGGTCGCCTCCAGCGCCGACTTCACGGCGAACTCGTAGATCGTGCCCGACCGCGTCTCCTCGCGGGCGCGCTTGCGGAGCGCCGGGTAGTCCTTTTTCCAGCGCGCGATCTCATCGGGCGTCAGCGACGCGTTGCGGGCCGGGACGCTGAAATTCGGCGTGCGCTGGAAGACGGTGAGATGCGCCGCCTGCTTGGCGAGTTCCGGGATGGCCTGGATGGCCGAAGAGCCGGTGCCGATCACCCCGACGGTCTTCCCGCCGAAGTCGACTGGATCATGCGGCCAGGCGCCCGTGTGATAGACCTCGCCTTCGAAGGTCTCCGCTCCCGGAATCTCGGGCATGCGCGAGGCGGAAAGGCAGCCCGTCGCCATCACGCAGAAGCGGGCGCGGATAGTCTCGCCCTTGTCGGTGGTCAGGGTCCAACTCTGCGACGCCTCGTCGAAGTCGGCGCGGGTCACGGTCGTGTTGAACTGGACCAAGCGCTTCAGGTCGAAGCGCTCGGCGACGTGACGGGCGTAGGCCAGGATCTCGGGTTGGGTGGCGAAGCGCTCAGACCAGTTCCAGTCCTGCTGCAACTCGTCGTCGAACGAGTAGGAGTACTGCATGCTCTCGACATCGCAACGCGCGCCCGGGTAGCGGTTCCAGTACCAGGTGCCGCCGACGTCGCCGGCGCTGTCGAACGCCCGCACCGTGAAGCTCATGCGGGTCAGGCGGTGGATGAGGTAAAGCCCCGAGAACCCGGCGCCGACGACCGCCACGTCCAGCAGGCCGTGATCCAGCTTGCGATCCAACATCCATGCTCTCCCAACATCAGGGCCGCGATCGCCCGGACGGCTCGCTCGCCGGGCGAGGCCGCGGTTCACTTCGCCAGCGGGCACACCGAGGGGTCGGCCGGCGCGAAGGCGTCTTCCGGAGCGATCTCGGCGACCTGCTTGTAGAGGTCCCATTCGCCCTTGGATTCCTCGGGCTTCTTGACCTCGAAGACGTACATCGGGCGCATCACGCGCCCGTCCGGCCGGATGGAGCCGTTGCGGGTCATGAAGTCGTTGATGGGCGTCTCGCGCATCTTCTTGTTCACCGCGGCGGTTTCGTCCGTCCCCGCCGCCTTGACGGCGTTGAGGTAGTGCGTCACCGCCCCGTAGGCGCTCGCCTGGATCATGTTCGGCATCTTGCCGAAGCGGTCGAAGTAACGCTTCGAGAAGGCGCGGGTCTGGTCGTTCTGGTCCCAGTAGAAGGGCGCCGTTTCCAGCAGGCCCTGCGCCGTCTTGAGGCCCATGGCCTTGGTGTCGTGAAGGGTCAGGCTGAGCGCTGCGAGGTGCTGCTTCGGCCGAACGCCGAACTCGTCCGCCTGCTTCACGATATTGGCCGCATGCGCGGTCGTGGTGGCCAGGGCGACCACCTTGGCGCCGGAGCCCTGCGACTTCAGCAGGTCGGAGGAGAAATCAGTGGTGTCGAAGGGGTGCTTGGTGGACCCGACGATGGTCCCGCCACCCTTCTTGATCATGGCCGTGGTGTCGCGCTCGACGTTCACGCCGTAGCCGTAGTCCACGGTCATGAAGTACCATGTGTCGTTGTTCTGCTTCAGCAGCTGGTTCACGACGCCGAGCGCCTGGCTGTAGTTGTTGTAGGTCCAGTGGATGCCGTTGGGACTGCATTTCGGGCCGGTCAGGTCCGAGCTGGCGGTCGAGAGATAGATGACGAGCTTGTCCTTGTTCTTGGAGAGCTCCTGCATGCCGAGCGCGACGGTGGTGATGCCGATATCGAAGATCGCGGCGACATCCTCGTCATACCATTTACGGGCGATGCCCAGACCCACATCGGGCTTGTTGAGATGGTCGCCGCTCAGAAGCTGGATCGGGCGACCAAGCACCGAACCGCCGAAGTCCTCGATGGCCATTGTCATGGCCACGTTGGTGCCCGGCCCCGAGAGGTCGCGCACGATGCCGGACATGTCGCTGAGCTGGCCGATCTTCAACGGCTTGGTCTGCGCTTGTGCGGCGAAAACCGTTCCGTACACCGCGAGCGCGCCTGCGATCCCGACGGCGAATCCATAGCCGGCTGTCCGCTTCATGTTGTTCCTCCCGTTCAGCGATGCGCTCGGTCGGCCGGCGCTTGTTCGTAGTTTTGGCTCGATAGATTTTTTGGTCAACCATTATCGGGGGCGCGGCGTCGCTTGGCTGCCGTGCAGTTCTGCGATGACGGGAGCGCGATTTCGCAGCGTCGGACGGGCTAGGCCTCGACCAGAGGCGCCTCGCGGCCTTCCCGCTCGCTCAACACGGCGAAGCGAACCGCGGCGGACACGCGCGACCGCTCGCCAAGCTTGGCCAGAACCGCCGAGATGTGCGCCTTCACGGTCGCCTCGCTGACGCCCCGATCATGCGCGATCTGCTTGTTCAGCATCCCCAGCGCGATCTGGCGCAGGATGGCGCGCTGGACCGGGGTGAGCGTGCGCACACGCTCGGCGAAACTCTCCTGGTCGTTGAGAAAGTCCCCTCCCGGCCTCACCCGCTCGGCCGCGTCGGCGCAGGACGGCCGCTCGGCGCCGAGCGCCGCCAACGCGCCGGCCCGGACGCGAGGGCGCGGCGCGCTGAAGCGCTCTGACATGCTCCCCATCAGTAGGACTTCGGCAGGCCGAGAACGCGTTCGGCGATGAAGGACAGAATGAGCTGCTCGGTCACCGGGGCGATGCGCGGCAGCATCGACTCCCGGAACAGACGCTCGACCTGGTACTCGCGGGCATAGCCCATGCCGCCATGGGTCATCACCGCCCTGGTGCAGGCGTCGAAGGCTGCGCGTGCGCCCAGGAACTTGCCAGCGTTGGCCTCCGCCCCGCAGGACTGGCCGCTGTCGTACAGGAAGGCCGCCCGCATGAGCATCCAGTAGGCGGACTCGAGATAGGTCCAGGCTTCCGCGAGGGGGTGCTGGATCCCCTGGTTCTGGCCGATGGGCCGGCCGAAGACCACGCGGTCCTTGGCGTATTGCGCCGCCCGGCTCAGCGCGTCTCGCCCGACGCCGACGGCCTCGATCCCGACGAGAATGCGCTCGGGGTTGAGGCTGTCCAGCAGGTACTCGAAGCCCCTGCCCTCCTCGCCGACGCGATCCTCCTCGCGGATGAACAGGCCGTCGATGAACACGGCGTTCGAATCCACGGCGTTGCGGCCCATCTTCTTGATGCGCCGCACCTCGACCTTGCCGCGGTCAAGGTCGGTGTAGAACAGCGTCATGCCCTGGGTCGGCTTGCGGCACTGGTCCTTGGGGGTCGTGCGCGTCAGCAGCAGGATCTTGTCCGCCACCTGGGCGGTCGACGTCCACATCTTGCGGCCATGAACGATATAGCCGCCGGGCGCCTTCGTGGCGAAGGTCTTGATGCTCGTCGTGTCGAGGCCGGCGTCAGGCTCGGTGACGCCGAAGCAGGCCTTCTGCTCGCCCTTCACCAGCGGCGTGAGCCAGCGCTGCTTTTGCTCGGGCGAGCCGTGCACCACGATGGCGTGCGGGCCGAACAGGTTGATGTGGATGGCGGACGCCGCCGAGTAACCGCCGCCGCTGGAGGTGGCGGCGTGCATCATGATCGCCGCTTCGGTGACGCCGAGGCCCGCGCCGCCGACCTCCTCCGGCATGGTGATCCCGAGCCAGCCGTTCTGGGCCATCAAGGCGTAGTACTCGCTGGGAAAGCGGGCCTCTTCCTCGCATTCCGTCCAGTAGTCGTCATCGAAGGAGGCGCAGATCTGGCGGACGCTGGCGTCGATCGCCTTCTGGTCGTCGCTGAGCTGGATGTCCATGAGGGTATCCGATGCTGGGGTGGAGAGGCAGTCCGTCAGCCGATGAAGATCAGCTTCTTGCCAAGGTTCTCGCCGGCGTAGAGGGACGCGATCGCGCCGGGCGCGGCCTCGATCCCGTGGGCGAGGTCGATGTCGTAGGTGAGCGTCCCGGCCTTGCAGAGGCGGGTGAGTTCGTCGCAGGCCGCGGCGTAGCGAGCCATGTGGTCGAAGATCACGAAGCCGCTCCAGCCCAGCCGGCGGGTCAGGATCTCGCGCTCGTTGCGGGGCCCGGTCGGGAGCGGATTCCACGAGCCGACCGAGGCCGTGCCGCACTGGACGATGCGCCCGCCGACCGCCATGCGGCGCAGGACCGTGTCGAGGATGCTTCCGCCGGTGTTGTCGAAGTAGACATTCACCCCGTCCGGCGCGGCCGCCGCCACCGCGGCGTCCAGGTCGGCCGTCTTGTAGTTGACGGCGTCGACATAGCCGTAGCGCTCCCGGCACAGCGCCACCTTGCGGTCGTCGCCCGTGAGCCCGATCGCACGGGCCCCCAGGCTGCGGCCGATCTGGCCGACGAAGCTGCCGACGGAGCCGGCCGCCGTGGACACGACCAGGGTGTCGCCCTCGCGGGGGCGCCCCAGCTCGGTGAGGCCCAGATAGGCGGTGACGCCGTTGATGCCGAGCAGGCTGCCGAAAGCCGTCAGCGGGAGGTCCTGCGTGGCGCGGTGAATGACCTGCTGGGGCGCAGCGACGGCGTAGTCCTGCCATCCGAACCAGCCATAGAGCGCGTCGCCGGCCTTGAAGTCGGGATGGCGGCTCTCCTGCACGATGCCGACCGCCAGCGCCCGCATGGGGCCGCCGAGCGGCACGGGCGCGGAGTAGTTGGCCTCCGCCGAAGCCCAGCCGCGCTGGGCGGGATCCACGGAGAGATAGACGTTGCGGACCAGCATCTCGCCGGCGCTGGGCTTCGGCAGGGGCGCGCTGGCCAGCTCGAAGTCGGTCGCCTGCGGCACGCCGGCGGGGCGCTTCGCCAGCAGAACCTGGCGGTTCTCGCCCGGCGTCGAGTAGGTCGGAATGTCGGTCGGCATGGGACGCTCCTAGAAGGCGACGTTGGCGGCGCCCTTGGTTCCAAGCATGCGGCGGGCGTCGTCGGGCGTGGCGACCTCGAGCGACAGCTCCTCCAGGATGCGGCGGATCTTGGCGACCTGATCGGCGTTGGACGGCGCGAGTTGGCCCTTGCCGAGATAGAGGTTGTCCTCCAGCCCGACGCGGACGTTGCCGCCCAGGATCGCTCCCATGGTCACGAAGGGAAGCTGGTGGCGGCCGGCCGCCAGGATGGAGAGGTTGTAGTCCTGCCCGAACAGCCGGTCGGCCGTCGCCTTCATGTGCATCAGGTTCTCGGGCTCGGGCCCGATGCCGCCGAGGATGCCGAAGATCGACTGGACGAAGAAGGGCGGCTTCACCAGCCCGCGGTCGGCGAAATGGGCGAGGTTGTAGAGGTGCCCGACGTCGTAACACTCGAACTCGAAGCGGGTGCCGAAGGCGCCGAGCTCCGTCATGCCGCGCTCGATCTGCGTGAAGGTGTTGGAGAGAATGAAGTCCTTGGTCATCTCCAGATAGGGCTGCTCCCAGTCGTTCTTGAACGACGCGATGCGTCCGCCCGCGGCCGAGATGTTGAAATTGAGCGAGCCCATGTTCATGGACGCGATCTCGGGCTGGGCCCATTTCGCCGCCGCCAGCCGTTCGTCCAGCGTCATGCCGAGGCCGCCGCCGGTGGTGATGTTGATGATGCCGTCGCAGCCTGCCTTGATGGCCGGCAGGAAGCGCTTGAACATCTCGGGATCCTGCGTCGGCCGGCCCGTCTCCGGGTTGCGGGCGTGCAAATGGAGGATCGCCGCGCCCGCCCTGGCGGCCCCGATGGCGCTCTGTGCGATTTGTTCCGGCGTGACCGGCAGGTGCGGCGACATGCTGGGGGTGTGGATCGACCCCGTGATGGCGCAGCTGATGATGACCTTCTCGGCTCGCTTCATATGCGTATTCCCAATTTGCGCCTGCGCCTGCGCTCAGAGCCGCGCGGCGATGTCCTTGCAGGCGTCCTGCAGAGCGCCGCGATGCTCCGGGCCCGCAACGGCGATGAGGCGCTCGGCCCGGTCCATCACGGACAGGCCGCGCAAGTCGGCTACGCCGTGCTCGGTGACGACGACGTCGATGGCGTGCCGCGGCAGCGAGCACACGCCTTCCAACCGGGGCGTGATCCGCGAGACCGCGCTGCGCCCTGACGCCGCTGGCAGCGCGATGATGCTCACGCCGTCGGGCGCGAGGCTGGCCGCATGCGCGAAGTCCGCCGCGCCGCCGACGCCGCTGACCATGCGGCCGTCGAGCATCTCGAGATTGGCCTGTCCAAACAAATCGACGCTCAGCGCCGAGTTCACGGCGACAAGGCGCGGCAGGCCGGCCAGCGTGGCGGCTGCGTGCGTGAAGTCGCAGGCTCGCACGGCGAAGTCGTCGCGGCCGGCGAGCCAGTCGTAGTAGCCGGCCGTGCCGACATGCACGCAGCTTGCGTGCAGCGCGGACGCGTCCAGGGCGCCGCTGTCCGCGAGGAGGCGCGCGGCGTCCGACAGCATACCGGAATGCAGGCGCAGGCCCCGCCGGTCGGCGACCATGCGCATCAGCGCATCCGGCGTCTTGCCGAGGCCGACCTGCAGGGTCGAGCGATCGGCCACGAAAGGCGCGATCAGCTCGGCGATCCGGGTCGCCTGGGCGGACGGCGCGCCCACATCGTACTCGCGCAGGGGCGAGTCGAGCTCCAGCACCGCGTCGGCGCACGCAAGATCGACGGTTTCAGCGCCGGGAATGCGCGGCATCCGCGGATTGACCACCGCTAAGACGCGCCGGCAGCGCTTCAGCACGATGGGCGTGAACTCGACGGCGACGCCCAGCGAGCACACGCCCTGCCCGTCAGGCGGCGAGACATGCACGAAGCCGACGTCGAACTCGGCGCCGCGCAAGTGGGAGGCGAACACGCCATAGGACATCGGCAAATGGCGGAAGCGCCCGGTCGCCTGCGAGCCGGCCGGCGTCGGCGGCGCGAAGGTGCTGGACCAGGTGGAGCCTTCCGGCAAGCGCTCCAGCGGCACGGGGTTGATGCCCGGCACGAAGCTCGCCGTGATGTGCAGCGGCGGCGCATCCGGGGTGCAAAGCGCGTTCATCAGGGCCGGAACCTCCGCGCCCGCACCCGGCAGAAACACCCGATCGCCCGGCGACAGCAGCCGGACCAGCCCGGCCGGGTCGGCGGCGCGGCGCGGCGCGGCGGTGGCGGCGGTCGCGGCCATCAGGACCTCGCTCCGCGGCTGGAGATCGCGTCCGCGCGGGCCAAGACTTGCTCGGCCTGCTTCAGGTGCGGAATGTCCAGCATCTTGCCGTCGAGGCCAACCACGCCGACGCCTGGAGCGGCCGAAAACGCTTCCACCACCCGCCGGGCGTGCTCGATTTCGGCCGGAGACGGCGAGAACGCCTCGTTGATGCCGGCGACCTGGTCCGGGTGGATGGCGATGCGGCCGGTGAAACCCTCGCGGGACGCCTCTGCGCAGTCCTCCCGCAGGCCCGCGTCGTCGCGGAAATCGGCGTAGAGCGTCTCGATCGCAGCCACGCCGCAGGCCTTGGCGGCCAGCAGGCACTGCGAGCGCACCATCCGGTAGGTGAAGGCCCACTGGCCCGACCGGTCGCGGTTTGTGCTGGCCCCCACCGCCGTGCTGAGGTCCTCCGCGCCCCAGGTCAGCCCGAAGAGGCGCGGCACCGGCGTGTCGTGATAATGCGCCAGCCCGAACGGCGCCCGGGGCGTCTCCGTCGCCACCGGCAGCAGACGGATCGGCCTGGCTACGCCGTCGCGGCGCTCCAGCGCGTCCAGAAAGGCGCTGATGCGTACGAGGTCGGCCGGGCCGTCCACCTTGGGGACCACAATGCCGTCGGGGGCAGCCCGGACCACGCCGACGAGATCGTCGAGGCCTCCGTCCGCGAGCGGGTTCATGCGCACCCACAGCTCCGACCCGCCCGCGCGCGGCGCTGCGAGGTAGTCGCGCACCATGTCGCGCGCCAGCGCCTTGCGGGTCGGCGCGACCGAATCCTCGAGGTCCAGGATGAGCGCGTCGGCGCCCGAGCCGGCGCCCTTGGCGAGCTTCTTTTCGCTGTCGCCGGGGACGAACAGAAAGGACCGGAGCGTCATGCCGCTGGCCTCTTACGCTGCAGGCCGGAGCGCTTGCAGTGGGCGACGAGCTCGTTGCGCTGGTTGAAGGCGCGATGCAGGAACACCACGATGCCGGCCTCGGGCCGGGACCGGCTTTCGCGCAGCTCGACCACCTCGGTTTCGACCCGGATGGTGTCGCCATGGAACAGCGGCCTGGGGAAGCGCACCTCGTCCCAGCCCAGATTGGCCACCGCCGTGCCAAGCGTTGTGTCGCCGACCGAGATGCCCACCATCAGCCCCAGCGTGAACGCGCTGTTGACGAGGCGCTGCCCGAACTCCGTTTCGGTCCGGCAGTACTCCTCGTCGAGATGCAGATAGGCGGGATTGTGCGTGATGGCGCTGAACCAGACATTGTCCGTCTCCGTGATCGTGCGCCGGATCTCGTGGCGGAAGACCTGCCCCACCGTGAGTTCGTCGAAGTAGAGCCCAGCCATCGCCGGAACCTCCCATAACATCGCTCTTTTATATGGTCTGATAATTTAGTTGCACAGCGTTGTCGAGCCCCCTATCGTTGGAGCAACGAAACAGGGAAGCGCTCCGTTGGGCATCGAGCCGGATCATCGGCCTGTCGACAAGCAGGACTCCGCCGCCAACCGGCCGGCCAGCCCGGATGAGCTCCGGGACTGGATCCAGGCCGAGACGGGCGGAACCGTCACGCGCTGGCAGCAGATCAGCGGCGGCAACCGCTGCCGCTCCTGGGCGGTCGACGTGGACGCCGACTCGCGGGTGGAACAGCTTTATCTGCGTTATCAGCCGCCCCGGCCGCCCTCGGCCGAGCCCTACACCGTGTGGCGCGAGGCCGAATTCTACAGGGCCCTGAGCGGCAGCGCCGTCCCGGCGCCCAGGCTCATCGCCGTGCATCCCGGCCACCAGGCGATCCTGACCGAGCGGGCGCCCGGCCGCGCCGATTACCGGCGCGTCACCGACGAGAGCGAGCGCGAGACGATCGCCCGCGAATTCGTCGAGGCGCTGGCGACCCTGCACCGCATCCCCGCGACGGGACTGCAGGTCTTCGACGCCGAATCGACGATCGCCGACTGCGTGCGCCGGGAACTCGCCATCTGGCGGGCCATGTACGAGGAAACCCGCGAAGGCGACCCGCTGATCGACTTTGCGCTGGCCTGGCTCGAATCCCATGTTCCCGAGCCGGAAGGTCGGCCCGTGCTGGTGCATGGCGACGCGGGACCGGGCAACTTCCTGTTCGAGAACGGCCACTTCACTGCCCTGCTCGACTGGGAGCTGGCGCATCCGGGCGATCCCATGGAAGACTTGGCGTGGTTCTCCATGCGCTGCGTGATGGAGCCCGTGCCCGATTTCGCCGCACGCATCCGCGAATATGGCGACCTGATGGGCGCAGCCGCGGATCTCGATCGCATCCGTTATCATCGGGTGTTCGTCTCGACCCGCGTGGTGATCATCCGCCACCGCAACGTCACCGGGCTGCCCGGCAACTCGATCGTCTCGCGGGCGCTGAACCGTCGCCTTCTGGTGACCGCCATGGCGGAAGCCACCGGGGTGGCGCTGCCGCCGAGGCCGCCGCTGCACGCGCCCAGGACCGAACGCGGAGCGCTGTTCGACCATGTGCTGCACGAGTTGCGGCACGACATCGCCGACGTCAGCGCGGAGCCCGGCGTGGTCGCGGCCGCCAAGAACGCCGCCAAGGTGATCAAGTACCTGCGCGCCTATGATCGCTACGGGCCTCTAATCGAGGCGACCGAATGCGACGAGCTGGCCAGTCTGCTCGGCGAACGTCCGGCCTCGCTGCAGGACGGCATGGCCAGGCTCGGCGAAGCGCTGAAGGCCGGTCGCATTCCGTTCGAGACCGCCCTGGCCTTTTTCGCCGGCAGCGTCGCCCGCGACGCCGAACTGGCCGCCTCCTCGTCAGGTGGCCTCGCTGGCCGCAGTTTCCCCCCACTGACACGATCCGAGACCGACCATGTCTGACGCCGCCCTCGACTCGCCGTTCACGGCGAGGGACGACAGCTTCCATTTCGACCAGATGAGCGATCGCTGGTGGGAAACGGAGACCGCCTGGTTCGCCTTCTGCAACCCGGAGCGCAAGCTTGGCGGCTGGCTCTACAGCATGGCGCGCCCGAACATCGGCACGATCGCGGGCGGATGCTGGATCTGGGACGAAACGGCCGTGGTTCCGTGGGAAGTGCCCTACTCCGCCAACTACACGGCCTTGCGGCTGCCTAAGGACCAGGATCTCACCGACATCACCCTGCCAACCGGCGTCAGGATCAAGGCTCTGGAGCCGCTGAAGCGCTATGCGATCGGCTTCGAGGACGAGGACCGGCTGCGCGTCGACCTCACCTTTGAGGCCGTGATGCCGGCGCGCCCGCTCCGCAAGGGCGACTCTTCATTCAAAAATCTCAATCACTTCGACCAGTTCGGTCACGTGACGGGCGAGATCGTCCTGCACGGTGAACGCATCCCGATCGACTGCTACGCCATCCGCGACCGCAGCTGGGGCCCGCGGCCGGAACATCGCCCGGGCAAGAGCGCCTATGTGACCGGAATCGCCTCGCCGGACGACGCCTTCCTGGCGGTCACCAAGTGGAACGACGAGTCGGATCCGATCGCCTACGGCTTCATGATCAAGGACGGCAAGATCGGCGACCTCGTGTCAGGCCGCCGCGTCGTCGAGCGCGATCCGCAGACCGGCGTCGTCGAAAAAATCGCCATCGAGGCCAAGGACGAGTTCGGGCGCGACCTCCAGGCGACAGGTCGCCGGCTCAGCGGCATCATCATCAACCGCCACAGCTTTATCGACAGCAACGGCCTGATCGAGTGGACGATCAACGGCAAGACGGGCCACGGAGAGGACCAGGACATGTGGCCCGTCCATCGCTGGTCGGCCTTCCGCCGCGACGCCAGGGAGGGACGCGCCTCGTGAGCCTCGCCGACCGGACCACCGCGCCGCAGACGCCGGACAGCGCGCGCCAGCCGCTCGACGGCGTAGTCGTGATCGACCTCAGCCAGATCTACAACGGCCCCTACGCGACGTTCCTGATGGCGGCCGCGGGCGCCACCGTGATCAAGATCGAGCCGCCGGGCGGCGAGCCGCTGCGCCGCCGGGGCGTGGTGGGCGGAGCCGCCCTGCCCTTCGCGATGCTCAACGCCTGCAAGCAATGCGTGGTCCTCGACCTGAAGGCCGAGGAAGGCAAGGCGGCGCTGCGCGACCTGGTCCGCGACGCCGACGTCCTGGTGGAGAACTTCGCGCCGGGCGCGATGGAGCGCCTCGGCCTCGGCGCGGACGTGCTTCAGGCGCTCAACCCGCGCCTGATCTACGCCTCCAGCTCGGGCTTCGGCAGCGATGGGCCCTACCGCAACTACCCAGCCATGGACCTCACGGTCCAGGCCATGGCGGGCGTGATGAGCACGACCGGCTACCCGGATCGCCCGCCCGTCAAGGCTGGCCCTGCGCTGTGCGATTTCTTCGCGGGAGTGCATCTCTATGGCGCCATCGCGACGGCCCTGTTCGAGCGCGAGCGCACCGGCGTGGCGCGCAAGCTCGAAGTCGCCATGCAGGACGCCGTGTACCCATCGCTGAGCTCCAGCCTCGGCATGTTCTGGGGCCAGCGCAGCGCCGAGAACCCGCCGCCGCCGCGCACCGGCAACCGCCATGGCGGCCTCGCCGAGGCCCCCTACAACGTCTACCCGACCAGCGACGGCTGGATCGCAATCATCTGCGTCGGCGACGCGCACTGGGCCTCGCTGGTGCGGACCATGGGCCGGCCGGAGCTGGCCGAGGAGCCGCGCTTCGCCAGCCTGAAGCTGCGCGTCGCCGCCATGGACGCCGTTGATGCGCTGGTGACCGCCTGGACGAGCCAGCGGACCAAGGAAGAGGCTTTCCAGGCGCTGATGGCCAACAAGGTGCCGTGCGCGCCGGTGCGCGACCTCGAGGAGGTCGTGAACGACCCCAACATGCACGCGCGCGGCTCGCTGCAATGGCAGGACCACCCGGAGCTCGGCCGCATCGTCGTGCAGCACTCGCCGCTGCGCTACGCGGGCGCGCCGCTCCGCACGCTGGAGCCCAGCCACCTCCTCGGCGCCGACACCGCCGCCGTGCTGCGCGAGCGGCTCGGCTGGGACGACGCCACGATCGCACAGGCGCTGCCGCGCCTGTCGCGCACGCAAGCTTAGAGAGCGGGACGCGCCATGGGCGGAATCGTTGGCATCGACGTGGGCGGCACGTTCACCGACTTGTTCTACTCGGCCGACGGCCTGAGCGTGGATGCAGTGCTGAAGGTGCCGTCGACGCCGGACGACCCCAGCCGCGGGCTGATCGACGCCCTGAAGGCGGTCGGCGCGGCGCCGGCGTCGCTGGACGTGATCCTGCACGGCACCACCATCGCGACCAACGCGGTGATCGAGCGCCGCGGCGCCCGATGCGCGCTGATCACCACGCAGGGCTTCCGCGACATCCTGGAGCTGGGCCGCCGCGACCGGCAACGCATGTATGGCCTCACGGGCGTGCAGCAGCCGCTGATCCCGCGCGAGATGCGCTGGGAGGTCGAGGAGCGCCTCGACCATCGCGGCGAGGTGCTGACGCCACTGGACGAGGCGGGGCTGGAGCGATTGGCGGCTGCGCTGGCCCGCGAGCCGGTGGACGCCGTGGTGATTTCGTTTCTGCACGCCTACGCCAACCCGGCCCATGAGCGCCGCGCCAGGGAGATCGTGCAGGCCGCCAACCCGGGCTGGGAGGTCGTGATCTCCAGCGACGTGGTGCGCGAGTATTACGAGTTCGAGCGCACCAGCACGGCGACCGTGCAGGCCTATCTGCAGCCGCTCGTGTCGCGCTACGCCCGCAATCTCACCGACAAGCTCGGCGAACTGGGATTCGGACGCCAGACGCTGGTGATGCAGTCCAATGGCGGGCTCATCCCGCTGTCGCAGCTGTCACAGCGGGCGGCCAACATCGTGCGCTCCGGGCCGGCGGCCGGCGTGATGGCGGCGGCGCGGCTCGCCGCCGAGGCGGGCTTCACGCACGTGATCACGGGCGACATGGGCGGCACCAGCTACGACGTCGCCGTGGTGGTGAACGGCGCGCCGCGGATCGCCGAAACCACCGAGCTCGACTTTCGCGTGCCGCTGCGGTTGCCCATGATCGACGTGCACACGATCGGCGCCGGCGGCGGCAGCATCGCGTTTCTGGATCGCGGCGGCACCTTGCAGGTCGGGCCGCGCAGCGCCGGCGCCGTGCCGGGACCGGTGTGCTTCGGCCGCGGCGGCGTGGAGCCCACCGTCACGGACGCGAACGCGGTGCTGGGGCGCATCAACGCCGCGCATCCGATCGGCATGAAGCATCTCACCCGCCTCGACGTCGAGGGCGCTCGCGCCGCGATGGCGAAGCTCGGCGAGCCGCTGGGCCTCGGCGTCGAGCAGACCGCGGAGGCGATCCTGACCATCGTGGATCACGTGATGGCGCGCCGCACCCGCCTCCTGAGCGTCGAGCAGGGGCACGATCCGCGCGACTTTGCGCTCGTGGCGTTCGGCGGCGCGGGGCCGTTGCACGGCGCGGCGATCATGCGCGAGGTCGGCATCCGCACCATGCTGCTGCCGCCGCATCCGGGCGTGCTCTGCGCGCTGGGCTGCGCGGTCGCGGACCTGCGCTACGACCTCTCCCAGACGGTGGAGACGCCGCTGGCCGAGGTCCCGCCGACATTCGTGAGCGAGGTGCTCACCCGCCAGCGCCGCGAGGGCGAGGAGCGCCTGGCCGCCAGCGGCACGCCGCTCGACACCGTGGCGGTCTCGCATGCGGCCGAGATGTCCTATCTCGGCCAGATCCATACGCTGCGCGCCGCCGTGGAGCCGTCCTGGGACCACGCCCGCATGGAGCAGGCCTTCGAGGAGGTCTACCGGCTGGAATACGGCAACGTCCTGGGCGACATCCCGGTCGTGCTGGTCGGCCTGAAAACGGCCGTCCAGGGCGTGCGGGCCAAGCCGGCGAGCGCGCCCGGCCGGCTGGAGCATCGCGCCGCCCCGGTGCGCGACCACCGCGACGTGTATTTCGGCGGCTGGAAGCGCACGCCGATCTATGACCGGACGGCCTTGTCGCCCGGCATGGTCTTCGACGGCCCCGCCATCATCGAGCAGGCGGACACCACCAGCGTGGTCGAGCCCGGCATGCACGCCAGGGTCGACGCCTTCGGCAACATCCTGATCGAGGTGGCCTGACATGGATCCGGTGACGCTCGCCGTGGTTCGCGGCGCCCTGGAGCAGATCGCGGACGAGATGGACCTGCATCTCATCCGGGCGGCGCTCTCGCCCATCATCTCGGAAACCAACGACTGCGCGCACGGCCTCTACGAGCCGACCACAGGCGAGACCATCGCGCAGGGCGGCTACGGGCTGCCGATGTTCCTCGCCAACATGCAGTTCACCGTGCAGCGGCTGATCCCGATCGCGGAGGCGGCCGGCGGCTTCAGGCCGGGGGACGTCTGGATCACCAACGACCCCTATCTGAGCGGCACGCATCTCAACGACGTCGTGCTCGTGTCGCCGCATTTCGTTGATGGCAAGCTGTTCGCGCTCTTCGCCAACACCGGCCACTGGATGGACATGGGCGGCAGCGTGCCGGGCGGCTGGGCGCCGACGGCGCGCGAGATCCACCAGGAAGGCATCATCATCCCGCCGCTGCGCCTCTTCGAGGAGGGCCGGCGCAACGAGGCCGTGGTGGCGATGATCACCGCCAATGTGCGGCTGCCGCAGCAGCTGCTGGGCGATCTCGAGGCCATGACCAACGTCTTCAGCCTCGGCCGCCGTGGCCTCGACGCGCTGGTGGGCCGCTATGGGGCCGACGTTCTCAAGTCCTGCATGGACGAGATGATGCGCCGCTCGGAAGGCGAGATGCGCTCCTACATCGCCGAGATCCCCGACGGGACCTACCGGATCACGGACTATTTCGACAATGACGGCGTCGTCGACGAGCCGCTCACGGTGGCGCTCGCCGTCACGGTGTCGGGGTCGGACCTGACATTCGACTTCACCGGCACCTCGGCCAAGGCCGTCGGGCCGATGAACATCTCGGACGCGACCACGCGCTCGCTCTGCCTCGTGGCGCTGAAGCACATCTTCCCCGAGGCCCCGGTGAGCGGCGGCGCATTCCGGCCGGCGCGGTTCGTGATCCCGAAGCCGAGCATCCTGGCTGCCGAGTACCCTTCGGCTGTGGGCGGAACCACCGACGTCACGCAGCGCATCGTCGACGTGGTGTTCGGGGCGCTCGCGCAGGCCATTCCGGAGCACACGCCCGCCGCGCCGTTCGGCACCACCGGCGTGGCCACCGTGTCGGGCAGGCATCCGGCGACGGGCAAGTATTTCGTCGCGGTCTATCCCTACCCGGGCGGCTATGGGGCCTGCCAGGCGTCTGACGGGCTGCTGAACGGCACGCCGCCGGGCTCCATGGCCAAATTCATGTCGGTGGAGATGTCCGAGCATCGCTACCCCGTGCGCTTCCGCAGCTATGGCGTGCGCGAGGGCTCCGGCGGCGCCGGCATGCACCGCGGCGGCTGCGGGTCGCATTACGAGATCGAGACCCTCTCGGACGCGGTGGTGTCCATTCTCGGCGACCGCGTCGACCATGCGCCCTTCGGCGTGCAGGGCGGCTCGCCGGCCGCCCCCAACAGCGTTGAACTCCGGACGGGCGGGAAGACCTGGATCCCGCCCATGCGCAGCAAGGCCGAGAAGATCCCCTTCGCGGCCGGCGACAGCTTCCATCTCGGTTCGCCGGGCGGCGGCGGCTTCGGAAATCCGCTCGATCGCGACCTTGCGGCGGTTGAGGCGGACCTGAACGGCGGGTTCATCGACGCCGAGGCGGCGGAGTCCGTCTACGGGGCGGTGGTCGGCTCCAGGCGGATGATCGGCGATCGCCCTGTCTACGCGCTCGACGCGGAACGCAGCCGGGCGAAGCGGAGCGGGATGCGGCCAAAACAGCGCCGCGCTGGCTAGAAACGACGCGCAAACAAGAAAACACAGCGGGAGGACGAAATGACCATCACCAGACGGCAATTCGGGGTCTTGGCGGCCGGGGCGGCCTTCGCGGCCGGTTCACGCGCCAGCTTCGCGCAGGGCGCGCCAATCAAGATCGGGGCCGTGAACCCCTATTCGGGCGCGATGGCCCAGTATGGCGACGAGGTCACCCGCTGCTACGAACTCGCAGCCGAGTGGGTCAACGGCCAGGGCGGCCTCCTCGGCCGACAGGTCCAGATCGTGCGCGGCAACGCCACCTCGGCGCAGGAGGGCATCGGCGCGGTGGAGCAGCTCGTCGGGCGCGACAAGGTCGACATCCTGGCCGGCACCTATGTGACCGCCATCTCCAACGCCGCCAGCGAGAGCGCGCTGAACTACAACAAGCTCTATTGGGAGACCAACGCGCTGGCGCGCGACCTCACCGACCGGGGGCTCCCCAATTTCGTGCGCACGGGCCCGAGCAGCAACGAGTTCGCGTCCCGGGCCGTGGAAGGCGCCATCAAGGTCGTGGGCGCAAAGCTCAACAAGCAGCCCAAGGACCTGAAGGTCTGGATCGAGCACGAGGACTCGGCCTACGGCACCTCGATCGCGCTGGAGCAGCAGCGGCTGTTCAAGGCGGCCGGCGTCACGGTCGGCATCGGCTCGCACAGCGCCAAGGCGATCGACGTCACCGACTCGATCCTGCGCGCCAAGAACTTCGCGCCGGACGTCTGGATCAGCACGGCCTATGTGGTGGACACGAACCTGCTGCTGCGGGCCGCCCGCGACCAGGGCTTCAAGCCCGCGGCCATGATGTCGTGCGGCGTCGGCGACACCAAGGAAACGCTTGAGGCGATCGGCAAGGACTTCCTCGAAGGCATCCTGCTCGTGTCCTATCCGCGCCCGGATGTGAGCGAGAAATACGGCCCCGGCGCGGGCGCGTTCCTGAAGCTCTATCGCGAGAAGCTCGGCCGCGATCCGGTCGCTCCGCAGGGCATGAACGCCTTCGTGGGCATGAAAATCCTGTTCGAGGCGATCAAGGCCGCCGGCTCCGTGGACTACGAGAAGGTGATCAAGGCCGCCGCCGCCATGGACAAGCCGCTCGGGACCTATGAGACCGGCTACGGGGTGAAGTTCGACGACAAGATGCAGAACACCCGGGCCCTGCCGGTCGTGGCGCAGTGGCAGGGAGGCGCCGTGCGGGCGGTCTATCCCGCCGAGGCGGCGTCCGAGGGCGTTTCGGTCATCAACGTTCCTCGCGCCTGACGCTGTCGGCGGGAGCGTTTCGGCGTCCCCGCCTCAAGACTTGAACCGGAGAGCCTCTGGTGGCCGAATTTCTGAACATCATGGCGATCGGGCTCCTGCTGGGCGGCATTTACAGCCTCGTCAGCGTCGGCCTGAACCTCATCTTCGGCGTGATCCGCATCGTCAACTTCGCCCAGGGCGAGTTCGTGATGCTGGGCATGTACGGCGCCTTCGCGGCCCAGGTGGCGATAGGGTTCGATCCCTATATCGCGCCCGTGGTGGTCGCGCCGGCGCTGTTCGCGCTGGGCTGCCTCGTCTACTGGGTGCTGCTGCGGCCCCTGCAGGGCGAGCCGATGATGCAGGTCTTCGCGACCTTCGGGCTGCTGATGGTGCTGGAGAACGTCGTGCTGGCGCTGACGCGGGGCGTGAGCTTTAGCGTCAACTCAGCAGTGGCGCAGTCGTCAGTCTCGCTCGGCCCCGTGCAGGTGCCGCTGGCCCGCATCCTCGTGCTGGTCGCCGCCACCGTGGTGGCGGGCGCTCTTGGCTGGTGGCTGCGCGCCACCCTCCCGGGCAAGGCCATCCGGGCCGTAGCGCAGGATCGGAAGGCCGCCCGCCTGATGGGCATCAATGTCGAACGCATGTACATGGTGAGCTTCGGCGTCGGAGCCGCTCTGGCGGGCCTCGCCGGCTGCCTGCTTGCGCCGCTTTATTCCATGTCGCCGCAGATCGGCATGAACTTCATCATGCCGGCCTTCGCCGTGGTGGTGCTTGGCGGTTTGGGCAGCGTCGCCGGGGCCTATGTGGGCGGCTTCGTCGTGGGCCTGACGGAAGCCTTCGCCGGCTTCTACCTCGATCCGGCCCTGAAGCATGCGGTTCTGTTCCTGGTCTTCATCGCCGTTCTGCTCATCCGCCCCGCCGGGCTTTTCGGCATCGCTGGCGCAGAGGAAGTGGGGCTCCGTGAGCAATCGTGAGCAGCGCCTCGCATGGCGCACTACAGGCGGCGTCAAGACGCTGTGGCACGAGCTGCCGGTCACGCTCGCCGTGGTGGCGGCGCTTGGAGCGCTCGTCGCCGTGCTGTCTGGCGACAGCTTCACGCTCAACATCCTGGCGAGCGCGTTCCTGTTCGCCGGGCTGGCGACGGCGTGGAACATCATTGGCGGGCTCGGGGGCCAGTTCTCCCTCGGCCACAGCGTGTTCTTCGCCATCGGGGCGTTCACCGTCGGAAACCTCTACATCGGCCTGCAGGTGTCGCCCTGGCTGGCGCTTTTGCCTGCTGCGTTGCTGTCGGCCGGGCTGAGCGCGCTGATCTCCTGGCCGGTGTTTCGCCTGCGCGGACCGTTCTTCGCCATCGCCACGATGGCGATGACGGAAGTGCTGCTGTCGCTGGCCCTCTACTTCGACCGCTTCACCGGCGGTTCGCGCGGGATGTCGATCCCGTTCCGGGCGGGACTGCAGAACATGATCTTCCGGGATCGGCTGAGCTACGCCCTGCTCATGCTGGGCTTCCTGGCGCTGTGCCTCGTCGTGATGGCGGCTGTCACCCGCAGCCGGCTCGGCTACTCTCTGCAGGCCGTTCGCGACAACGAAGATGCGGCGGCCGCCGCCGGCATCGACGTGCTGCGCACCAAGCTCGCCGGCATGGCGATCAGCGCGGCGCTGACCGGCATGGGCGGCGTGCTCTACATGATGTATGTGCGCGTCGCCGATCCGCCCACCCTCTTCTCGCTCTTCGACGTCGGCGTGAAGATGGCGCTGATCGCGCTCATCGGCGGCATCGGCACGATCTACGGTCCCATGCTGGGCGCGCTGCTGATCGTGCCGCTGGAAAGCTGGCTGCGCGCCGAACTCGGCGGATCGGTCCCGGGCGCCAACCTGATCGTGCTCGGTTTCATCCTGATGCTGACCGCGCTCTTCCTGCGCCGGGGCATCGTCGGAGGGCTCCGTTCGCTGTTTCGCAGTAGCGGCGGCCAAGGCCGCCTGCGACGCAAAGGAGCGACCGCATGACGGGCGAACCCTTCCTGCAGGTGCAGAACGCCTCCCGCCATTTCGGCGGCCTGCGCGCCGTGGACCAGGTCAGCTTCGATGTCGGCCGGGGCGAGGTCGTCAGCATCATCGGGCCAAACGGCGCGGGCAAGACGACCCTCTTCAACCTGCTGACTGGGCAACTGCCGCCGTCGAGCGGAGCGATCCGCTTCGGCGGCCGCGACATAGGTCCGCTGCGGCCCAACGAGCGGGCGATGCTCGGCTTCGGCCGGACGTTTCAGATTTCCCAGACGCTGACGTCCATGAGCGTGCTCGAAAACGGCATGGTGGGCGCCTTCCTGCACCACCGCTCCCTGCCGGCCGCCGCCGCAAAGGCGGCCGAGGCGCTGGACATGGTCGGACTGGCGCGACGCGCGGGCGACCGCGCCGGAGACCTCACGCTCGGCGAGCGCCGACGCCTCGAGGTGGCGCGGGCGCTCGCCATGGAGCCGCAAATCGTGTTGCTCGACGAGGTGATGGCGGGCCTGAACCAGACCGAGGTGCAGGACATCATCGACCTGGTTCACCGCCTCAACGCCGGCGGCGTGGCCTTCCTGGTCATCGAGCACAACCTCAAGGTCGTCCGAGCCTTTTCGCGGCGCGTGATCGTGATGAATCGCGGCAGGCTCCTGCGCGAAGGCTCGGCCGAGGACGTCTTGTCCGATCCCGAAGTGGTCGAGGCCTATGTGGGCAAGAGGCGCGCATGAGCGATCAACTCGTCGTCGAGGACCTCTCGGCCGGCTACAACGACATGCCGGTGCTGCACGAGGTGTCCTTCCGGGTGCCCAAGGGCGCCGTGACCGCGATCGTCGGCGCGAACGGAGCGGGCAAGACGACGCTCCTGTCCACGATCGCGGGGCTGATCAAGCCGAGCCGGGGCCGGGTCACGTTCGGCGGACAGGACGTCACCGGCATCCGCGCCGACGCCCTCCCGGGCCTCGGCATGGCGCTGGTCCCCGAAGGCGGACGCCTGTTCCCCTTCATGACCGTGCAGGAAAACCTGCAACTCGGCGCCTATGCGCCGACGGCGCGCACACACATGGCCGCGCGCATGCGCGAGGTCATGGACGCCTTCCCGATCCTGTTGGAGCGTCAGGACCAGCACGCCGGCAAGCTTTCGGGCGGCGAGAGGCAGATGTGCGCCATCGCGCGGGCGCTGATGTGCCGGCCGACCCTGCTGCTCCTGGACGAACCCTCGGTGGGCCTCTCGCCCCTTATGGCCGAGCGCGTGCTCGAGATCGTCACACGCCTGGCGCGCGATGAAGGGCTCACGGTCGTCATCGTCGAGCAACGCGTCACCGAGGTGCTGGAGATTGCCGATGAGGCCCATATCCTCGATTACGGCCGCATCGCGCGTTCGGGGCTGGCCGCACAGTTCCTGACCGACCGATCCATTCAGGAAACGTACATGGGCCTGTAGTAAACAGTTGGACCATTGCGCCGGAATGATCGATACAGACGCGGGGAGACCTGTATGACCATCAAGATCAACACGCTCATTTCGCCGGTCGTCGTCCCAAAAGCGTCGGACATCCTGGCGACCCGGCTGCGCGAGCTCATCGTGAAGGGTCAGATCACGCCTGGCAGCTTCCTTCCCACGGAACGCGACCTCGTGGTCGAATCGGGGCTGAGCCGGACATCGGTCCGCGACGCGCTTCGCGTGCTGGAATCGGAGGGCCTGATCACCACCAAGGTGGGCCGGACAGGCGGCTCCATGGTGACGTTGCCCGGCCGCGCGTCCGTGGCGCGTTCGGTCGAGCTCTTCGTGCGCACGCACGGCATCCGGCTGGACTCGCTGCTGGAGTGTCGCGTCGCCGTGGAGCCGACCCTGGCGCGCCTCGCAGCGCGGCATCGCACCGACGAGCAACTGGCCGAGATGGAGGCCATTCACGATCAGTTCACAGCGTCGGTGGACGACGTGGCCGTCTATAAAAACATCAATCTGGACTGGCATCTCGCCATCGCGCGGGCGAGCCGCAATGAGCCGCTGATGGCGCTCATGGAGGCGATTTCCACGCCCGTCAGAGACGCCATGGACTACCAGCACGTCACCACGCCCGAACTGCGGGCCCTCGCCGTCAAGGCGCATACGGTGATCCTGAAGGCGATCCGCGACCGGGATGAGGACGCCGCGTTCAAGCGCATGGACCGCCACGTCAGCGGCTATCGCGACATCGCGACGTCCACGGTTGCGACCGGGGCCGAAACACCGGCGTGATCCCATGCCTTGGTCAACCATTGAAATAATCAGACCTTTTGGTTGCTCCGGCCGTCCCGAGACCTTAACGTCATCCCAGACTCGCGCCCCGACCAACGTGGGCGGAAAGCGACGCCGATGACGGCGCGTTCAAGGGAGATGGCGATGAGGAGCGTGGCGAAAGCGTTGCTGGCGGTGCTGGCGTGCGTCGGGGCGACAGCGACCGCAGGGGCCCAGTCTTATCCCACGAGGCTCATCACCATCGTGGTCCCCTTCGCGGCCGGAAGCGGCAGCGACACCGCGGCTCGCATCCTCGGACAATATCTCGCGCCGCGCCTCGGCCAGGGTTTCGTGATCGAGAACCGGATCGGCGCCACGGGCGCGATCGCCACCACGGCGGTGTCGCGCGCCGCGGCGGACGGCTACACGCTGCTGCTTGGCACCAACTCCACCCACGGCTCAAACAGCGCGCTCTACAAGAAGCTCAACTACGACCCGATCAAGGACTTCGCCCCGATCGCCCACACGGGCGTGTTCTCCTACTTCCTGGTGGTCGACCCCAACCTTCCGGTGAAAAGCGTCGCCGACCTCGTCGCGCTGGCGAAAGCCAAGCCTGCCGACCTCACCTATGCGGCGGGAAGCTCCACCAGCATCGTGATGGCCGAGAGCTTCGCCAGAGGCGCGGGCGTGCAGATGCTGAAGGTGCCCTACCGCAGCAATCCGCCTGCCCTCACGGACGTGATCGGCGGCCGGGTCAACATCATGTTCTGCGACATGTCGTCGGCGGTCACCTCCGTGCAGGCGGGCTCGCTCAGGGCGCTGGCCGTCACTACCAAGGCGCGCAGCACGCTCGCCCCCGACCTGCCGACCATCGATGAGACAGCCGTCAAGGATTTCGACCTCGCTTCCTGGACCGGCCTCTTCGCCCCGGCGGGGACGCCCAAGGACGTCATCGAGCGGCTCAACCGCGAGGTGAACGCCGTGCTGGCGCTGCCCGAGGTGAAGGAGCGCTTCGCGACTCTCGGCATCGAAGCGCAGCCGCAGTCCGTCGAGGCCTTTTCGGCTTACGTGAAGAGCGAAGTCGCCAAGTGGACGACGCTCGTCAAGGAAGCCGGCATCGAGGCGGAGTGACGCCATGGCCGCCGATCGCCGCGGAGCAGTCCGTTGAAGACAATCAGGATCGGCGCGGGGTCGGGCTTCGGCGGCGACCGCATCGAGCCCGCCGTCGAGCTCGCCGAAAAGGGCGAGCTCGACTACCTCGTCTTCGAGTGTCTGGCAGAGCGCACCACCGCGCTCGCCCAGCAGGCCCGGCTGCAGGACCCGAACGCCGGCTATGACCGGCTCCTCGACGAGCGCATGCGCGCCGTCCTGCCGGTCTGCCGCCGCAACGGCGTGCGCATCGTCAGCAACATGGGCGCAGCAAACCCGGCGGGGGCGGCCCGCGCCATCGCGTCCATCGCGCGAGAGCTCGGCTTCGCCGGGATGAAAGTTGCCTATGCGCTCGGCGACGACGTGCTCGACCAGGTGCGGGAAACCAGCCCGGCGCTCACCGACGGCCCCGGCGCCTTCGGCGCCATCGCCCACCGGGCGATCTCGGCCAACGCCTATCTGGGCGTCGGCCCGATCGTGGAGGCCTTGGCGGGCGGCGCCGACGTGGTGATCACCGGCCGGGTGGGCGATCCGGCGCTGTTCATGGCGCCCCTCGTCCATGAGTTCGGCTGGCGGGAGGACGATTGGGAGCGCCTTGGCCGCGGCGCGCTCATCGGCCACCTGCTGGAATGCGGCTCGCAGCTGACCGGCGGCTTTTTCGCGGATCCTGGCGTCAAGGACGTGGCCGGCCTCGCCCGCCTCGGTTTCCCCTTCGCGGAGGTAGACGCGGATGGCGGGGCGGTGCTCGGCAAGGTCGACGGCTCCGGCGGCGAACTCAGCCTCCGCACCTGCAAGGAGCAGCTGCTCTACGAGGTTCACGACCCCGCCCGTTACATCCAGCCGGACGTCGTCGCCGACTTCACCAGCGCGCGTTTCGAGCAGATGGCCCCCAACCGCGTGCGCCTCACGGGCGGCGGCGGCTCCGCCCGCACCGACAGCCTCAAGGTCACCATCGGCTACCATGACGGCTTCATCGGCGAAGGCCAGATCTCCTATGGGGGGACCGGCGCCGAGTCCCGGGCCCGGCTGGCGCTGGCCATCGTGGAGGAGCGCCTGCGCATGCTGGGCGTCGCGGTCTCGGAGCTTCGGATGGACGTGATCGGCGTCGACTCGGTCTACCGCGGGCCAAGGCCCGACGGCGAGGTGCTGGATGTGCGCGCCCGCGTGGCGGGCCGCACCGCGACCTTGCAGGACGCCCAGCGCATCGGCCGCGAAGTCGAGGCCGTATGGATCAACGGCCCGGCGGGAGGAGGCGGCGCGACATGGTCGGCACGCCAGGTCGTCGCGGCCGCGTCGGCGCTGTTGGATCGGACGCTCGCGCTCCCATCTGTGCATTGGCTGGAGGCCTGAGATGCGGCTGCGCGAACTCGCCCACGCCCGCGCCGGCGACAAGGGCGACACCTCCAACATCGCCTTGATCGCGCATGAGCCCGGCGACTACGCGTTTCTGGTCGAGCACGTCACCGCGGAGCGCGTGAAAGCGCTGTTCGCAGGAATCGTCCACGGCGAGGTGGCTCGCTACGAGCTTCCGGGTATCGGGGCGCTGAACTTTGTGATGACGAGGGCGCTGGGCGGCGGCGTCACGCGCTCGCTGGCCCTCGACCCGCACGGCAAGAGCCTCAGCGCGATGCTGCTGGAGCTCGAGCTGCCAGCTCGCCAGGATCGGGAGCCAAGCCCATGACCACGCAAGCCCGCTTCGCCGGCAAGACCATCCTGATCACCGGGGCGACCGGCGGCATCGGCAGGGCGGCCGCGCGCCGTCTCGCGGCGGAGGGCGCGCAGCTCGTGCTCACCGACATAGCGCGGGAGCCCCTGGATGCTCTGGCGCGCGAGCTCGAAGGAAACGTGGTCGCCAGCGCCGGCGACATCACCCAGGAGAGCGCCATGGATGACGCGATCCGGGCGGCGCTCGATGCGTTCGGGCGCATCGACGGCGCCTTCCTGAACGCCGGGACAGAGGGCAAGGTCGCGATGCTCGGCGCCGCCGAGGTCGGCGACTTCGATCGCGTGATGGCGATCAATGTCCGGGGCCCGTTCATCGGCCTCAGCCGACTGCTGCCGCTGATGAAGCACCAGGTGGGCGGGTCAATCGTCCTCACGTCCTCCACCGCGGGCCTGCGCGGCAGCCCCGCCATGGCCCCCTATGTGGCGAGCAAGCACGCCGTGCTCGGCCTCATGCGCTGTGCGGCGCTCGAGGGAGCGCCACATGGCGTGAGGGTCAACACCCTCCATCCCGGCCCGGTCGACACGCAGATGATCCACAACATCGAGCACGGCTTCGCGCCCGAGAACCCGCAAGCGGCCGCGCGGGCATCGCTCGCCCGCCTCCCGCTCAAGCGCTACGGGACGCCGGACGAGGTCGCAGCCCTGCTGGCCTATGTGCTCAGCGACGAAGCCGCCTTTTGCACCGGCAGCGCGTTCTCCATCGATGGCGGCCTGATGGCCGGAACGCCGATGTCGTGAGGCGGCTGGCAGCGACATGCCCAACCCCTCATCCTGAGAGCCTGGCCGGAAACTCAACAAGCCCCTCATCCTGAGGAGCATCGCCCTTGGCGATGCGTCTCGAAGAATGAGGGGCGCTGAAAGCACGCGGGCAAGTTGGCGAGGCGGCTGGCGCCGGACGCGACCCTCCCCTCCACCGGGGCGGCGCGTCCGGCTTCCACTGGATCACCAGGCGCCGAGCGCGTCGACGAAGTCCCCGATGGGAACCCACTTGCCGTCGCGGATCTGCACCCGGAGCACTTCGGTCGTGCCGAGATGCTTCTCGGCCGTCAGCGTGACCTTCCCGATGATGCCCGAATCGTGGTTCTTCAGTTTCTCGAAGCCCTGCACCAGCGTGGTGCGGTTCAAGGGCTCGCCCGCCTGCCGAATGGCTTCCGTGGTGGTCTTGGCCAGCGCATAGGTAAACAGCGAGCCATAGTCGGGCTGCTCGTTCGGCGCATACTTGGCGAGAGCCTCGCGGTATTCACGCACAGCCGGCTGGTCGGACTCCACCGTATAGGACCGCGACACGCTGCGCAGACCCTCCACGGCCTCGCCGCCGATCTTGATCAGGTCGGCGCTCAGATTGCCGCCATAGGTGAAGAGCTGCGTCTGCACCTTCTGCTGCTTGAGTTCCTTCGCGAGGGCCGAGAGCTCCTGGATCGTGCCGATGAACACCAGCGCGTCCGGAGCCTTGCGGGCCACCTCCAGGGCGATAGGCGCATAATCGCTGGTGCCGAGCTTCACCGGCACCATCTCGACCTTCGCGTCGGCGGCGGCGGATTTGACGCCGGGCTCCACGTTCTGCGCGACTTTCTCGAAGGCCGGCGCGGCCGCGTGGATCACCAGCACGTTCTTGAATTTGTCCTTGCCGGCCCAACGGCGGACGGCGCGGGCCTGATAGTCGAGCAGGGTTTGAGCCCCGACGAGCAGCGGGCGCGTGGGCTCGTACTAGTCGAGGCGTTCGCCTCCCACCCGCAATCGCCCAGCCGGGTTTGGGCCGGTCCACTATTTGTTCCGTATTGAAGGACTTGAACCTTCCCCAGCGCGCGACGCCGCTACCCATCACTACGTCGAGGATGGGAATAAATGCGCGTCGATCCTCTCCTGAATGTCCTCTGAGATGGACAGTGAGGTTCCGTCGACCATGTCCTGTTGATCGTGGTATTCTGCTCTCGTTCGCGAGGAAGAGCGCATGGCTGTCGCGTTCGCAACCGGTGTCGTGATTGGTGCAGCAATCGCTCTGCTGAGTGCGTTGGCGGTCACCAAGTTTCAGCTTCGACGACATCGAAAAGCCTTGGCATCGGCGCTGGTAGGCGAAATCGCGGCCATCGTTCGCGAGATAGAGTGCCGTGATGTCGTCGAGCAGCTCAGGAGAGCAACGGATCGCCTTCAGGTTTCCTTGACCTGTCTCCCTCCCCGTCCGTACCCGGTTTTCGAAGCAGAAGCAGGGCGGCTGGACAGGTTAGCTGCGCCGCTGCCTAGGAAGATCGCCTTCTTCTATACCCGAATGGGCGCCTTGGCCGAGGATGTCAGATCGTTTGCTGATGGAGAACTGCGAGGGACTGAATACCTCCAGCCGCTATTGGGCGAGTTGGAAGCTACGATGTCCTTATCCGACGAAGTGCTCAGGGACTTGCGCGAGGTAGCGAACCCGAGCCCTCTCCACCTGCTGGGCCGCGCCTGACTGGTCCTTACGCTCGGGGTTTTTGGGCCATGGAAGGTTCCAAGCCTTCGCTGCTCCTCTGGACCTTCCGCCATGTGCGGGCGCCTGAGGAGTTGCCCGACCGCTGAGCCAGGAGGCGGCGAAGCACACGGGGCGAACAGGAGAGAAGCGCCATGCACCGAGCCATCGCAGTCTTTGTAGCATCCGCCGCCATTTTGACCGGGTCCGCCACCCTCGCCGCGCAAGACTGGGGGGCCGTCGGACAGGCCCTCGGGCGCGAGGGCGCCATGCAGGGCGACGTCTACCGCGTCGGCCTGCCGCGCACCGACCTCAAGGTCCGGGTGGACGGGGTCGACATCAAGCCGGCGCTGGCGCTGGGCGGATGGCTCGCCTTCCGGCCCATGGGCTCCGAGGCCATGGTAATGGGGGACCTCGTGCTCACCCAGCAGGAGGTCAACCCGGTGATGGCCAAGCTGACGGAGAGCGGCATTGCTATTACGGCACTCCACAACCACCTGCTGCGGGCTGAGCCGTTCACGCTCTACATGCATGTCGCCGGCCGGGGCGACCCGGTGAAGCTCGCCGCGGCGCTGCACGAGGCGCTGGCGCTCAGCGCTACGCCGATGACGCTCACCACGGCCGCCGCCCCAGCGGCCACCCTCGACGTCGACCAGGCCGCGATCGAGCAGACGCTCGGTCAGAAGGGCAAGGTCAACGGGAGCGTCCTGCAGTTCTCGGCGGCACGGGGGCAGCCGGTCAAGGACGAAGGCATGGAGGTGCCGGAGGCCATGGGCTCGGCGATCGCCATCAACATGCAGCCGACCGGGGATGGCAAGGTCGCGACCACTGGCGATTTCGTGCTGACCGCGGATGAGGTGAACCCGGTGCTCAAGGCTCTGCGGACCAACGGCATCGAGGTGACGGCCCTCCACAACCATATGCTGGCCGATGAGCCGAGGCTGTTCTTCATGCACTTCTGGGCCAACGACGACGCCGGCAAGGTCGCGACCGGCCTGCGCGCCGCGCTCGACAAGGTGAACCTCGCCGGTGGCACCCCCAAGATGGGCATGGACCCGAGCTGCAAGGACGTCACGGCGGCCCAGAAACAGCACAGCACAGACGAGGTCGCCAGATGCGGGCAGCAGCAGGAGTGAGCCTCGCGCTCGCGGCGGTTCTGGTCGGGGCTTCGCCGCCGGCCGCGGCAGGCGCCCTAACAGTCGAGGCGCGCATCCCGCTCGGCGCCGTGAAGGGGCGCATCGACCACCTCGCGCTCGACCTCGACGGCCGGCGCCTGTTTGTGGCCGAGCTCGGCAACGACACCGTGGGGGTGGTCGACCTGCGAGCCGGCCGGCTCGTCCAGAAAATCGAAGGCCTGGCCGAGCCCCAGGGCGTCGGTTGGGACCCGGACACCCGGACCCTGTGGGTTGCGAACGCCAGGGACGGCTCGGTTCGCGTCTTCGACGGGGCCACGCTGAAAGCGGTCGCCCGCATCGACCTCGGCGACGATGCCGACAACGTGCGGATCAGCCGCGGGCAGGTCTTCGTGGGCTACGGGTCCGGCGCCATCGCGGTCATCGACCCGTCTTCCCGGAAGGTGATCGCGACCATGCAGCTGAAAGCCCATCCGGAGGGCTTCCAAATCGAGCCGAGCTCCGGAAGGGCCTTCGTCAACCTGCCTGAACTCCAGGAGATCGCGGTGCTGGACCTGCCGGGCGGCAATCAGGCAGCGAGTTGGAGGATCGGCCGCTTCCGGGCCAATTTTCCAATGGCCCTGGCGCCGAACGGAGGCGGGATAGCTGTCGCGGCCCGCCAGTCGGCTGCCCTGCTGCGCTACGGCGCAGACGGCCGGATCGCCTGGCACGCGGCAGCCTGCAGCGACGCCGACGACGTCTTCTTCGATCCCCGCCGGCAGCGCATCTACATCAGCTGCGGCGAGGGCGTGGTGGACGTCCGAGCGGATCAGGATGGCGGGGAGTCCGAGAGGATCAGGACCGCCCCCGGCGCGCGAACCTCGCTCTTCTCGCCTGATCTCGACCGGCTGTTCGTGGCCGCTCCCGCCCGCACCAGCCCGGCGGAGATCATCGTGCTCAAGCCGCAGGCCGACTGACGGCGCAGTCCCCCAGCCCACTCCCTTGCCGGATCCCCTCCAGGGGGATAGGTATCGGCGCATGATGCACGCCAGTCACCCCGACATCATCGCCCGGCTCAAGCGGGCCCAGGGCCACCTCGCCTCCGTGATCGGCATGGTCGAGGCGGGCCGCCCCTGCGTGGACCTCGCCCAGCAGCTGCATGCGGTCGAGAAGGCAGTGGCCAACGCCAAGCGCGAGCTCATCCAGGACCACATCGACCACTGCCTGGAGGACGCTATCGGCCAGGGCGGCCGCAAGGCCAAGGAGGCGCTGGCCGAGGTCACCGCCATCACCAAATACCTGTGAGGGCGCCGATGCTCGGCAAGGCGATGCGCTGGCTCGGCTTCGGCCATGACCACGATCACGGCCATGGTCACGGCCACGGACAACATCATGGCCATGACGACCACGGCCATACCCATGGCGTGATCGACCCCACCATCGCCACGACCTCGCAAGGGATCTGGGCCATCAAATGGTCCTTCGCGATCCTGGCGGTCACGGCCTTTCTGCAGGTGCTGGTGGTCGTGGCCTCGGGCTCGGTGGCGCTGCTGGCGGACACCATCCACAACATCGCCGACGCCACCACGGCGATCCCGCTCTGGATCGCCTTCCGCCTTGTGCGCCGCCGGCCCACGGCGACCTTCGCCTATGGTTACGGCAAGGTCGAGGACCTGGCCGGCATCGTCATCGTCCTGATCATTTTCGCCAGCGCGCTGGTGGCCGGCTACGAGGCTGCGAACAAGCTGATCCACCCCGAGCCGATCCGGCAACTCGGCTGGGTGGCTGCGGCCGGCTTGGCGGGCTTTCTCGGCAATGAAGCCGTCGCCGTTTTCCGCATCCGGGTCGGCCGCCGTATCAACAGCGCCGCGCTCGTCGCGGACGGCTACCACGCCCGCGTGGACGGGCTCACGAGCCTCGCCGTGGTGCTCGGAGCCGCCGGCGTCTGGCTTGGATTTCCGCTGGCCGACCCGATCATCGGCCTGCTAATCACTCTGGCGATCTTCGGCATCGTCTGGCAGTCGGCCGGCGCGGTCGTGCGCCGGATGATCGACGGAGTCGAGCCCGGCCTCGTGTCCGCCGCGCGCCACGCCGCCGAGCACGTCCCCGGCGTGCAAAGCCTGCAGGACCTGAAGCTGCGCTGGCTCGGCCACAGGCTGAACCTCCAGGCGACGGCCCTGGTCGACCCCGGGCTGAGCCTCGTCGAGGCCGAGCGCATCCGAGCCGCACTGGAGCGTGAGTTCGAGGCGCACCTGCCTGCGCTGGACGGCGCGCATATCGCGGTCCGCCCGGCAGTCGCGGTCGGAGAGGCCGGCTCCCATCGCTGACGCGATGCAACGCGACGCTCGGGTTCTGCACGCGCGAAGACGCCGATGGGCGAGCGCGAAGGCAAGTTCGAAGTGCCGCTCGCCGTCCCGGCCGCAGGCGCATTCGTGTGCGCTGCGCTGGTCATCATCCGGGTCGGAACAGGAGACTGGCGCGCCACGGCGCTGGCCGGAGCGATGGTGGCCAGGATCTCGATCTTGTTCGTGGTCGCGCGTCGGAGCCCCGCGCCCGCACGTGCGCCATGAGCGCGTTCGCCACTACCGCGTCGCGCGGTGAATGGGATCCTCGCGCTGCTGTTCGTCCCCGGCAACCCTCTGGGTGGAGGGGTGGGCAGCTTGGCCGGAATAATCCATGGCGGAGCGCAAGCAGGCCCTCGGACTCGTTTTCGCAAGCTTTGATCGTGGCTAGCATCCGCATCGTGGCCCGCGGCGTGAGCGCCTCAGCGGCCTGAACAGGAGGGAGCACATGACTGCGTCTCGCGCCCTGGCAGGGCGGCCGCTGGTGAAGGCCTTCTTCGAGAAGCGCACGTGCAGCAGCGCATCCTCGCGCTCCCCGACGACGCCCGTGTGTTCACCGGGCACGACTACATGCCCGGCGGACGGGCGCCGCGATGGGAGAGCACCGTGGCCGAACGAAAAGCGTCCAACATCCACCTGGCCAAGGCGAAGACGGAAGCCGAGTTCGTGGCGCTGCGGCAGGAGCGCGACCGCAGCTTGCCGATGCCCAAGCTGATCCTGCATGCCCTGCAGGTGAACATGTGCAGCGGGCGATTTCCGGGGCCTGAGGACAACGGGACCTCCTATCTGAAAATCCCGCTGAATGCGCTGAGCTGCGCGACCTGGGACGACTCGTAAGCTGAGAAAGCCTTCGGCTCGTACGGGCACGCCGGATCCCGGGTGGGCCAAACCGTTGCACGAAGGGCAGACGGTGTGTTGTGCAGATCCTCTCCACCTGCGAGGCTTCTAGAGTTGCCCGCCTGAAAGCCCGCAATGAGAAGAAGCACAAACGAGGAAGCCCTGGAGCGGCGCCTCGGGCGGATCCATGCCGGGCAGGCCGGCTCCACAACGGGAGCCTGGCGAAAGAGGTCCTTCAGGATGGTCGTCGCGGATTTCGGCCGAGCTGCGGCCGGCGCGGCTGACAGCCAGAGCCTTGCTCTGGGTGAAGCGCCAGTGTGGATCCATCCCCCAGAGCGTGAACTGCCCGACGGCGTCTGTCAGATAGTCGGTCCAATCACGATCGGCACGCGCCAGGGCGCCGTCGAAAGCGAGCAGCAGTTCGGCCTCATCCGTGGACGTGACCCGCTGCGGAAACACGTCGCGCCGCAGCCGACGAAGGTCGGCGAAGCCGATCCGGTTCGTCTCCATCCGGCAAGCCGGACCCATCCACCAGTCCCATCTGATCTACGAACGTCAAAAATGGACCGCGTGTGGCGCGAACAGCCCGATGGCCGCGAACGCCAGTCCGGCAGCCCCGAGCGCGCCGGAAAGCCAAAGGAGGGCGCCGATGCCGGTGATCACCGTAGCGGAGGCGATCACGATGGCGATCTGAAAGGCGGCCGAGGCGATCTCGTAATGATGGTACCGGGCTTGGGCCGTATCCCGCTTGTGTTCGGCCGCCTTGGCGCGGGCGGAGAGTTCGCGACGGCCCTCCTGCGTGGACGGCTCCGACTCCCAGCGTTCGATGGTCTTCTTCCAATCGTCCAATTGCGCGTTCGCCTTAACGGCCTGCTCGCTCTCAGGGGCGGGTTTCTGGAGGGCGGCTAATTCACTGGCGAGGCGCACGCCGGTTTGACGGATCGTCTTGGCCTGGAAGAACGCCCACAGGTTGGAGGCTTCGACATTGGCTGCCAGCGCCTCTGTCTGCGCGTTCTTGCCTGCGGTCTCGGCGAGGGCGAGGAACAGGGCCAACACCGCGATCAGGAGCGCCACGCGCTTGTTGCCGTGACCGCTTTCCACGCCAGCATGTTCAGACATTGGACCTCCTTTGAAACGCGGTCGCGCGGGGGGAACACTCAGTGGGGCGGACCACGTGCCGCTTCAGTATGGCCAGCTTCAGCGCGTGAAAAGGGGCAAGCGGGCATGAAGCCGCGATAGCTGAACATGCGTTCATCTACATAACGAAAAAGATCAGGAACTCTGGAGCGGGGTTGGGGTTCATCTCAGCGGAGGCGTAGGGTTCAGATAAGATCACCGTTCGGCATCACCGGCCAATATGGCTTCGCATTGGCGTTATTTGCAGCAACCCTCGGTCCTGCTCCGTCCCAAACCGTCGGCTCGACGAGCGGGCAGAACATCTCTGCCGCGTTTGCCACCTCGCTATCTCGACCCCGCCGATGTGGGCAGGCTTGGAGTAAAGGTGGATAAATAAACCAGGATCTCGGCCGCTATCCAGGCCCCGATCACGGCCGGAATGGTGCTTCCAGAGACCGTGCGGCTGGATCAGATCCCTGCCTCGTTCGGGGGTCAAAGAAACTTGCACTACGGGATGGTCAACAACAGGATCGTGCTTGCCGAGCTCTCCAGCCGAAAGATCGTTCATGTCCTCAACCCTTAACTCAGTCGATCCTCGAGCGGGCGAACAGCATCGGTCCAGCGAGTCTCACCGAGAGCTTAAGGGGCCAACCCGAACAGTCCGGCCCGCCGAGCTAGTCTCGCTGTCCGGCGCTTCCCAAGGCCCTCCCGTTTGTCGGGGGGATAGATCAGTGTCAGGCGTTAGATTTCCTCGCCGTCATTGATTGTTCCGTCACGGTGGCCCGCGTCGCCGAGCAACCATCGAACGACCCGGCCGTTGTAGCAAAGCACCGTCTGTGCCCTGGAGCCTCAACATTTGTCGCCGTCGTTACGGCGACCGCCTTTACGTCCGGAACGAGCTTCGCTCAGAACAGCGGAGTCGCGGCTGGGGCCGCCACAGGAGCGGTTGGTGGAGCCATTGTCAGCGGTCCAATCGGAGCAGCCGTGGGCGGCGCTATCGTCGGGGGCGTCTTGGACACGGCTGATCGACCGCGTGTTCAGCAATATGTGGTGGAGCAGAAGCGTCCCTCCGTCGCGTACGATCAGGAAGTCGTTGTTGGAGCTACACTTCCCCAGACCGTCCAGACTTACGAAGTGCCTGATACCGTCGTGACGACAACTAAGCAGCGCACCGGTTGGCACTACGCCGTCGTCAACAACCGCACGGTGATAGTCGATAACAAGACCCGTCGCGTGATCGAGGTCGTCAACTAGCGCTAAAGGCGGCGGCCTGATGCCACCGCCCTTTTCGTTTTGAAAGGATTTGCCATGAAACGGATTGCAATGATTTCCCTCGGCCTCGCGCTGGGCACCACCGCAGCCGCCGCTCAGCCTTGGGACGGCGGCGACTATGGCGGCGGTTGGCGCGGTCACGACAACGGACAGAATCGGGGTTGGCGTCGAGAGTGGCGCGGCGATGATGAGGACGTGGTCGTGCAACGGCGCTTTGGTCCGGGCTACGGCGAGCCCTGTCGCATCATCGTCGTGCGCGAGCGGAATGAGTGGGGCGAGGTTATCACCCGCCGGATTAGGCGTTGTGGCTGACGAGGGCAACAGCATCGGTCTTGCTGGGTTGATCGCCGAGCCAGGCGAGCAGAGTTCGCGATCGAAATCCCGTTTGGTCAGGACCGGCGTCGCCAAACCTGGGTCCGCCCGAACAGGGACAAGCCCTTGAAGCCGCGGACCTCTAGCGCCTGGCCGTCCGGGCGGAGCGTCGCCTCCAGCTTGTATGTCTCTCCCGTGTCAGGATCCAGGATCTGTCCGCCCCGGTAGCCCTCGGGCGTGCGCTTCAGGTTCCGGATCACCGTCAGGCCGCTCACCGGCGTGTTCTTGAGCGCGCCCTGGCAGCGGACGCAGAGGGGATTTTCGGGTTCGCCCGGCTCGGCGAAAACCTTCACGATCACGCCGTCCACGACGCCGCCGCGCTCCCTGAGCGCTACCCAAGCACCCACTTGGGCATCCTCGTCGACCTGCTCCCACTCACCGACGATGGGATCCTGGGACTTCTGCGCCGCAGCGATTGCGGAAGCCAACGGGAACATCGCCAGGCCGGCGACGGCTGCGGCGCGAAGGAGTGAAAGGGGAGTCTGGACCATGGCGGGGGCCAATGCTGCTGGGTTGGTACTCGGCCTCTCGCGAACAGCCGGAGGGCGTTCGTGACGCCTTCACGGAGATTGGGCCCTGCCCGGACCCGGCCGAGTCAACGGCGGTCTATCCGCCACTGGCGTTTCGACTTGGAGGGATTACCGGCCTCTATGAACTGTCGCGCCACGCCTATCAAGTCGAAAATTGAAGGCTGGCCGTGTCTTTCCGAGCTAACTAGCGTAATACGACGAGTTTTGTTGGAACCTCCATTTTTTGAAGCTCGAGAACAGGCCTGAATACTCGACATTCGCCAGAATGCGTGGATTGCGGCCGCTCCGGACGGACGATGATGCTGGCATGGACATTGCGAACCTGTCTCGCCAACAGGCGCGAGCCCAGGCTCCGTTCTGGCGACCTCCTCCCTACCCAGCGCGAGCTCCCCATGAACTACATGCCTACCCACTCCCGCACCGTGCGGAGCGGCGTCTTGTTCGACGCCGCCCGCCGGGTCATCCCGGGCGGGGTCAACAGCACCGCCCGCGCCACCTGGTCGGGTTGGACCCCCTATCCCCTGTTTGTGGAGCGCGGAACAGGATCCCGCATCGAGGATGCCGACGGCAACGTCTATATCGACTACCTGCTCGGCCTCGGTCCGATGATCCTGGGCCACAGGCCGCCCGAGGTCACGCAGGCGGTCGTCGATTTCATCCAGAATCGCGGCACGGTGTTCGCGCTGCCGACGGCGGACGAAGCGGTTCTGGCGGAAAAGATCGTGGCGGCTGTCCCCTCCATGGACCAGGTCCGGCTCTGCAACACCGGCACGGAGGCGGTGCTGTACTCCACGCGCCTGGCCCGGGCGTTCACCGGCCGCGGCAAGATCATCCGCTTTGAGGGCATGTATCACGGCTTTTCGGACGCGGTGTATTGGAGCAAGCACCCGGATATCGAGACAGCGGGGCCGGACCGTCGGCCACACCCCGTCCCGCAGGGGCCGGGCCTGCCCAAGGGCGTGGAGGCCAACCTTCTTATCCTGCCGTGGAACGACGTCGACGCGCTGCGCGACGCGGTGCGGACCCATGGGGACGAAATCGCCGCCGTCCTGACCGAGCCGGTGATGTGCAACACGGGCTGCATCCTGCCGGAGCCGGGATATTTGGAGGCGATGCGGACGATCACGGCAGAGGCCGGCATCCTGCTGATCTTCGACGAGGTCATCACAGGCTTCAGGCTCGGCCTGGCCGGCGCGCAGGGACGGCTCGGTATCAGGCCCGATCTCTCCGTTTTCGCAAAAGGCCTCGGGGGCGGCTTTCCGGTCGCCGCCATGGGCGGACGGCGCGACATCATGGCCCTGGTGGACCAGGGCAAGGTGTCGATGGCCGGCACCTACACGGCCAACGGCATCGCGGTCGCAGCGGCGAACGCGACCCTGGACGCGCTGGCGAAACCAGGTTTCTACGAGAATCTGGACGCGGTTTCGGACCGGCTCCGGCTCGGGCTGCAGGCCGTGCTGCAGGACGCCGGGCTACCGGCTCATGTGGTGGGCCTTGGCCCGCTGATGCAGGTGTGGTTCTCCGACAAACACATCCGAAACTATCGAGACGCCGAGCGGTACGCCGACCCGGCGCTCTTCGAGCGGTGGTGGCGCGGCATGCTCAGCCGAGGCGTCCTCTTCCATCCGGGCGCGTACGAGAACCTGTTCGTGTCGGCCGCCCACTCGGCGGAAGACGTCGACCTCACTCTGGACGCCGCCCGTGACGCGGCGCAGGACCTGTCGCGGGGATTTTGAGCCCCGCCTCAGCGGCCGATTGCGAAGGAGTAGGTGATTTCCGTCCCGACCGTGAGCTGATCCCGCGAGCCCATCCGATGCACGATCGGGCTCGCGGCAGCGTCCCTCACTAGGCGGTCGTAGCGAAGGTAGCCGGTCGTGGTCCAGGCCTCGGACCAGGCATAGCTCAACGCGGTTTCCCACCCGAGGGACTTCAGCCCCGGCCCAGGATCATAGGCGTACACTCGCCGATTGACGGCCGCCTCGCGCGGAAGCACGCCAAAATTCGCGTCCATGTAGTCGGAGTCGGCGAAGGAGGCCCGCGGTCCCCCGGACAAAGTGAACTTGCCGAACCGCTGCACCCAGTCGGAAGAGAGGTCGGCCACGAAGCCGTCCGCGCGGCCACGGAAACCATGGCGAACCTCCAGGCGCAGCCGCAGCCGATCGAGAACCGGCCAGAACTCGGCGAAGACGCCGCCTTCTACGGTCCAGGGCACGTCGCGCAGTCCGTTCAGGTCGTGATTGGACGACCGGTAGCGCCCGCCGCGCAGATTGGCGACCGGGCCAATGGCGAACCGGTCGTTGCCGAACAGGGTGAAATCGAGCCCGTCGTCGGGAGACGAGAAGCCGGCCGGCTCGTCGGCCCGGCGAATGCTGAAGGTCGGCAGCGCATAGGCTCCGTAGAGCGCGGCGCCGTCGTAGCGGGGCGCGGCGGAGAAGTTCGCGCCCATGGTGACGATCCAGCCGGAGGCGGGCTCCGGACTCGTCACCGGCGGCGCATCCGCGGCGACCGCAGGGCCGCCACGGGCCAGGCACGTGAAGGCGATCAGGAAGGGACGACAGTTCACGAGATGCTTCGCAGGTGGATCACAGCCGTGGGGAGCAAGGCCCGCCAGCGTTCAAACCATACGTCTCGTGGCGGACCCGGGCCAAGCACGCTTATTCGGAGTGACCTCCAAATTTTGGAGGACGCATTCCGTCGCTCCTGTCGAAACAGCACCGAAAACCATGGCTTGGCAAAGGCTTGCAGATCGCGGCCCATCTGGCACGAGGGTTGCGCAGGAGGAGCCATGGCCTACCGAGATCCTGTGCGAACTCCCCCGCTCCACCTTCGCATCTTGTGCGACTTCGACGGCACCATCACCCGGGAGGACGTCACCGACGCGCTGTTGGACGCGTGCGCCGATCCCGCCTGGGCCGAGATCGAGGAGCTTTGGACGGCGGGCGCCATCGGGTCCCGCGAATGCCTGACGCGGCAGGCGAGCCTGTTGCGCGGCGAGCCGTCCGATTTCGATGCGATCATCGACGAGATCCAGGTCGAGGCCGGATTTACGGAGTTCGTCGCCTACTGCTCGCTGCGCGGCTTTCGGCTCGAAATCGTGAGCGACGGCCTGGACCATGCGATCCGACGCATCCTGCAGCGCCTCGCCCTGACTATTCCATTCCGGGCCAACGGCTTGGCGCGTGGCGTCGAGGGGAGCTGGGCGCTCCGGACGCCTCATTCGGACCCGGGCTGTGCGGCGGATGCGGCCCACTGCAAATGCCGCTCGGGCGCCGCCTTCGGAGGCGACGCCTTCACGGTGGTGATCGGCGACGGACGCTCCGACATCTGCGTCGCCGGCGCCGCCGACCTGGTGTTCGCGAAGGACGGCCGATCAGGGCCGTCCCCGCTGCTGCGCCATGCTCGAGAGCAAAGGCTGCACGTGGAGCCGTTCAGGACTTTCTACGACGTGATGGCGGGCTTGGAGCGCCGCTTCGGGGGCGCCCGTCGGCCGGAGGAAAGGCAGGCCGCGTCATGACTGAGAGCATGGCCGCCGAGCGGCGCGCGAGTCTCGCCCCGAAGCGAGCCCCCGTCCTGACGGTGCTGGACCTCGATGGCAGCCAACCCGGCCAACCCCCGATTCGCGACCGTATCGAAACCGGGGCTGCGGTCCGGCTCGACCTTCGTGACATGGGGCGCAAGTTGCGCCTGTGGGCCTGGGATTGCGATTACGCCGCCTTCGCCCGCCGGCTGCCCGCTCCCACGGCGGCGCCCGAGATCTTCCTGTTGGGTTCGGGCGATTACCATCATCTGACGGCGGCGCTGATCGAGCGTCGCGCAGAGCCGCTCACCGTCATTCACTTCGACAACCATCCGGACTGGGCCTGGACGTATCCGCGCCGACATTGCGGCTCTTGGGTGAACGCCGCGCTCAAAATGCCCCATGTCGGGCGCGTCGTGACCATCGGATGCTGCAGCAACGATCTCGCGAAATTCGATCGCAATGGCCAAAACCTCGCGGCCCTGCGCTCCGGGAGGCTCGAGATGCACCCCTGGTACCGGATGCCGACCGCGATCGACCAGGACAGCGCTCCCGTTCCCGGCCACACGATCGCGCACGGAGAACTCGCGTGGACCAACCTCGCCGGCGAGGACTGGACCGGCTTTCTGGCCGGGCTGATCGCCCGCCTGCCGACGGATGCGATCTGGATCACGATCGACAAGGATGTGCTGGCTCGGGAGGACGCGGCCACGAACTGGGACCAGGGCGCCTTGCCTCTCCACCTCCTGGAGCAGGCGATCGCCACCCTGTCGCGCGGGCGCCGGGTCCTCGGGGCCGACCTGTGCGGCGACTATTCGCGCGCCGGGTATCGCCATCCCATGAAGATCGCGGAAGCCTGGCTCGACCAGCCGCGCCGTGCGCCGGGGAACCTGGCCCTCAACGAAAGAACCAACGCCCGCCTCCTGGCGCTCCTGGAAGACGTGCTGTGACCCAAACGATCGTCGCCCTTTTCGTCGCGACCATCCTGTTGGACGTCGCCGGCCAGACCGCCTTCAAATTGGGCCTGTCGAGCCACGAGGGCGCGCTCTGGCGTAGGGTCCTCACCAGCCCGATGACGCTCGCCGGCGTGGCTGCCTATGCGCTCGAGATCCTGCTGTGGCTCGCGGTCCTGTCCGCGGCGCCGCTGAGCGTCGCGTTTCCGGTGGCCGCTCTCGCCTATTGCGGCGTGCTGCTGACCGGCCGCTTCGTGCTCGGGGAGCGCGTCTCCGCCCGGCGCTGGCTCGGCGCCTCCATCATCACCCTGGGCGTCGCCCTCGTCTGCATCAGCGCCGCATGAGACACACCATGAGCGATAACAGTTTCACCTTCGCGGGGGGCCCGGTTGCGGTCCTGCTGATCCATGGGCTCACGGGAACGCCGTCGGAGGTCAAGAGCGTCGCCAAGGCGATCGCCCGCAAGGGCTATACGGTCCACGGCGTCCAGCTCGCCGGGCACTGCGGCACGGAGGCGGATCTGCTGGGCGCCGGTTGGCGCGACTGGAGCCGCAGCGTGGAGCGAGCCTTCGACCGCCTGCGCGAGCAGCACGAGACCGTGTTCGTCGGCGGGCTCTCGATGGGGGCGCTTCTGGCGATCAACCTCGCTCACGCCAGGCCGAACGAGGTCGCGGGCCTCCTCCTTTACTCCACCACGCTCTTCTACGACGGGTGGGCCATCCCGCGCTCGCGCGTGCTGCTCAAGCCGGCGCTGTCGCTCGGCTTGGCGCGGTGGATCCGGTTCGTCGAGGGAGCGCCCTTCGGCATCAAGGACGACCGCCTGCGCGAGCGGATCGTGCGGGCCATGCAGGGCGGCGACAGCGGCTCAGCCGGCAACGCCGCGACGCCTGGCGGCAGCCTGCTGGAACTGCACCGGTTGATAGATCGGGTCAAAAAGGCACTTCCGACCGTCCGCGCGCCCGCTCTCGTCGTCCACGCCAGGGACGACGACATGACCAGCCTGCGGAACGCCCACTACGTCGCGAGCCGGATCGGGGGCGACGTGGAAAAGGTCATTCTGGAAGACAGCTACCACATGGTGACGCTCGACCTCGACCGCGACCGCCTGGTCGCGCACACTTTGAGTTTCCTCGATCGTCGGCGTCCCCGGCCGGTCGGCCGCGAGACCGCTGTCCCGATGCTGCGGGCGCGCGCTGGATGAGGCCCCCCTCCCCGGCCGCCGTCGTCTACGCCAGCATCGAGGCGATCTCCGCCGCCGCCTGGGATCGGTGCTTCCCTGGCGACCCGGAAGGCTGGGCCTTCTATCGGGCCGTGGAGGACGCTGGGCCGCCCGGCTTTGAATGGCGGTACATCGCGCTTCTGGAGGACGGACAACCGGTCGCCGTCGCTCCCGTCTTCCTGACGCGCTACCGCCTGGACACGACGGTCCAGGGTCCGTTGCGGCGGATCACGGAGGCGCTCGCCCGCACCCTGCCCAGGCTGATGACTCTGAACCTCGCTGCGCTTGGGTCGCCAGTGGCGGAGCAGTGCCATCTTGGTTTCGCTCCCGAGGTCGCCGAGGAGCGCAAGCCGGCGATGCTGGACCAACTGCTTGACGCCTTCGAAGACCTTGCGGCGGCGGAAAGCTGTGGGCTAATGGCGGTCAAGGACGCCAGCGAAGCGGACATGCCCTTGTGGCGGAGCGTCGCCGCGGGCCGCGGCTACCAGGCCATGCCGGGCCTGCCGACCGGCGTGCTGAAGGTCCCGCCCGGCAGGCTGGACGCCTACTTGGCGACCCTCAGCCGCGCCACGCGCAAGGATCTCAAGCGCAAGCTTCGCGCACGCGAAGGCGTCCGGGTGGAGCGCCGCCACGCGATCGACGACCTCGTCGCGGAGGTCGCCGCGCTCTACGAGGAAACCGTCGCCAACAGCGAACTCCAGTTCGAGCACCTGCCGCCGGATTACTTCGCCGCAGTGCTGCGCCGCCTGGCGCCAGCGGCCAGCATGGCCCTCTATTGGGCGGACGAGCGGCTCGTCGCCTTCAACCTCATGATCGAAACTCCGACCCGCCTCGTCGACAAATATGTCGGGATGCACTACCCCGCCGTGCGCCGTTACAATCTCTACTACCTAAGCTGGCTGGAGAACGTGGCTTACTGCGCCGAGCGCGGAATAGGAACCTACCAGAGCGGACAAGCCTTTTACGGCCCCAAACTGCGGCTCGGTTGCAGGCTGTCGCCCAACTGGCTGATGTTCCGCCATCGCCGTCCCGCCCTGAACGCTACTCTCAGGCTGGTGGCCAAGCTGGTGCGGCTCGACCGCTTCGACCCGGAGATCGCCAGGCTGATGGAGGAACACGCTTGACCCGCACCATGGCCGCGGACCGCACCTCGGCGGCAGTCCTCACAGGGGCCGCGTGGACGCTGCTGGTCGCCTTCGAGACGCTGGCGCAGATCGCCCTGAAGGCGGCGGGAGAGACCCTCGCGGCGGCGCCCGACCTCCCGCACTGGTTCGCCGCCGCCGCGGGCAGCGGCTGGGCCTGGCTCGGCGTCCTGGGCTATCTCGGCTCCTTCGCGGCCTGGATGGCGATCCTTGACAAGCTCCCGCTCAGCCTTTGCTTCCCACTGACGTCAGTGGTCTATGTCACGGTGACGGCCTGCTCCGCGCTGGTGTTCCGAGAGGAAATCGGGGCGCTGCGCTGGGCCGGAATCGGGCTCATCATCGTGGGCGTGATCGTGCTTGGCACGGAGGACGAACCCGCGTGCGCTCGCTGAATCGCTTCCGTTCCATCCGCCTGAAGCTGATCGTCGCCTTCATGCTCGTCAGCGTCGCGCCGACCCTGGTCGCGACGGAGCTGGCCACCCAGCTCGTGGTCGACACCTTCGAGTCCAGCCTGCGCGTGTGGCTCTATGAGACCTCGCGGTTCTTCTTCGGCAACCTGCTGGACGAGCGTCGAGAGGCCATCGGCATCGCCGACAGCATGATCGAGCAGGGCGTGCTCGATCCGTTGGCCCGCGGCGCCGCCAAGACGCTGCCCGGGAGCGTCCAGAAGCTCATGGACGCGCTGGGCTACGACGTGCTGGTCATCTACGACGCCGACAAGAAAGCGATCTTCTCGTCACGTCCGGTGGCCGGGCTCGACGAAGCGCCGTTTTCGGAGGAAGCCACGCTCTACACCGTCGAGATCGAGGGCCGGCTCATGCTGATGGCGGGCGCATTGCGACCGTTCGAGCGGGATGGGCGAAAGATGTTCCTCCTCGTCGGCATTTTCATCGACGAGAACTATATCGGCAACATCAACGCCCTGAAGTCGTTCGAGATGCGCCTTTACTACCGGCAGGGCCCGGACTTAATCGAGTTCTACTCGTCCCGGGAGGGCGTCCACGCGGACCGGCTGCTTCGCCGTTCGATCGTCTCGGATCTGGCCGGCGGCGCGCCCTACGTGTTCCAGCGCGCGGCCGAAGGAGGCCGCTTCCTGGGCGTCTACACGCCTCTCTACGACAATCGCCAGCAGCTGCTCGGCGTCATCTTCTGCGGCCTGCGTTCCGATGTCGGCGCGGCCGGATGGGTGAACCAGACCAACATCTTCATCGCCATCCTCGTCCTGGGCTCGGCCCTGGCGGTGCTCGGCGCGCTTCTTCTGTCGCGCCAACTGACCAAGCCGCTGCTTCGCCTCGCCGAGGCGGTCCGGGCGGTGTCGGCCGGCGACTACCACCAAGCTGTCGCCGTCACCGGCCGGGACGAGGTGGCGGAACTCTCGGCAGCCTTCAACCGCATGACGGTGCAGCTCGCGCGACTGCGGGAAGTGGAAGAGCGGATGCGCCGCCAGGAACGGCTGTCGACGTTAGGGGAAGTCGCGGCCGGGCTCGCCCATGAGGTGCGCAACCCGCTCGGCATCATCAAGACCACCGCTGAGCTGCTGCAGCGATCCCAGAGCCTGAACGAGGCCGAGACCCGCCGCCTCGGCTATGTGGTCGAGGAGGTCCGGCGCATCGACGCGCTGATCCGGGACTTCCTCACCTTCGCCAAGACGCCGCAGGTCTTCGTGGCGATCAGGCCCTCCGAAATCGTGGGCCGGGCCCTCGACTTCGCCCAGCAGGAGGCAGACCGACGCGGGGTGGCGATCTCCTTTGTGGATCGCGCTCCCGACGCGGTCGTCCGGGGTGATCCGGGCCAGGTCTATGACGCCGTTCTCAATCTCGTGCTGAACTCCCTCGACGCGATGCAGGGCGGCGGACAGCTCACCATCCAGCAATGGTCCGATGGCGAGCAGATTCGGCTCGTCTTCTCCGACACGGGGCCCGGCGTGTCGAACGAGATCCAGCCGCGCCTGTTCGATCCCTTCGTGACCTCAAAGCCGTCAGGCGCCGGCCTTGGCCTCGCGAAGGTGTTCGCCGTGATGGAGACCCATGGCGGCAAGGTGGAATACAAGGGCGACCCTGGCGGGGCGGTGTTCGAGCTCACGTTCCCGGTCGCCGCATCCGAGGACGACGCGCGCGCATGAGCCACACCATCCTGATCGTCGATGACGAACCAAAGCTCCTGGACGTCTTGTCCGGAATGCTGGAGCAGATGGACTACCGGACCCTGACGGCTGAAAGCGGCGGCGCGGCCCTGGAGGTTCTCGAGCGCGACGCCGTGGACCTCGTTCTGTGCGACTTGCGCATGCCCGGCATGGGCGGCCGCGAGCTGCTGGCCGAAATGCGCAGCCGCGGTCACACGGCGCCGCTCGTGATCATGACGGCCTATAGCAGCGTCCGCGACGCCGTTGCGGTGATCAAGGAGGGCGCCTTCGACTATATCGACAAGCCCATCGAACTCGACGATCTCACCGCCACGCTCTCCAACGCGCTCCGCCTTCAGGATGCGCTGCGCGACAACGCCCGCCTGCGCGAGGAACTCGAAGGCAAGTATCGCTTCGACACGCTCATTGGGGTTTCGCCGGCGTTCCAGAAGGTGCTGCGCGCCGTCGGGGAAGTCTGTTCGGCGAAGACGACGGTGTTGCTGACGGGCGAAAGCGGCACCGGCAAGGAGGTGGTCGCCCGGGCCATCCACTTCAACAGTCCGCGGCACGAGGGGCCCTTCGTAGCCGTCAATTGCGCCGCCGTGCCGGAACCGCTGCTCGAGAGCGAGTTCTTCGGCCACGTGAAAGGCAGCTTCACCGGTGCGCTCACCAACCGGGTCGGCCGCTTCGGACAGGCCGATCGTGGAACCCTGTTCCTGGACGAGATCGGCGACATGCCGCTGGCGCTTCAAGCCAAGATCCTGCGCGTGCTCCAGGACCGCACCTACGAGCCCGTCGGGGGGACCCAGAGCAAGACCACGGACGTCCGCATCATCGCGGCCACGAACCGCGACCTCGAGAAGATGGTGGCCGAGGGGACATTCCGGGGCGATCTCTACTACCGCCTGCACGTCTTCCCGATCGCCCTCCCCCCGCTTCGGGACCGCCGCGAGGACATCCCGTTGTTCCTGGAGCGCTTCCTGGCCGAGTTTGGGCCGGCGCTCGGCAAACGGGGCTTGAGTTTCGCGCCGGATGCGGCCCGCGCCCTCGCGGCCTATAGCTGGCCCGGAAACATACGAGAGTTGCAGAACTGCGTGGAGCGCTCGGTGCTTTCGGCGCGCGGTGGCGCGATTGGCGCCGCCGATCTCCCACCCGACATCGCGCAGGCTCCCGGCCGTCGGCCGGACCGTGACCTGCAATTCCCGATGGACCTCGACGCGGAGTGCGCCAACTTTGAGCGCAGCCGAATCGTCGCCGCACTGAGGCAAACAGAGGGGGTGCAGGTGCGGGCGGCCGAGATCCTGGGCATTACGGAGCGCAGCCTCTGGCACCGCATCAAGAAACTCGAGATCACGGTCAGCAAGGGCGTGGAAGGGAACTGAGCATTCCGCCTCGCCCGGCTGATCGACGAACTCGAGGCGGTCCGGATGCGAGCGTGAGCTGCGCGGAGGCAAACGGCTCGCCTGTGAGCTAGCTGCTGTGCGCTCGCTGGAACGTCTGCTTGGGGCGAACCTGTTGGAGTCCGCTCATGGGGCACGTAGCAGACTCACCAAGCCCTGCTCCTTCGTGGGACCGAGCGTGGGACCAACTAGGACAATTCAACTTAAGCGATTGCTAATCCCGGCCACTGTGGCAATCGCAAAGCGGAACATGGGCGCGGAGAGCCCGGGGAAGCGCACGGGGACGCATGGCCTGGAGCGTTGGCGCGTCAGTGTGTTTCGGAGGTGATTTGCTCTTCTGCAACGCGTCCGAGGTCAGCCTATAGGTAACCTTCCTCTTCACGCCGTGCGTCACTGAAGAAATCTCCAGCATGTCGTTGGCCAACAGCAGCATGACGACGGGTTCATCCAAGGATTGCGGGCCCGTTAGCTGCACTTCAAGGAGGCCGTCATCACTGCCGACGGGCGAGAGACTTCTCAGGACGTGACGGGCCATATCCTCCTCCCAAGAACTGGCTGACGATCTCAGCCATCCTTTGGTCGGGCAACGCGACGTGCATGTGAAGGTTCGCCTACTTGCCCTCGTTGAGAATTTTGTAGATGGCTGCCCGCGAACATCCGACAGCCTTGGCGATCTCCGTCGCGCCCACGCCGTCAGAACGCATTTTGACAATCCTTTGTCGGTCGAGGCTGGCGGGACGGCCCTTGTAGATGCCTTTCGCTTTTGCGGCCTCAATTCCGGCTCGCTGGCGATCTCGGATGAAGCCCAACTCCATCTCGGCGACCATGCCAAGGACGGTGAGCATCACCTTCCCCATTGGCCCCTCGGTGGAGATCGCCGGATCCAAGATCTGCACGTGCGCGCCCTTCAGCTCCAGCTCGTGCACGATGTTCAGCACGTCCCTGGTGGAGCGGCCCAGCCGGTCGAGCTTCGTGACCACGACCTTGTCGCCTGGACGTGCGAAATCGAGGATCGACGACAGTTCGCCGCGACCTTCACGGGTCCTAGCCGACACCTTCTCGGTGCGAACAACGGAGCACCCGGCCTCCTTGAGGCGCTGCACCTGCCCGTCGGTGCTCTGGTCGGTGGTGGAGACGCGGGCGTAGCCGATGGTCGTCGTCATCGTGGGTCCTTGATGTCCACTATGGCGCTAGACCCAACGTTCGTACCGTCTACTAAATCACCAGTCAACCCTGAGTAGACGTCCGGAGCGTGACTTGTGTACGTCCACTGTGGGTGTACCCCAACTCGACGCGAGTGACCTCGACGCGCCCAAGGGACGAGCGAACTAGTGACGGAGAGTTGCCCGCGTTAACATCGGCCGATGCAGAACCAGAGCCACTCAGACGCGCTACCAAAAGACTTCCACCAACGTATGCTGAACGGAGCCGATGCATTCTATTTTGCGGGATTGCTGACCAGCGTGCCGTTCGACGCCGCGCGAGTGGCGGAAGAGCAACTAACAAATGCGACAGCTGCGGGAATTGCTGCGAGCCGAGGCCACGACGGGCCAAACAGTCTTGGCGCACCGCCCATTGTGAATCTTGCATTCGCGATAGAATTGTATCTCAAGCTATTATTATCTCTCCACGGAAAGCTGAGCCGTGGCCACTCACTCGCCGACTTATTCATAGCCTTGGAGGCGCAGGCACCGGATGTCGTAGCCTGTTCCATTGCGCTCCATCGGTATTCTCGTGGGGATCGAGACGAATTCTTTGAGGAACTCAGAACCGTCTCGAACTCCTTTGAGCAGTGGCGATATGCCCACGAACACGAATTTCTCATCTCGTCAGCAGATACACTTATGTCCATAGCTGATGCGTTCCGGGCCAGCATACGCGAGCTCCACCCGAAACTGGTCAGCGTGTTCGACCGTGTGAATCGCGGTTAGTGAGCCGTCCCGACCGGTGCCGAGCATTCCGGCCAACGCGGAACAAGGACGGGGCGCAATTGTGCTCTCGACAGCCATCGCCACGTGGTTGTGGATGGTCGGCCACCTCTCCAAATGTCGGCTGAGGGGCAGCCTGTACCCGCCAGGCGGCAGCCAGGATCGGTGCCGCGCAACGGCTACGCTGCCGCCAGTAGGTGCTCAGTCAAGCGCCGGGCATGGACCGATAGGGAGTCCAGCCGGCGCACAGCCAGAACAAGGCGCCGGTCGGCCCACGGGTCGTCGAGGGAGATGAGGGCGAGCGTCTCTTGCATGTTCCACCGCCGGACCGCGGTCTCGGGCACGATGGCGACGCCGGCGCCGAGGGCGACCATGCGGCAGGCGGCGTCAAGCCCGCGCACGCGCACTCGCGTCCGCATTCTTCCGCCAGCCCGCGCCGCGTGCCCAGCCAGATGCCTACCCAGCGCGCTGTCACCTGAGAGGCCGACGAACTCGCACCCTAACGCCTCCGCGAAGGTGATCCGCTCCCGACTTGCCATCGCGTGACCACGCGGGGCAGCCAGCACCAGCCGGTCGGTCCGGAAAGGCGTCGTTTCCAACCCCGAGAAGTCGGCGTGCCCCGCCGCGATCCCGATTTCCGCCTCTCCTTGCGCTACCGCCCGCGCCACCTCGGGACTTGGCCGTTCGTTCAAGTCGACGTCCACATTCGGGTTGGCGGCGAGAAACGCGGCGAGGCTGTCAGGCAGGTGCACGTCAGCCGCTGCGGTATTGGCCAGCACCGGGACACGACCCTTCAGGCCGCCGGCGTACTCGCCCATCTCACCTCGCATCCGCTGCACCTGCCCGGCAATCAGCCGCGCGTGTTGGAGCAATGTTTGGCCCGCGGGCGTCAGCTCGACGCCGCGCCGGCGGCGCTCCAGCAGCAGCACCCCCGCCTTCTCCTCCATGCCCCGTATGCGTGCGCTGGCTGAGGCAAGCGCGAGGCCGGAACGCTCGGCTGCCCCCGTGATGCTCCCCGCCTCAGCCACATGGAGGAACAGGCGCAAGTCGGTGAGATCGAAATGCATCAGCGATGCTCCAGGCGATCTGGCTCCGTCACGGACGAAGGCATGCTACGCGAATCCCGCATTGTGGCGCAGCCACGCGCGACCGCAACTTTGCGCTCATGAGCGATACACTCTCAGCCGTCCTGATGGTGGGCGGCACATTTCTCTTCGCCGGGCTGGTCAAAGGCGTCATCGGTCTGGGTCTGCCCACCGTCGCCATGGGGCTGCTCGGCCTCGCCATGAGGCCTGTCGAGGCCGCTGCTCTCCTGCTCGTACCTTCGCTGGTGACGAATGTTTGGCAACTCCTCGCAGGGCCGTGCACCAATGCCTTGCTGGTTCGGCTATGGCCCATGCTGCTCGGCGTCGTCGCGGGCACGCTCGCCGGATCAGGCCTGATCGTTGGCGCGACGACCGGCCCTGCAACGACGTCTCTTGGCGTTGCGCTCGTCCTTTACGGCGCTCTCGGCTTGGCAAAGCCACAACTTCGCGTTCCGCCCGCCTCAGAGGTTTGGGCCGGGCCGCTCGTCGGCGCGGTAACCGGCTTCGTCACGGGTGCGACGGGTGTCTTCGTCATCCCCGCCGTGCCGTACCTGGGCTCGCTTGGGCTGGAGCGCGACGAGTTGGTGCAGGCGCTCGGCCTGTCGTTCACGGTTTCCACTCTTGCGCTCGCGGGCGGGCTGGCGATCCACGGCGCGCTGACCTTTACCGCCAGCGGAACGTCATTGCTCGCCATCGTGCCGGCCCTCGTAGGCATGGCACTGGGCGGCCGGCTCCGTGCGCGCGCGCATCCCGAGCTCTTTCGCCTGTTCTTCTTTGCGGGCCTGCTGCTGCTCGGCGGCCAACTCATCTGGCGGGGGGGCGCATGAGAAAGAGTTTCGCCGCCGTTGGCTGCTGTAAGATGACGAAGTGGATCCCCTTGCTCGAGAGCTTGCCATAGTCGCTCTCAAGATGAAACCGAGAGCCCGTCCGTCATCCATGTTCAAGGAGCTCTGGTCGAACTATGCGCTCGAATTCGTCGCACGATTTAGGATTTCAACGTCTCCGGGTCTAAACCGCATGAGACTTTGACCACAGCGCACATCAACTGCGGATGCGAGTCGATAACGAGGCATGCCGTTGTCGCCCGCTACGAGGTCGATCGGCACACCCCGGGCACGCAGACGCGGGACCCTGATCCTCATTCTTGGGTCCTGCCAATCATCATGGCCCCACGCCAACCAAAGTAGCGCGACTCCGTCCGGATCAGTGAGGATCGGGCGGATTGCGCCGGACGGCCGAGGGAGTAGTTGCAGGAACCTAGAATTCGACTTGAGCCAACTCTCGATGTCGCTCACCGCTAATTCCAGACGCCCGCCCCGTCGCGTTGCGCGAAGGCGACCCGAGTTGATCTCACGTCTGATCGTTCGCTCACTAAGGCGGGACCTCTGCGCGAATTGATGCACTGTCAAAAAGCTGCCGATGGTTTCATCGTTCATTTCGCCGTTCCTGATGGTTGGGAGTTAATCACGGTCGAAGACTTGCTTCAGCAAGGCACGAAGAGCGCGTCGTTCCTCAACTGCATTGGCCGTGTGAAATCCGTGGCGAAACTGGCCATTCCGCTCGCCAGCTGGTCCGCCGCTTCCGGGCGCCCCTCCGTGCAAAAGGCAGCGTTGTTTCCCGCGTGCGGCCGGCTTCTGACAGGGCTGTCCAGCTCGTGTGCGGGCTCCGCAGCGCGGCGCATTGCGGAGGCCGTCGGGTTCATTCGTCCTGCGTTCCATGGGCTCGCCTCGCGAGTTGTTTGGCCCCCCTCCGGCGCGGGAGCTTGTTGTTGTTGACCAAACCAACGACAGCCTGGCCTCCGGCCTGCACCTCGACGCGCTCCACCCGCACGGTCTGCACGGCCGGGCGGCGCAGTTTCGCGAGAACCTCGGCCTGGCCAGCGAAAGCCCGCAGGAACTTGGCTGTGACCAAGCCCGTCGCGGCAAAATGCGGGAGTGTGGGGTCGGTTGTGCCGGCGCGCCCAAGCAGGCGCATCGCCACCACATGCGTCACGGCCATCTGCGTCGCGAGGGCGGCCTCCAGCTCGTTCTTAGGCTCGATGCCTGCGATCTGCGCCAGGGCGGCGTTCATCTCAACCGCGTCTGTGCTCTCCCCGAACATGGCGGTCCGCAAACCGCGCAGCAGGAAGCGGATCTGGGTTCGGGCGAAGCTGTCGGATACGGTCCCGAATGTGCGCCGCGCGACATTGAACCAGCCTTCCACGTCGTCGTGGATCGGGCGGATGATTGGCCGTCCAGTCGCCGTTTCGCCGAGCCGTACCTCCGGAATCTGTACCTGAGTCTTCTTGGGACGCGCTTTTCGCATGGCGCGCCGTTCGGCTCGCGTCGTCCTGTGCGGCGCCGGAGGCTCGACCCGCTTAGCGGGCGGGGCAGCGCGACCCACGCGCTCCAGATCGCGAAGCGCTACGGTTAGTTCAGCGTTGGGGTGATCTGTGGTGATCGAACCGGTTGCTGACCCCCCGGTCACATCGGTCACAATGGTCACAATAGGGGGACGATCAGGACCGGTCATTTAAAAGCTCCTCAGCACCGCCGCCGCCAATGTGACCGTTGTGACCGTTGTGACCGGCCCCCCAGGGGGGATCACCGGTCACAACAGCGCAGGTGTACTGGCCTCGCGCCGACTTGATGATTTCGCCTGCGCTGACCATCTTCCCAAGCAGACGCCTCACATTCTGTTCCGGCATCTCGGTTGCCTGAGCGATGTCTTTGGGACCCATGGGGTGATCAGACCGACGCAGCGCGTCTATCACCGCGGTGCGCTGGTCGGAGCGGTGGTGCTCGGCGGCATCGCCCAGGATGGCCCAGCGACAGGTCAGACGATCGAACTCGACTGCCTTCTCCAGCTCCTCGATGTCCCGCCCGCGGCCATAGAGCGTCACCCCGTTGCTGCTTCGGCGAAGCATCAACGTTGTATCGGCCGCACCGGCGAGAGCTTGCGTGCCGCTCACCGCCTCGAATGGATCGTCGCTGGCCTCCCCTTTGCGCGTGTGATGGATGACGACGATTGCCACTCCATACTGGCCCGCGAGCTGCTGGAGATCGCCAATCGCCTGGTAGTCAGCCTCATACTGACTGTGCTTGCCGGTAGAGGGACGAAATCTCTGAAGCACGTCAATGATCACGAGGCGCGCATTGCTGAACTCCTCCAGCCATTTTCGAATTTCAGCAACGCCCCCATGCCATTCCGTCGCAAATTCGAGGGAACCCGGGCCATCAGCGCCTTCCCCAATCAGCTTACAAATCCGGCGCTGAAGCCGGCGCTGGTTGTCCTCTAATGCCAGGTAGAGTACCTGCCCCTGTTCGCAGGTCAGACCCGCCAGACAAGACGAACCAGAAGCAACGGCTAAAGCGATTTCTAGCGCCAGCCACGACTTCCCCGTCTTGGGGGAGCCGACCAAAAGCGTGAGCCCCTCCGGCACCAAGTCAGGCACGATCCACTGGACGGGCGGAAATGACTTCTTGACGAGTTCGGCAGCCGAAATCGTGGCTGGGCTGCCTCGCAGAACATGGCCCCGCTGGGCGGCCTGCGTTCGCGGCGGTTGGAGAAATGGCACCGCCACACGCGCGGTCGCGGCTTCACCTAACTCGAAGTGCGCTGCCATCAGATCGCACTCGTCAGCACTGTCCCGGCGATAATGCAGGGGGCGAGGCCCTCGAAGAGCGCCTTCAACTCGCGGGCATGTTCCGCGCCGCCCATAGCAGCAATCGGACCAAGGTCGAACAGCTCATGTGAGGCCGCGACCGGGTCAATGATGACAATGCCGTCACAGCCCTCCTGCAGCCACTCGAGAGGACTCGGATAAACGGGAAGCGCCCCGTGCTCGTTGAGGCGCGGACCCATCGCATTACCGATACAGACGGCTCGGCCGCACCAGGTTGCTAGCCGTCGGGAGCGCGGCGCCCACGCCGCGAGATCGTGGGGGTGCCCGTCCGCATCGCGCACGAGCAGAATGAGGGCGCGTTCCATTTCGGCGTCGGGCTCGATCTCGTCGGGATATGCGAAACGCAACGCTCGGAAATGCACGTCGGCTCGCAGAAGCAAATCGGGGTGGGCAAGCGCCGAGGAAGGTATCCCCTGCTTCCGCAGCCACTCGATTTCCAGCTGCGCCAATGGTGTGCACGCCGAGTGGCGCTTCACGATCGACCATTCGAACTCGGTCAGGGGGTGGGATGCGCCAAGCATCAGCGCGCCCCTTTTTCAATAAGCGCGCGAATATCCTCCACGCGCCACGCGGAGATGCGCGGACCGAGCTTCACCGGCTGGGGATAGCGCCCGCGCGAGATCCCTGCCCACCACGTCGACTTCGACACGGGGATGGGGCCGCGCGGAGCGAGGATGGAGGTGAGGCGGAGAAACCCAGTTTCGGGCAGGTGGGCGACGCCGTGGCGGCGCACGTCATCGTTCGAAGCGGCCAATGGACCCTCGCTGGCTTGTCGTTTGCGCGTCGACAAGCCGCCAAGAGGCGGCACGGGATTGCACCGGCCTCCTCTTAAGCGTTAGGGTCATGCCGCTCTTCGAGAGCAACGGGGGTGACCCCAAGAGAGCCGTTCCGACGGGCAAGGTCGGGGCGGCTCTTTCTTGTCGTCCTCCGACGGAGGAACATCGTCCGTGATGGGGCGATGACGGACAGAAGACTCCGAAAAAACCGCGAAATCAACGGCGACCCATTTTTTAATTTGCTGCCCTGTGAAAGCCGGGAGCTGCTAGATTTATTTTCCTACAAGGCGGCAAAACTTGGAGTTTCTTCAAGACGTCTTCCCGCTCACAGTTTGCTGCTCCTGGCGACCTAGTGACAGCGCGCGGGAAGTGGGCTGATCCTCGGCCGAGGTCCGGAATGTGGCGCGGAAACCGTGCGGCACGATTGGACGACCGTCGCGCCTTTTTCTTTCTCCTGGCCATGCGCCCCTGAGCCATGGCGTCCGACATGGAGGCGCGGTTGAACTGCCGCGGCATCGATCCGCTAGCGAGGCAGGCCTTCGACAGCGAAGATGCGAAGCTTCCCATATTGGTCGCCGATCTTCCTGGCCTCGAGATAGGCCGGCGACTGGTAGGCCGCCTGGGCCATGTCCATGCTTTCGAACATGGAGACGACGACCCTTGAAGCAGGCGGAGCCCCTGCCAGCGCCACTGTGCGGCCACCAGATGCGAGCCGCTTTTGCCCGCTGTCGGCCAGCGCCTTATTGGCGAAAGGCACGTACTCCCGCGCATAGGCGTCGGGGTTGGTCACCTCAATCTCTGAAATAACGAAGGCGGGAGGGCGGGCCTGCGCCTCAAGATTGTGGACGGCGATCCCGCCAAGGGCCGCGCCCGTGGTCACTGCGATCGTCACTGCCGGAAGCGTCTTCATCGATCAGCTCCCAAGCTGAAGAGAACGCTATCGTAGCACGGGACGACGCCTGAGCCCGCGCGGCCTGATCGCGGCCGCCCGATCGCGTCCGTGCTCGCGCGGCCCCGGTCGCCGCGGGGTCGGGCTTACTGTCCCGACTTGGTCTTCGGCTCCGGGTGGCGCTAGGCTGGCGCAGCGCTCGGAGCGGAGTGTTCTCCATGACCAAGACGATCACGATCGGCGGCCTGCACCTACGCTTCATACAGGACAAGGCGGACACGGCCGGAAGTGCGACCATCTTCGAAATGACGGTCGAGCCCGCCGCGCGCATGCCCATCGCCCACCACCACGAAAGCTGGGACGAGACGATCTACGGCCTTGATGGCGTGAGTACGTGGCGGATCGACGGTCAGGACGTCCAAGTCGGTCCGGGCGAGTCCGTGTTCATCAAGAGGGGCGTCGTGCATGGCTTCCGCAATGACGGCGGAGAAGCTGCGAAATGCCTTTGCGTGCTGACGCCCGGGATTCTCGGCTCGGACTATTTCCAGGAGATCGCCGATCTCTTGGCCAAAGACGCAGCGCCTGCCGCCATGGCGGCCGTCATGACGAAGCACGGCCTGATCCCGAGCCCCGGGGGCTAGCTCCGCCGCATCCGCGGCAGCCGTGCGATCTAGCTGCCTCGCCGGACCGGCAACCCGGGCGCCGCACGTGCGAAGCCGTCGGCGGACCAGCGCATTTGATTAGAACTTGGCTTGTTGGGCCTTCTCTCCGGTCCGGTCCATCAGGGTCATCACCTTACGCCCGTAAGGCGTGCAACGCCCCTTGCTGGATATTCCGGTGTTGTAGGCGGAAGCGGCTGCGCAGCCCAGACCGTGCGCCACGACAGCCCTCTTGAGGTACCGCATTCCGGCCTCTAGCCCGTTGCGGCAATCCAGCAGATCCCCAGTCACGCCGACCGAGTGGGCAGTTCCGCGAAGCGTCTGCATCAATCCCGTCGCGCTCGAGCGCGGGTTTTTGGCAGCGCAGTCGTAGCGGCTCTCGACTTGAACAATAGCGTGAGCCATTGCGGGAGGTACGCCGTGCTCCTCAGCCACTGCCGTGACCAGATCTCTGACTGTGTCGGAGTTTCGCGCCGCGGATGGGCTGTTGGCCTCATGTTGGCCGTCGCTGGATGACGCTGTGGGGACCGGGGCGCCATCGGCCATATCAGGCTTTGCATTCTCCGTTTGTCCTGGATGGATCTCCGCGATTGCTGGAGAGGCAAGTACCATCGCCGAAAGGACGGCGACCATGGTCTTGTTCATGAGTTAGAAGACTCCTGTGATTTGCGATGCCGTCCCGGCGAGTCTGGGTGTGGCAAGGGGTTCGGCTGATCCTCCGAACCGTCGTGCAGGCCGTGGTATTGCACTGGCGCGCACGAGTGGCTGAGACAGCTGTTGGTGAGCTGTCCCGGGTTGAGAACGATCTCCTTGATCGTGAGGGAAGTGCGCCCAACTGGGGATTCTGGGCTCGGCCAGCAAAAGACCAGCGCGGAGCCGCGCTGGTCAACACTCGTCTTCGCTGACGGCGCCTCCATTCCTCCGAAAAGGAGGCAGAACTTAGACGACCGACAGAGAGTCCGGATTATTACGCGTAACTACGGCGCAGACCAGCGCGGATATCTACCCACGCCCTATGAAATTCCTCTTGGCGCGTCACGGCTGCCGCTGAATTTCGCTGCTGGCGGTCAGGCAGTGCACTTCGATAGGACCCTTGCCTTTCATCGAAGGGACGGTCCAAGCGCGTCCTTGGCATGATTTGTAACCACCACCTCATCGTGGCCAGCCAGGTCGGTTACGCCGTGTTCACCGGATCGCCCCACAAGTCGTAGGCGAAGCTGCGCCGGCCAATGACCCCGCCCCCCACGGGACCAAGATCAATGCCGACTCGGGCCCTCCGATTTCAACTAATTCTGGCGCAGACTGTGCGGAGCTACGTTTGCCCCAAGCGCATTCGCCCACTCACTCATCAACTCTCTTCTTCGCTCCAGAACGTCTGTGCGCCGGTAGGCGCGTTCGACCTCGGTGCCGACCTGATGGCCCATAGCCTGCTCGATGACAGCGCGGGGGAAGTGCGTCTGGTCTTCGGCCCACGTCCGGAAAGTCGCGCGGAAGCCGTGCGGCACGATCGGCCGGCCGTCGCGCGGGTCGCGCCAACGCACGCCGCCATTTCCCACCATGTTCATCTTCTTCAGATGCGTCAGCATGGCCATGTTGCTGAGCGGCTGATCGCCCCTGGGGCTCGGGAAGACGAACGTCGCCGACGTCCGCTGCTCCTTCATGGCGCGCAGCATGTCGACCACCACGGGCGCGAGGGGCACTCGGAACGGCTCTGCGCGGGTGCGCTTGTCCTTCAGGTGGTCGACCGGGATGGTCCACAGCGCCGCACCGAGGTCGAACTCACGCCATTCCGCTCTCCGGACAGCATCGGTGCGCACAGCGGTCAGGAGCAGCAGTTCAAGCGCCTGCGCCGCCATGGTCCGGCGCTGCCGAAGAGCGGAGAGGAAGGCTGGCGCTTCGGCATAGTCCAGTGAAGGCTGCGGCCCACGGCTCAGCTTCTCGGGGGTTGAGAAGCCCAGCGCCTTGAGGTCGTCCCACCGCGCCGGATTCTCCGCCATGGTGATGCCGAAGCCGTCCCGCAGGCGAACGCGCGCGTGCTCGAACACGCGGCGGATGCGGCGGTGAAGCTTGCGCGCCGTCTCCGGCTTCGCGTGCCAGACCGGCCGGAGAACGCGCTCAACGTCGCTCGTCGTGATCTCGTCCACCATGCGGTCGAGCAGCGGACCGCAATACGCCTCTCCGAGTAGAAAGGCCCACTGGTACTGGACCTTGGCGTTCTTGGATTTCGCCTGCTCAAGGGGGATAACTTCGGCGGCGATCTCCCGGAACGTTGGGCGGCGGCTGCGCGCAGCCTCCGCCTTGCGCTTTGCGATGGGGTCCTGGCCAGCAGCGGCGGCGCAGCGCGCCGCACTGGCCTTCTCGCGCGCGGCGGCGAGCGGCACGTCGGGGAAGCTGCCCAAGCCCATGTCCCGGCGCCGCCCGGCCTGCTGGTACCGGAGGACCCATTTCTTCGCGCCACTCTCAGAGACAACGAGATAGAGGCCACCGCCGTCGCCATAACGGCCCTCCGTCTTTATCGTCTCAACAGAGCGCGCTCTGAGCTTCGGCATCGTCCTCGTCCCACATTCAGTCCCACATAACTTATAGGATTGTATCGGATAGAGCTGGACCTGACGAGACACTCCGGAAGCCGAACTGTAGACGTACCCTAGATTTTCCGGACGTCATTGGACTGCACCGTACGCCAGTGCAGTGCCGCCCCTGGGCACCATTTCTTTCTAAACACTTAGAGCTGGCCGAGAATGCCTTAGGCCTGCTCGAGGGAACGCTGGGGACGCATAGCGAACCGGCTGGCTGATATGGCGCGCCCATTTACCCCGTATTTCGGCGACGACCGGGCATGGATCGATTGGATCTCATCGCATCCTGTCTCCCTTCCGAAGCGCTCCAGCTCATCGAACTCCTGAACGTTCTCTCCGAAATAGCGCCCGACGTCGGGCAGGAGCCTGCGAGCGCTTTCGTGTCGTCGCCCGCGCGGCGCTGGCTTGAAGGATCGGCGCGATGTGGTTCAGCCTGAACGCAAAAATCGAAGGCCGACGTGCAAAGACGCCTCTCGATTGTGACAATCGGCCTGACCATAGTGCCCCGGAACGGAGGCGTATCCGCATGTCTGACAAGCAGGCCCGAAAATTCGACAAGCTGATTGAGACCCACAAACTGGCCAAGCAGGCGCGAAAAATCGCTGCTGCGGCGAGGGGCGAAGTGAGAGGCGTCGACGGTCAGAGCGGACTCGCGTCGGCCCTGGCGAGCCCGGCCGGGACCAAGGCGGTGGAAGCCGAATTGGAAGCCCTCAAGGCCGAGCGCCGCGCGCTGAAGAAGCTTCATGCCTTCGCCGTCAAGCGCCTGGAGCGATCCATCGAGGATGCGAAATCTCAGGCTACGAAGTCGAAAAAGGCGAAGCGCGGACAGGCCAAGTCCTCGGGAAGAGCGCCAGACGCGACAGAAAAGGCCGAGAGCAAGTCCGGGACGGGAGATTCGAGCAAGAAAAGCGGCGCGCGTCGACGCGCCAAGCCCGCGCTGGCGACCGACGCTTCTGCGCCGCTCACCGCCGTGAAATCCTGACGCCCGGCGCACCGGCCCTGGCCCGAAACCGGCCGCTCATTCGCTGATGACGACCCGAGCCGCGGCGCTTCCTGTCACCAAACTGAGACAAGAATCCGCTTTGTCTCGCGCGATGAGCCTAGCGGAGACGCCTCCCATGAGCCCGACCACGAAGGTCCGTTCCCTCTTCCTGTCGGACGTGCACCTGGGCACGCGCGGGTGCCAGGCCGAGATGCTCTTGGACTTTCTGAAGCATCACGAGGCTGAGACGATCTTCCTGGTCGGGGACATCATCGACGGATGGCGGCTCAAGGTGAGCTGGAATTGGCCGCAGGCGCACAACGACGTGGTGCAAAAGCTATTGCGCGCGGTGCGAAAGGGAGCGCGCCTCATTTACGTTCCCGGCAATCACGACGAGTTCCTGCGCGATTACGTCGGCTCCAACTTCGGCGGCATCGACATCGTCGAAGAGCACGTCCATGTCACGGCCGACGGAAGACGCATGCTGATCCTGCATGGCGACAAGTTCGACATCGTCGTGCGCAACGTGAAGTGGCTGGCTCTGCTCGGCGACTGGGCCTACGACCTCGCGCTGTTCCTGAATGTCCATATCAGCCGCGTTCGCCGCCGCATGGGCCTGCCCTATTGGTCGTTCTCGGCCTGGAGCAAGGCCAAGGTGAAGACGGCGGTGAACTTCGTCAGCGCGTTCCAGGAGGCGGTGGTCGCGGATGCGCGGAGACACGGCGTCGACACCGTGCTGTGCGGCCACATCCACCAACCCGTCGTCGAGACGATCGGCGATGTGCACTACGTCAACACGGGCGACTGGGTGGAGTCCTGCACGGCTGTGCTGGAGCACATGGACGGGCGGCTGGAACTCGTTCGCTGGATGAAGCGCGACACCAGGGCTGACGTCGAAGACGCAGCCACCGCCCGGCCGCTGGCGCTCGCGCCGGCGGCATGACCCTGGCGTCTAAAGAGCCGCCAGGCTGACATTGTCCAGGAAGCTGCGGCAGCTCTCCGTCATGGTCGCGCCTTGCGCGTAGGCGCGGCAACGGTCCCGCGGGATCGCCAGCGCAGCGAGCGCGGCGGCCCGAAGGTCCTCATCCAGCACGCCGCATCCGGACGTTCCGAGCACGTCGCGCGGGCCCGTCACCGGATAGGCCGCCACCGGCGCGCCCGCCGCCAACGCTTCCAGCATCACGAGGCCGAAGGTGTCGGTGCGGCTGGGAAACACGAAGACGTCGGCTGACGCGTAGGCGTCGGCCAGGGCTTGCCCGGACAGCATGCCGAGGAAGCGCGCATCGGGGAAGCGCGCCTGCAAGGAGGTCCGGGCCGGGCCGTCGCCGACCACGACCTTGGATCCGGGCAGATCGAGCGCCAGGAACGCGTCGATGTTTTTTTCGACCGCCAGCCGCGCCACGCACAGAAAGATCGGCCCGGGCAGCTTGAGCATCCCGGGCCGGCCCGCAGCGAAGGCGGGAACGTCGACGCCCCTCGTCCACAGCACAAGATGTCCAAAGCCGCGCCCCTGCAACTCGCGCGCGAGCGCCGGGGTCGCCGCCATGGTGGCCACGGCAGGTTTGTGAAACCGGCGCATCGCCGCATAGGACCAGGACAGGGGCACCGGCAGCCTCGCCGCCAGATATTCAGGAAAGCGCGTGTGGTAGCAGGTGGTGAAAGGCATCCCGTGGCGAATGCAAAAGCGCCGCGCCATGAAGCCGACGGGGCCTTCCGTCGCGATGTGGATGGCGTCCGGCTGAGCCTCCCGGATCGCGCGTGCGATCGCGGACGGCGTGGGCGCCGCCAGACGGATGTCGGGATAGCCGGGCATCGGCGCGGAGGCGAAGCGCTCGGGTCCGACGACGCTGATGGCGGCTCCCAGGCGAGGCGCCTCCGCGACGAGGCCCTCCAGGGTGCGCACCACGCCATTGATTTGAGGCCGCCACGCATCCGTGGCGATCAACACCCTGAACGGCCCGCCCTCCCCGGCGGATCGCGCCGAAACGGACGCAAAGCTTCGAGGCTGCGGCGGTGGGGCGGAGGACAAGGCGAGCGGCAGGTCGAGCATGAGCGAGGCTTCCGGCTGGACGCGCCCGCACCAAATCCGACCCGCGCTTCAGTTTCATGACAAGGACGGGCGGCGACGCCGCATCGACCCGCTACTGCGTCAGGCCGAGAGCTGTGCGAAGCTCCGCCCGGGCGGCGGGGTAGTCGGCCCTGAAGTCCGCATTGGCCATGATGGCCGCCGCCAGGGCCGAGCCTGTGCGAAAGCCCGCTTCGATGTCGGCCCGGTAGTGCAGGCCGGCGACAATGCGGCTTTCGGCGTATTCTTCCGCCCTTGACCAGATCTCGTCGCGCTTCTCCGGGGCCATCATGGTCAGGATCACGGCGACAGCCGTCACCCGCGTGGTATGGCCGGACGGGAATGACCCACTCTTGCTCGCCTTGGCGAGCGGCTTGATCTGCGGGTTCGCCAGATAGGGCCGGACCCGGCCGAAGAACGGCTTGGCGGGATCGACGGAGGCGTCCTCACTCTCGCCCACGCGGCCGAACAGATGCGCCGTCCGCGGCAGAACCTCCGGCTTGAAGTCCGGCCCGAAGACCCGCGCATACATGTCGAAGACGGTCTCCTCGCCATCGGCCGCCGCCAGGGCGATGCGCTCGGGCGAAGCCGCCTTTTGCACCGCCAGCACCTCCGCCTGCTGAGCCTTGTCGGCCTCCGACCCGGCCTGGACCGGCCGGGGCAGGAAAACCCGAAGGTCGATGTCAGACGCCGTCACATAGGGAGCCTCGCCGGCGACGGCGGGGGAAACGAAAAGGACGAAAGCGAGCGCTATGCGCGTAAACATGGCCGTGTCTCCAATGGCGTGGTGACAGAAGCCGTGGCGCATTACGGTTTGATGACGGTTCGTCAGTGCTGGCGCGTGAAGGCCCCAAGCGTTGGGACGCCTTAGAGCCTCACCATCTCGCCGTCTTCCTTGGTGAAGCTCTCCGGCCTGCGGTCCAGCACGTCCAGGACAGCCTCCGAGGGGCGAGAGAGCTTCACACCCTTGGGCGTGACGACGATGGGCCTGTTCACCAGGATCGGGTGCTCGATCATCGCGCTCAGGACCTTGTCGTCGGTCGCGTCGGGGGCCAACAGCCCCAAGGCGGCGGCCGGCGTTCCCTTCTCGCGAAGGATGTCGCGTGGGCGAGCGTTCATGGCCGCAAGCAGCTCCTCCAGCTGGGCCCGGGTCCAGCCCGTCTGGAGATAGTCGACGATGGTAGGTTCGTATCCCGCCGCCCGGATCAGGCCCAGCGTGTTGCGGGACGTGCCGCAGGCGGGGTTGTGATAGATCGTGATCGGGAAAACGGGCATGCGCGATACTCCTGTCCGAAGAGCCAGCCGCAGAGCGCGGTTGCAGCGCCGGCGCCCACGAGCTGGACGATGATGAAGGCCGGCGCGGACGGCCGGCCCCAGTGGCAAGAGTGTTGCCCAGCAATGGCAGTCATGCGAGAGCCAGCTTCATGCGGTCCCAAGGGGACCGCTGCATTTGCGCCGTGCTCATGCGTCTCTGCCGCGGCGTAGTTTCGGGACGAGCCGCGTCAGCCCCAGGCCCTGGAGATCGATTTGGCGCGCGGTGATCCGATCCTGCGTGTCCAGCGCCGATTTTCGGATGTTCTGGTCGAGATGATGTAGATAGCGGCCGACGGCGTCGCGCCGCTCCGGCGTGGGCGCAACCTCCTGCACGCCGACCAGCGCGGCCCTGAGCCGACGCATGACCTGGACCGAGCTTGCGCCGAATTGGCGGATCTCGTCGAAGGACAGCGCCAGCATGTCGTCCCAACTGGGCAGCGGGATGAACAGCCGCGGGACGCCGTCGACCCCTCCCACCCAGACATTGTCCAGATGGAGCCGAGCCAGCCGGCGCAGGAGATCGTCGATCTGGTCCAGAGCCTGAACCGCCGTCGTCGGGTCGTTGATCGCGGGCGACAGCGCCTTGATGGCGATGTCCACGAGCAGCCGCAGCGCCCATTTGGGATCCTGGTCGAAGGTTCTCTCCCGGCCAAGTCCAATGGCGCGGCGCATGGCGGGTTCGTTCACCTCGGGCGCATCGCCGGCCGAAGCGGCGTAAACATGCAGTATGGGGCTTTGGTCCACGAGCGTGTCGCCGACGCCGCACGCCATCACGAAGACGGCGTCGGCGACTTCGGCCTCCTCGACCAGCCGGCGCACGTCCAGCCGTGTGATGCTGCGCGGGCTACCCTGGAAGAGCAACGTGCGCACGGGTGGACCCAGCGCGGCCATGCGCTGGGTCTGCTGGTCGTCCTCCGGACGGCTTGGCGCCCCGTAGACTGATCCGGGAGACGCCAGCACGTCCCGTCCCTGATCTCCGATCAGGCACAGGACCTCGGTGATCTGCAGTCCCGACAAGCTCTGCACGAGCATGGCGAAGGCCAGCATGCTGGCGACCAGCAAGACGACCACCAGCATGGTCGAGATCAGGGGCGCGGAGCCGCTTCCCGCCCGATCGGTCCACATCAGGTCCGCCAAGGCATAGGCGAAGGTCGCCATGAAGACGCCGAGCGCATGATAGAGGCCCGGCCGCGACGCGAACCAGAGGACCAGGCGGGGCGAGTAGGCGATGGCGCTGAACTGCACCATGACGAAAGCGATGGAGAAGACGATCGCCGTCATGGCCAGCATGCCGGACGCCGTGGCCGACAGGAACGCCGTGGCCGACGCCGCCGACATTCCGTGCACCAGTCCCGGAGCCCAGGCCTGTTCGAGGCGAGGGACGACCATGGCGGCCCCCACGCTTGCGGCGGTGTAGGCGGTCGGGATCAGCCAGAGGCGCATGTCAGGACTCTGGCGCAAGCGGCGAGCCAGACGGCTCGGGAGGCGCGGCGAGATCAGGCTCCGCCCGCCGCCATTGCTCGACCAGAATGGTCACGCTGACAGTCAGGACCCAGAGCGGGAACAGGAACAGCGTCCACGACGCCGATTGGCTCAACATGAGCACGGCCAGCCCGAGGCCATACCCCAGCAGCGCCGTCCATCGCGAGGTGAAGCCGGTCCGGACGATCAGCGAGGACGCCGTGAACATGAACACGGCCGCCATCTTCATGGCGTAGACGCTGGTCAGGTCGAAGGCGAGCGCTCGCGCCAGCCGGAATGTCGGCCCGCCCAGGAAGCCAGGATCCTGCGCCGCGAAGACGATGGCGCTTGTGGCCGCCGCGGCCACGAAGAGCAGCCCGACGAAAAGAACGCCGCTCCCCAGGAACACCGTCGCGAAGAGCTTGTCCTCATCGGGGCCGAGGCGGTCCCGCAGCACGCCGATGAACCAGAGGAAGGCCACCCCCGCGACCGGGATCAGCTGGAGCGCGAAGCCCACCGCGTGAGCCTTCTCGCGCGCCCAGGCGCCGGTGTCGCCAGCCCGGGGCTGGAGGGAGTGCAGGAGGATGGCGAAGGCGACCAGGATGACGACCGCGAACACAATGCCCGCCCAGGCCGCCGCGCGGGGCGTCTTCAATCTGGCGGGCGTGCGCTCGACCATGTCCGACACCTCTGAGCGAAGCGCGAGCGTCGATGGCGCGGGCGCAAGGAGCGGAGCCGCCGATGCGGCCCCGCCTGGAGGCTGCAGCTCGCATCCGCTAGGGGCTGCGGTAGTAGACGGCCCCATAGGCGTCCACGACCTGCGCGCAGCCGGGCGCGTAGTAGCCGGAAGCCCCATAGGCGGCTGCTCCCGCGGCGCCCACCGCGACCGAGCGGCGGGTGGTCCTGCGCGCCACGCCAGCGTAGCTCATGGGCGTCATGGGGCGCCCTATCCGGGCCTCGGCCGATGCCATCCATGAGCCGCTCGCGAGCAGGCGCGGACGATCCGCCACGAGGAAGGCCGCGCATCCGATGAACCCGGCCACGATGCATTTCGACAGGAAGATCATTCGCCGTGTCATCGCGCCGTCCCCTCGCTCACTGCGGGAGGCACTTCGTCCCATCCCGCCGCTTCCTTCATTTCGACCCGTTTCGCGTCGCCCGGCCGGAAGGCGAAGGCATCCGGTTGGGCGGCGAACCCCGCTTTCCACTCCTTGATGCGGAGCGTGTATTGCGGCGCGCCGGCCACCATCTTGCTGGTGATGACGTATTTCCTCGGGACCGGGCTGGAGCCAGACTCAACCCAGAGCTGCCAGTCCACTTCGGGACCTCGGAAGGCCAGGTGCTCGCACTCGACGCCATCGACCACGCCCTGCCCGATATGCTTGCCGTCGAGGACGTCCGCGCTCATCTGCTTGAACATGTCGGCCAAGAGCAGGTCGGCCCCCGGGGCATCGACTGCCAACTCGGCGCGGAGCTTGTCCACGAGACCGTCGATGGCGCCCGTGAACGGCGTCTGCACATAGGCGTTCGCGTTTTTGCCGTGCAGGGTGACCATGGCGCCGTCGAACACCAGTTCGACATCCGAGTAGCCGCCCTGCCGTGACAGGCGCAGCTTGTCGGGTCGGTTGAGCAGCGCCTCTCCCGAGCTTGCGAACTGGATCTTCTGGAGCGACGGCGTCACGATCTCGATGTCGCTGTCGAATTTCATCGAGATCGTCTGCTGCTTGGCCATGTAGTCGCTCGTCTTCTTCAGCAACTGCATGGCCTCTTCATCCGACCAGGCCGGAGAGGCCAGCCCCGAAAGGAGCCCCGCTCCCAGCAAGACCGTGGCGACGCGCCAGGCGCGGGAAGCCCGTCGCGCTGTCGGGAATGTGCCCGCCATGTCGATCTCCTTTGCGATGGACGCCATCCAGGGTTGGGCCGGCGTCGCCGACACCAGGCAGCCGTGGAACGAAGCGAGGGAGCGATACGGCCCCTCGGCGCCGTTCAGGCTGTCCCACGAACCCAGAATGCCACGGTGGCGGCCGGTCGATCCTGACGCATGTCAAAGTGCGGAAAAGCGGACCAGGCGTCTCGCGGATGCGCCTGCGGCGGCGGGCCTACAACCGCTTCCTGAGCGCTTGGCCCAGAACGCTTGGCCAGCTGTCTCCGTCCGGGCGCGCGCGCCATGATCCTTCCGCCGAGGCCTGGGCTTCACGGTCGAAAGGGGGCGCCCTGCCCTCCCGCTTGGGGCCCGCCCCGGACGGCTCCGCGTCCGCGCGGGATATCGCTCCCAGGGGTCGGCCGATCGCTTCGGCCACTTTGGCCGCCAGATCGCCCCGAAGCTCGAAGGCCATTTCGGGCTCGGAGATCGGATAGCGTTCGGTCCACAGGACTTCGCCGGTTGGCGCGTTGACCAGACGCGCCGTCAGATTGCCGCCTCTGGCCGAGGTGGAGACGCTGCCCTCAATCGCGTAGCGCACCCGAAAGCGGGACGATGCCGCGCCGGCCTCCCCCTCCGCAACCTGGCGAGCCGCCTGGCGGCCCAGGATGCGGAGCTCGCCGGATTTCGCCAGGCGATCGATGAGGTCTTCCGAGACGTCCTGCGCGATCCGCCTCGCGCGCTCGTCCCCCTGCGTGCTGACGAAGGGCGTCACGGCGACGAGCGGCTTGCCTCCCGGATCGTTCGCGCCGATCGACGGCCCCCTGGCGATCCAGATCGCGAGCGTCGCAGTCGCCAGAGCCGAGACGAACGCGGCGGTCGCCGCCGCCCGCAGGCGGGAGCCATCCCGCGCCGAACGATCCGCCCGCGGGATCGCCGTGACGCTTGCGGAACACTCCTCGGCGCCGGCGACGGAAAAGCCGCTCTCCAGGCCGTTCGCGTCCGCGACCTGCTCGGGCTCGTCGTCCCCAGGGCGGCAGGCGTCAGCGCGGAGCTCGAACATCGGCACATATCCGCCGCGTGGGATCGTGATCAAGACCGCGTCGTCGTTTCCCGCCGAGTGGTAGTATCGCTCGAGCGCGCGCCGCAGCCGCCCTGCCTCGATGCGCACGACGGGATCGATCTGCGGATCGAAGGAGGACGGTCGGTCGAACACCGCCAGCGCGATCGAGTACGCCTTCAACCGCGCGTCCTGGCCCGCCAGCTTTTCGGAAACGACATAGCGCAGGAAACGCTTGAGGCGCTCGGATCGGCGAAATTCGGTGCTGGCGCAGATCGTCTCCACGCAGCGCTCGACGAGGTCGCAGTCCAAACCACCGAGCTTCGTCGTGACACCAGACAACGCCGCCTCCCTTTATCCATTGCAGGATACGGTACACGCAGGCAAAGTCATCGTGTCATTGGATGAATTACCAAGTCAAATAGGACTAGTTCACCTGAACCAGACGAAATACTCCTGAAAAGTCTCCCGATACTGATTTATGTCATTGCGCCATCGCGCGAGCAGACATCAGAAGTCCCGCTGAATTCGGAACCTCGCGATGACTTGATCGCCTGTCTTCCGGACCCAGTTGCGTGGATCTGTGCTGATGGTGCTGTAGACGCCGCCTTGGCCAGCTTCGGCGCGGACGTAGTTCAACTCCGCGCCGATGTCGAGATTGGCGACAGGAGACCAGATCAGGTTCGAGCCGATGCCCCAGTAGCGCCAGTCCCGATAGGGATTCCCGCCGTTGTAGGCGAGGCTGAACCCATTCGCCGCGTAGAAGGCGCTGTTGCCGAAGTCGATGGACATGTAGGTGGCGAAGAGAGACTGCCGGACTGTCGGAGCCCAGTAGTGCAGCGCGGCCGCCGTCACGCCCCCGATGCTGGTGAGCTTGAGATCCCCGGGAGCCGCCCCCGCCACGATGGCGTCCGGCATGCCCAGATTCCCCACGCCGCCAATGCCCCAGCCGGCGGCTTTGCCCAGGCCGAAATAGTTGCCCATGATGTAGGAGCTGGCGCCGTGGGTGTAAGTGCCCTGCAGGTAGAGCGCATCGCCGGAGGCGATCATGGGGAGGTTGAACTTCACGCCGGCGTTCAGCGCATAGCCGTACTCGGTCGAGGGCGCGAAGCCCTGAGGCGTGACGCCGCTGGCGAGCGCCGTCTGCTCGCCGACCCTGACCTGATGAAGCGCACCTGACAGCTGAGCCGCGCCCCATGAGCCGTCGTAACGCAGGAGGGCCACAAGGTCCGGCGCGCCGGAGCCCGTGTAAGCGTAAGTCGGAGCCAGTCCGGGCACGGGCGTGACCGCTGTCGCGATCGCGTTGCGCGCCTCCACCGGATCCTCGATCGCCACGGTGGCGGAGAAGCCTGAGCCGAGGGTGGCGGTGTAGGCCAGCAGGTTGGTCAAGTCATTGAGCGAGGACTGGCCAGCCGTGATGCCCACCCATTCCAGGTCGCCCTGGTAGAATCCGAAGAACGATTGGCTGCGCCCGGCCGTCAGGCCGCCGAACTGGATGAAGGCTCGATCGAGTACGACTTGGGTTTGGGCGGTCCCATTGTAATCCACGCTCGTGCCCGTGAAGGCCGTGCCGATGCGGGCGGCGGTGCCGCTGTAGATCGTACCGTTGCGCCGGGCGACGTCGAGCCGCACGAAGGCTCGCAGCAGGCCATACTCGGTCGCGGTGCGGGTGTCTGCGTAGATCCGGCCCAGCCCGCGCGTCCCGGTCTGATCGTCGTTGCGCGTGTAGGGCGTCTGCATCTGGAATTCGTAACGGATGCGACCGCCGACCCGGATGCATGTGTCCGTACCCGGGATGTAGAAGAAGCCTGCTCCATAGGTTGAGCAGACGCGCACGTACTCGACGGGTTCGGCCTTGCGCGCGGGGAGGTCCGCTGCCATCAGCGGAGTTGCGGACAGGATGCCGACAGTCGCCGCCAGTTTGAAACTCGTCGCCATGCCCGCCCCACCTGCAACGCCGACGGGAAGACCTTCCGCCGGTCAACACAATCCTGTCGACCAATCCTATGGAGGATTCGACCGGCCCGAAAGCACACGGATGCAACACCTGCTCGAAATATTTCCATATTGCATCTTTAGATTGCATATAACGATGCATCAGCCGCCGCCATGTCTCTGCGGCAGCGGTACCCAACGGGGCAGCGCTCGTTGCGGGCGGCGTGCAGGACGAAGAACTGGTCGATGCGGGGCGCCGCCATGGCCATGAGCGCCTCCCTGATCTTCGGGCCGGGATGGAGCGGGAAGTATCTTACCGTATCGGCGGGACGGACGCGGGGCGGGATCACCCCTGCGACCGCGTCAAGCCGCCTCCTACAGTAAGATACTCCAAGCCGCGCGCGAGTGGCCGCATGCTGTCTCGATGAACTCGACCGCCTTGAGCGAGCCGCCGATGCACAAGAGGATCGTCGCGATCGCAGCGGCCTTTGGCGCGGAACGCCGCGCCGCGGAGCTCTACGCGCACAGCCCCGGGTTCCAGACCCTCTGCGATGACCTGGAGGAGGTGATCCGGCTGTCGGAGACGCTCCCGCAGACGCCCGAAAACGCCGCCGCCCTGGCGGAATGCGATCGCCTCGTGGCCGAGCTCGTGGGCGAGCTGCGGGACTATGTGAAGCACGCGGACGAGCATCTGGGGCGCGCGACGAAGCGGACCGGCAAGGGCGCCAAGACCGGGCGTCAAGACTGAGCGCAGGGATTTGGCGCCGGTGGATTTGGCGCGGAACCTTGGCGCGGGTCATCGGCGAAGGCGTTCGATCGCGCCTGCCTTAGGCGGCCGCCGATGGCTCAGTGGCCGCCGCTGAAGATGAGGCTCTTGATCGGCAGGATCAGGGCCTGGATGCGCAGCAGCAGCGCATGGACGAGCCCGACGGCGTCCACGCCGTGCAGAACGAACCGCTGGAACGAGCTCAGCTCGCCGTTCTTCAGCTCCTCGTGGTGGCTCGTATAGGCGTTCGCCACGCAGCTGCTGCCCGGCGTGACGTCCTCAAGGCCGTTCTCGAACAGCGGATCGAGGCGCACCAGCATGGTCCCCGGCTTGGCGACCTGCTGGGCGTCGATGAGCTGCTCCCCGCCGCGGAACTGGCCGGCGGCGATATAGTCCTGCACGTCGGTGACCACCATCGGGATGATGGTCCAGGGCTTGGAGATGCAGGACGCCTCGGCCACCATGCCGGGCCGGATCACCTGGGCCTCGATCTGGCCGAAGCCCGCATAGAGCGCGCGGCGGCCCGCGCCTTCCGGGATGAGCACGCCGGCGGGGCGCATGAACGGGTTGACGATATCGCCCACCTGCAGCGCGAACTGCTCGACGCGGCCGCTGACGCCGGCGCGGATCACCGTCTTGCTCAGCTCCACCTCCGCCTGGGCCAGCGCCGCCTCGGCGCTCGCCTTCTGGGCCGGCAGGAGCGTGGAGACGCGCGTCTCGACGGCCTTCTTGGCCGCCTGGGCCGCATCCACCCCGCCCTGGCGGGTATCGACCAGGGTTTGCAGCTTCTCGATCTCGCGCCGCGCCACGATGTCCGCGTTGCGGCGGTTGAGCTCCTGCTTGGTGCGCAATTCGTCGAGGGCCTGGTCATAGGCGCCCTGCGCCTGCGTGATCTGGCCTTCCGCTGCGGCCAGGTCCGCCTGCGCCATCACGAACTGGGCGTCGATCTCGGCCACCTTGCGCCGCGCCGTCTCCGCCTCGGCTTGCTGGCGGGAGTTGTCGAGCCGGAAGATGGGCGCGCCCTTCGCCACCTCCTCGCTGCCCCTGATGAAGATCTCCGCCACGCGCCCGTTGGCCTCAGGCACGATCGGCACGGTGCGGAAGAAGGCGGTCACGTTGGTGGTGGCCGGATGGTTGTAGAAGACGGTCGTGATCAGCGCGATCGTCAGCATCAGGCAGCCGACGAGTCCCCAGCGCAGCTCGAACCAGACGGAGAAGAGATTGATCTCCTTGCCGAGCCGCTTGCCCTGCGCGAACCGCCTGTACAGGTAGTCCGGGAGGATGGTCAGCAGCGAACACAGAATGAGTTCGAGCATGTCTCAGCCCTCCGCAGGCTTGAGGGGGCGCTCCGCGACCCGCTCCCGGTCGTCGACGGGAGCGGGGATCTCCGGCACGCCCTTGCGCTCGACGGCGTCGGCGGCGTCCGCCCCGGCATCCGGAGCGATCCCGGCCATCTTCTCCAGCGAACCGGCCATCCGGCGAAGCGGCGACCCCCAGTCGGGAAGGTCGACCAGGGCCAGCAGGAGCCCCGCCACCCAGAAGATGTGCTCGTGCGTGAACAGCGCGAGGAGGCCCAGCACGGCCACGATCTCAAATTGCAGCTTCTGCGACTTGTGAGCCATGCGCTCCGGCAGCGTGTGGATGCGCAGGAACAGCAGCCCGACCCCAAGCACGGCGAAGAGAAGGAAGATCCCGGTTCCCACCATGAGCAGGTCGGTGTCTCCCGGACCCGTGATGAAGACCGGCAGGTCATGCGGGGCGGCTGGGTTGACGGCGACGGACACGGGGCTGCCTTTCGTCTGGTGCAAAGGGCGCTGCATGACGGCCGCATTGGTCCCGAGGCCGCAGCGCTGGCGTGCCTCCTGCTACCACCCCCGTCGCCCCGGCGCAGGTTAGTTACAGTAAGATACTGGCGCCCCACGTCGCCCATCAGCCTAGTATTCCTGGTTCCCTTCCGGGGCGCGGGCGCCGCGCAGCAGGCTCGTCGGAGATGGGCATGATCCATCGAGGGCCGCCGAAACGTTGACGTTACCGGCGCGCGATCGCCTTGGACCGACGCGTCGCGATTGGAGGGACTGCCGCATGCGCAGACGCACCTTGCGCCTTCTCGTTCTTGGCGGGGCCATGCTCTGGACCGGTTCGATCGCCCACTCGGAACCTGCGAGCACGCCGAGCGCCGGAGGCGCGTTCATGAGCTCCTACGGCCATCGAGAGTGGGCGCAATCCCCTCCCCCGTCTGGGAGGCCATCGCAGTATGGCGGCGGCGGCCGGCGCTCGCCTGGAGCTGACGGTTCCGCCGCCCGCATGCGGGGGCCGCGTGAACTCCGGAGATAGCTGCCGCTCAGCCCCCCGCGCCCTTCACGCCTCTTCCGGCGGGCGCACATGGCGGAACATCCACAGCAGAAGAAGGTCGTAGGCGATCTTCAAACTCCCGCAGATCACGAAAGGCCAGGCCTCGTAGCCGGCCGCGTAAAGAGCCCCGGCGAGCGCCGGGCTGGCGGCTGAGGCGAGGCTGCGCGGAACGGAGGTGACGCTTGCCGCCGCCGCGCGCTCGGGCGGCGTGACGACGGCCATCACATAGGAGGAGCGGGTCGGCACGTCCATCTGCGACAAGGCCGAGCGCACCAGCAAGAGCGCCAGCGCGAGGTCTAGGTTGGGCGAGAGCGCCGCCCCAATCAGGCACAGGCTCGACGGGATGTGGGTGAACACCATCGTGTTGACGAGCCCGACCCGGCCCGCAAGCCAGGACGCCACCGGGAAGGAAAAGGCCGCCAGCACGCCCGACCACAGGAAGAAGAACCCGGCCTGCGAGAGCGACAGCCCAAAGCGGTTGAACAGCCACAGCGCCAGCAACGACTGCACTGCGAAGCCGCCGGCGAAGGAATCGATGCAAAACACGGCGGCCAGCCGATAGACGACGCCCTTCGAGGGGCCAAGGGGAGCGCTGACCTTGCGCGGCTCGCCCGCCGCAGCGGCGGGAATCCCACGATAGATCAGGGCGGCGACAAGACCCAGCCCCGCATAGGCGAAGAACATGGCCTTGAGCGCCGTCAGGGTCGAGACGCCCCACGACGCCATCGCGTCGGGGGCGGCGGCGGCGAAGCCGCCCAGCGCGCCGGCGAGCGCGCCCACGAGGCTATAATGCGCGAACGCGGCCGTGCGCTCGTCGTCCTGCACCGCGTGGGACAAAGCGGCGTGCTCCAGCGGAACGAAGATGCTGACGCTGCCGGCGGACGGGTTGGCCGTGCCCGCGAAGGCGATGACCAGGAACACCGGGAAGGAGTCGGCCCCCATGAAGGCGAGGCCCGTGGCCCCCATCAGGGCGGAAGCCATGATCAGGAGCGCGCGCTGGTCGCGCCGCCCGCCGAGCCAGCCGATGGCCAGGGTCGTCGCCGCCGACCCCAGCAACGCCGCCGTGGCCACGACGCCGATCTCCAGCGCCCCAAGCCCCCACACGGTCAGGTACACGGGCAACAGCACGGCCACGAAGCCGTCGCCGAAATCACGGACGGCTCGCGCAGCGTAGAGGCGCACCGGAACGCGCGACGGCGGCGAGGGCCGGACCGGCTTATGGTCCTCGCGTCGCGCGTCCCGAACCAGCGCCATCAGATCGTCCGCCCTCTACAAGGATCGCGATCGCCAAGCCTACCACGAGCGACGGGGACGGCCCGACGCCGTCTGGACGCCACAGGGGCGTCGCAGGTCAGCGCGCACGGGCGCCGGAGCACCGTCTCAGCGCTCGGCCTCCACCCATGCTCCGCCGGCCGCGGCGGAGCGCAGCGCCGCGTCGACGAACGCCACCCCTGCAAAGCCATCCTCAATCGTCGGAAAGGTGACGGCGGGGTCGAGCGCCGTCCCCGCGCGGCGCGCCAGGATGGCGTCGGCGACTTCCGAATAAAGCGTGGCGAAAGCTTCCAGATAACCTTCCGGGTGGCCGGCCGGGATGCGGTTGACGCGCTGGCCGTCGACGTTCATGGCCGCCGTCCCGCGCCCGATGAGGCGCGGCGCTTCGCCCAAGGGCGACCAGGTCAGAACGTTGGGCTGGTCCTGGCGCCAGTCGATCCCGCCCTTTTCGCCGAAGATGCGCAGCCGCAGGCCGTTGTCGTTGCCAGGCGCCACTTGGCTGGCCCAGATCGTTCCCCGGGCGCCCTCGGCGTAGCGCAACAGCACCTGGACGTTGTCGTCCAATCGCCGGCCCGGCACGAAGGTGGTCACTTCAGCGAGCACCTGCGCGGGCGCGAGCCCGCTGACGAAATGGGCGAGCTGGTAGGCGTGGGTCCCGATGTCGCCGATGCAGCCGCCCGCGCCCGAGCGGGCCGGATCGGTGCGCCAATCGGCCTGCTTCTGGCCGGTCTGCTCCAGCGGGGTGGAGAGCCACTCCTGCGGGTACTCGACCTGGATCACCCGGATCGCGCCGAGTTCGCCGTCGCGGATCATCCGGCGGGCGTGCCGCACCAACGGGTGGCCGGTGTAGTTGTAGGTCACCGCGAAAACACGGCCACTGGCATTGGCCTTGGCGCGCAGGCGGCGCGCTTCCTCCAGGGTGGCGGTGAGTGGCTTGTCGCAGATCACGTGAACCCCGGCGTCCAGGAACGCCTCGGCGGCCGGCGCGTGCATGTGGTTGGGCGTCACGACGGCGACGGCCTCGATCCCGTCCGGCCGCGCCGCCTCGGCGCGCGCCATCGCGGCGAAGTCCGGGTAGGAGCGGTCCGGCGCCAGGCCCAGCGCCTGGGCAGAGCGCACCGCCCTGTCAGGCGTGGACGAGAGCGCGCCGGCGACAAGCTCGTAGCGATCGTCGAGGCGGGCCGCGATGCGGTGGACGGCGCCGATGAAGGCTCCCTCCCCGCCGCCCACCATGCCGAGGCGGATGCGGTGACTGGCCATCACTCCCTCCCCAGCCCGAGCATGCGCCGCGCCTGCGCGGGATCGGTCGCGCCGCCGGCGAAATCGTCGAAGGCCTTGTCGGTGGCCCGGATGATGTGGTCGCGGATAAAGGCCGCGCCTTCCCGGGCGCCATCCTCGGCGTTCTTGAGGCAGCACTCCCATTCCAGCACGGCCCAGCGATCGTAGCCGATGGCTGCGAGGCGCGAGAAGATCGCCTTGAAGTCGACCTGCCCGTCGCCCAGCGAGCGGAAGCGCCCGGCGCGATCCAGCCAGGGCTGGAAGCCCGAATAGACGCCCTGCCGGCCCGAGGCGTTGAATTCGGCGTCCTTGACGTGGAAGGCGCGGATGCGATCCGCGTAGATGTCGATGAAGGCGAGGTAATCCAGCTGCTGCAGCAGGAAATGCGAGGGATCGTAGTTGATGGCGCAGCGCGGATGGTTTCCGGTCGCCTCCAGGAACATCTCGAAGGTCGCGCCATCGAATACATCCTCGCCGGGGTGGATCTCGTAGCAGAGGTCCACGCCCGCTTCCTCGTAAGCGTCCAGGATCGGCGTCCAGCGCCGTCCCAGCTCCGTAAAGGCGGTCTCGATCATCCCCGGCGGCCGCTGCGGCCAGGGATACAGGAACGGCCAGGCCAGCGCGCCCGTGAAGCTGACGCTGCCGGTCAGGCCGAGGCGCCGGGACGCCATGGCGGCCTTGAGCATCTGGTCCACCGCCCATTCCTGCCGGGCCTGCGGCTTGCCGTGCAGCGCCGCGGGCGCGAAGGCGTCGAAGGCTTCGTCATAGGCCGGGTGCACGGCCACGAGCTGGCCCTGCAAATGCGTCGACAGCTCCGTGATCGCCAGGCCGTGGCTAGCCGCCACGCCGGCGATCTCGTCGCAATAGGTCTGCGACTCGGCCGCCTTGTCGAGGTCGATCATGCGCGGATCGAAGGTCGGGACCTGCACGCCCTTGTAGCCGAGACCCGCGGCCCAGCCGCAGATGGCGTCGAAACTGTTGAAGGGCGCGGCGTCGCCGGCGAATTGGGCCAGGAAGATCGCGGGCCCTTTCATGGTGGCTGGCATGGCTGTTCCCCTCAGGCCGCTTGGCCGCGCCAATAGGACGCCGCCTCTTCGTCGGAGAGCGGCGCCGGCCGCTCCACGCGCGACTCGATGCGGATCGCCCCGCCGCCCTCGCCGGCTTGCAGGATCGCGTGCATAACGTCCAGCACATGCGACGCGAAGGCGCCGGACGAGCGGTGCGGCGTTCCATGCAGCACCGCGCTGGCGAGGTCGGCGAGCCCGAGGCAGCGGTAATTGGCGCGGTCCGGCAAGTTCGGCGCCCAGTTGGGCGAGCGCCAGTTCGGCTTGCCGTAGAGCCGCGACGAGGAATCCAGCACCTGCCAATCCTCGCCGCGCGCCGTCACCTCGACGACGCCGCCGAAGAAGTTCGGGTCCGGCGCACGGAACGAGCCCTCCGTGCCGTAGAGTTCGATGGGCGGGTGGCCGTGCTTCCAAACGTCCCAGCTCATGGAAAAGACGAGGTCGGCGCCCCCCACGAAACGCAGGAGCGCCATCACCGTGGTGGGTGTTTCAACCGTGATGCGGTCGCCTTTGCGCGGCCCTTCGGCCGAGACGACGCGCTCGGCGAAGCCGGTGGAGGACAGCGCCTGCACGCTGGCGACCGGACCGAGCAGATTGCACAGCGCGCCGAGGTAGTAAGGCCCGATGTCGAGGATCGGCCCGCCGCCGGGCTTGAAGAAGAACTCGGGGTTCGGATGCCAGTGCTCCATGCCGTGGGACATCAGGAAACATGAGCCCGCGAGGACGCGGCCGATCTGACCGCTGTCAACCGTTTCGCGCGCCAGCCGGCCGCCGGCGCCCAGAAACGTGTCGGGCGCGCAGCCGAGCTTGAGGCCCCGTCCGTCGGCCTCGCGCAGCAGGTTCCGGCCATCCTCGGCCGAGACGCAGAGCGGCTTCTCGGTAAAGACGTGCTTGCCGGCCGTCAGCGCCGCGTGGCTCACCGCGAAATGGGCGTTGGGCGGGGTGAGATTGAGGACCACGTCCACTTCCGGGTCGCGCATCAGCGCGTCGATCGTGAGCGCCCGGGCGCCAAACTTTTCCGCCTGCGAGCGGGCCAGCTCCGGCGCGAGATCGGCGCAGGCGACGAGCCGCACGCCCCGGAACGAGGGCATGTTCTGCATGTAGATGGTCGAGATGACGCCGCAGCCGACGACGCCGACACCAAGCTCCCGCATGGGTTTTCTCCTCAGCGCCAGGATGCGACGGTGGTCATCGCCCGGCGAGCGAACCGGGCGACGTCGTTGGGCTTGTCGTGCTCGGCGACGAAGAGCTTGACGCCGACCTCCTGCAAGGCGGGCACGATCGCGCCCCAGTCGAGGACGCCGTGGCCAGGATCGGCCCAGCCGTCCTCGTCGACGCATTCGCCCTGCGGGGCGATGTCCTTGACGTGCACGGCCTCGACGCGGCCGGCGTAGCGCTTCACCTCGGCGATGGGATCGGCTCCGCCGCGCACGATCCAGGCGAGATCGGCCTCCCACAGCATCTCGGGCGCTTCCTCGAGCAGGACGTGGAGGAAGAAGCGGCCATCGGCCGCCTTGCCGTACTCGAAGTGGTGATTGTGCCAGCCAAAGCGCAGGCCCTCGCCGGTCACCGCCTTTCCGATCCGGTTCAGTTCGCGCCCGAGCGCGGTCCACTCCGCCTCGCCGCCGTCGCGCTCGCCGGGGGGCGGCGCGGGAGCGTAGATGGTCTCGATGCCAAGCCCGCGGCAGAGCTTCACGGTCGCGACAGGGTCGGCGCGCAGGCGGTCCATGCCGACGTGGCAGCTCGGCGCCTTCATGCCGTGCTCGTCGAGCTGGCGCTTCAGCCTGTCGGGGTCGCCAAGCAGGCCGCCATAGGGCTCGACCTTGCGATAGCCGAGGCCAGCGAGCAGTTCGAACTGGGCTTCGAGCGGCTCCACCATGCGGGCCGAGTAGAGCTGGAAGGAAAGGCCGTCGAGGGGCGTCATCAGGGGAGTCCTTTCAGGTCGGATCAGAGGCGGCGCCCGGAGGCGGCGTCGAAGATATTGAGCTTGTCGGGAGGCAGCCGGATCGGCACGGCGCCGCCGGCCTGGACGTCGGCCTCGGCCGGCAGGCGCATGGAGATCGGGTGGGCGCCAAGCCGCAGCCAGGCGAGTTGGTCGGACCCCATCGGCTCGATCATCTCAATGGCGGCGCTGAGATCGCCGCCCGCCTCCACGTGCTCGGGGCGCACCCCAAGCTCGATGGGCGCGCCGGGCTGGAGGCGGTCGGCGAAGCCGTAGCCCTGGAGCGGCGTCGCCACGCCCTCGGCGTGGAACCAGGGCAAGCCGTCGCGCACCTCGTAAGATCCCGGCACGAAGCTCATGGCGGGCGAGCCCACGAAGGAGGCGACGAAACGGTTGGCCGGGCGGCGATAGATCTCGTTCGGCGTGCCGAGCTGCTGGATCACGCGATCCTTCATCACCGCAATACGATCCGCGAGCGTCAGCGCCTCGATCTGGTCATGCGTGACGTAAATCATCGTCGCTGCAAGGCGATGGTGCAGTCTCTTGATCTCGACTCTCAGCTCGGCCCGCAGCTGAGCGTCGAGGTTGGAGAGCGGCTCGTCGAAGAGATAGACGCCGGCGTCGCGCACCAGCGCCCGGCCGATCGCGACGCGCTGGCGCTGGCCGCCCGAGAGCTCGGCGGGGCGACGGTCCAGCAGCTCGGTGATTTTCAGCATCGCGGCGGCGGCGGCGACGCGGGTCTCGATCTCGGCGGCCGGCATCCGGGCCACCTTGAGGCCGAACGACATGTTGCCGCGCACCGTCATGCGCGGATAGAGCGCGTAGGACTGGAACACCATCGCGATGTCGCGGTCCTTGGGCTCCTCCCAGGTGACGTTGCGCCCGCCGATCCACACCTGCCCGGCCTGGACGTCGATCAGCCCCGCGATGGCGTTCAGCAGCGTGGACTTGCCGCAGCCGGACGGACCCAACAGCACCAGGAATTCGGACTGCGCGACCTCCAGGTCGAGCTTCTCCAGCACGCGGACGGAGCCGAACGAGATCTCGACACCGCGGATGGAAACGTCGCAGCGCTTGATCATGGTCAGCCTTTCACCGCGCCGGAGGCGATGCCGCGGACGAACCAGCGTCCGGACGCGAAATAGACGACGAGGGGCACCAGCGCGGTCAGGATGGTGGCGGCCATGTCGACGTTGTAGGCCCGCTCGCCCTGGGTCGAATTGACGATGTTGTTGAGCTGCACCGTCATCGGCAGGTTCTCGCGCCCGGCGAACACCAGCCCGAGGATGAAGTCGTTCCAGATGCCGGTGACCTGCAGGATCACGGCGACGATGAGCATCGGCGTCGCCATGGGCAGCATCACCGACCAGAAGATGCGGAAGAAGCCTGCGCCGTCGACCCGCGCCGCCTTGAACAGCTCGATCGGCAGCGAGACGAAGTAGTTGCGAAACAGCAGCGTCATCGTCGGCAGGCCGAAGATGGTGTGAATCACGACGATGCCGGGGATCGAGTTGTTGATGCCGACGAAGGCGAAGACGCGCACCAGCGGATAGATGAAGATCTGGTAGGGCACGAAGGCCACGATCATCAGCGCGCCGAACAGGACGCCCGCGCCCTTCACGCGCCAGAAGGACAGCGCGTAGCCGGTGAGCGCTCCCACCGCGATGGAGGCGATCACGGACGGCACCAGGATCGCCACCGAGTTGAAGAAGCCGACGCTGATGCCGTTGCAGCTGAGGCCCGTGCAGGCGGACGACCAGGCCTTGATCCACGGCTCGATGGTGGGCGCGTGCGGCAGGGAGAGGATCGCGCCGGAACGGATCTCGCCCATGTCCTTGAGCGACGTGACCACCATCACGTAGAGCGGCGTCAGGAAGAACAGAGCCGTGATCGCCAGGAAGGCGTAAAGGCCGACCCGGGCGGGGGTGAGCCGCCTCGGGCGGGCGCCGCTGGGCTCCAGGGCTCGCGGGGCGGCGGGCGGATTTGGCCAGGCCGGCTGCATGCTTTCGGCGGGCGCGGTCATGCGTGCGCCCTCCCCGTCCGGCGGCTCTGCCAGTAAAGCCAGGGCCCGACCACTGCCGCGACTGTGATCAGCATGGAGGTGGCGGCAGCTGTCGCGAGGCCAAGATTGCCCCGCTCGAACAGGTGGTCCATCACGAACTTGGCCGGCACCTCGGACGCGACTCCCGGCCCGCCATTGGTCATCGCGACCGAGAGGTCGTAGAGCCGCACCACGCTGGTGGCGAGCAGCACGGAGGCGGTGGCGAAGCTCGCGCCCAGCATCGGGATGACGACCGAGAGATAAACCCGCCAGGGCGGCAGGCCGTCGATGCGGGCGGCCTTCCAGATGTCCTCGTCGATGCCGCGCAGGCCCGCCAGCATGATCGCCATGACGAGCCCGGCGGCGTGCCACACGGCCGCGAAGACGAGCGTGTAGATCACCATGTCCTGGCGCACGATCCAGTCGAAGCGGAAGTCGGCGAAGCCCAGATCGCGGCCCATCTTCTCGATGCCGAAGGTGGGGTTCAGCAGCCACTGCCAGACAAGGCCGGTGACGATGAAGGACATCGAGAACGGGTAGAGGAAGATGGAGCGCAGCAGGTTCTCGCCCCGGACGCGCTGATCGATCGCCACCGCGAGCAGGAACCCGAGAGCGATGCTGGCGAGCATGAACAACACGCCGAACACCGCCAGATTGCCGACCGAAACCTGCCAGCGCTCATTGGCGAACAGCGCCTCGTATTGGCGCAGCCCCACGAAGTTGGAGCTCGGCAGCATCCGGGACGACGTCATGGAGATCCAGATCGTCCAGGCCGTACAGCCCACATAGACGACGAGCAGGATCGCCAGCGCGGGGGTCAGCCCCAGCAGGGCGGCAAAGCGGGACGCGAGGCGAGGCCTGATCACGCGCATGGCGGTCCTTCCACGGCGCCGGGCGCCTGGAGCGAACGACAGGGGTCCGGCCCGCCCGGATGGCGGGCCGGGGTGCGGCAGATCAGATCTGCTTCAGGGCCGCCGCGAACTTGTCGGCGAACACGTCCGGGCTCTGGGCTGGCGTGTTCCAGTAGGAGGAGATCACATCCTCGACCGCGCCGGTCACCGACGGGGGCGTCAGCAACTCCATGGCGGGCGCCTGCTGCGACTTGTCAGCCGCCATCTTGGCGCCCTTCTGGGCGCAGACGTCCATCGAGCTCACGTCCACATCCGTCCTGACCGGGATCGAGCCCTTCTTGGTGTTGAAGGCGATCTGAGTCTCGGGCTCCAGCATCATCTTGGCCAAGACGACCTGAGCCTTTTGGGCGACCGGATCCTTGGTCTTGGGGAAGGCGAACACGTCGCCGCCCATCACGTAGCCGCCGCCGGCCTTGCTCAGGATGGTGCAGCCATATTCCTTGCCGGCCGTCTGGCCTGCGGCGATGAACTCGCCCTTGGCCCAGTCGCCGTTGACCTGGAAGCCCGCCTTGCCCTGGATCACCAGCGTGGACGCGTCGTTCCAGTTGCGGCCGGGCGCGCCCGGATCGACGTAGTTCCGCAGCTTGCCGAAGGTCTCCGCCACGGACTTGAAGGCCGGGCTTTTCACGGCGGACGCATCCTTCTTGCCGTACACGCTCATCCACAGGTCCGGCCCGCCCTGTCCGATCAGCACGGCGTTGAAGAGGTTGCGCTCCCAGGTCTTCTGGCCGCTGAAGGCGAGCGGGATCAGTCCCGCGGCCTTGATCTTGTCGAGGATGGGGAGGATGTCGTCCCAGGTCTTGGGCTCTTCGGCCCCGACCTTCCTGAGCACCTCGGTATTGTAGAACAGCCAGTTCTGGCCGTGGATGTTCACCGGCACGGCGAACATCTTGCCGTTTCGGGTTGTGGCGGCCAGGATCGGACCAGGGATCTTATCCTTCCACTTCTGCTCGGTCGCGATGGCGTCGACGTCGGTCAGAAGGTCGTTCTCGACGAGCTCGTCGAACTGCTTGCCGGTGTTGAACTGCATCATGGTGGGAGGCGTGCCGCCGACGGTGCGGTTGATGGCTGCGGTGCGGGCGTTGGCCCCGCCCGCAATGGCGGTGTCGATCCAGGTTCCGCCGGCCTTCTTGAACTGCTCGGCGAAGACCTTCACGGCGGCGGACTCGCCGCCCGAGGTCCACCAGTGGATCACCTCGGCCTTGAGCTCCTGCGCTGCGGCCGGCTGCGCCGAGAGGGCGGCCCCGGCCAGCGCCAGGGCGGTAAGGAGAGTGGTCGGCGCACGCCGATCCCGCGACTTGAACACCATGGCTGCTTCCTCCCAGGACGCCGTCTTGCATGCGGCGCGTTTCGATTTGTAATCGATTACATTTTTTTCTAGAGTGCCATATGAGAGGCGCGTGTCAAGCGCCTCGGCCGGGGTCGCGGACCGTCGGCGTCTTGCGTGAAGGGCTGGGACGGAGGATGGACGAGCGGGTGGCGCGACCGAAGATCCGGGACGTGGCGCAGCGGGCCGGCGTGTCCACCGCCACGGTCAGCCGCGCCCTCGCCAGCCCGGACCAGGTGAAGGCCAAGACCCGCGAAGCGGTGATGAAGGCCGTCCGCGAGACCGGATACGTGCTCAATGTCGCGGCCCGCAACCTGCGCACCAGCCGTACCCACGCCGTGCTTGCAGTCGTGCCGGACGTGTCCAACATCTTCTTCTCGCAGGTGCTTCACGGCATCTCCGACCTGCTGCGGTCCGCCGGCTACAGCCTGATCATCGCCGACACCGGCAACGATCCCGCCCGCGAGCGGGACCATGCCGATTTCGTCCGCGCCGGGCGCGTCGACGGTCTGCTTTTGCTCAATGGCCGGTTGCTGTCCAAGCCGGACGGAGCCCAGATCGTCGTGCCCACCGTCAGCCTCTGCGAGCGCATTCCCGGTTCCGAACTGCCGCATGTCGAAACGGCCAATCGCGAGGCCGCGCGCGCCATGACGGAGCGCCTGATCGCCGACGGCCACCGCCGCATCGCCTATGTGCGCGGGCCGGCCGCCAACGTGCTGGAGCACGACCGTTTCGCCGGATATCGCGACGCCCTGCTGGCCCACGGCCTGACCTTGGACGACGCGCTGGTCCGGCCCGGCGACTTCTCCATCGCGGCGGGCGAAGCCGCGGCCAGGGCGCTGCTCGCGCTTTCGGCAAGGCCCGACGCCGTGTTCGCCTGCAACGACGCGATGGCGATGGGCGCCATCCGCGCTTTTGTCGGGGCGGGCCTGTCGGTCCCCGGCGACGTCTCGGTGGCGGGTTTCGACGACATCGAGTTCGCAGGCGCCTATAACCCGGCCCTCACCACCGTGCGCCAGGCGCGCGGCGAGATCGGCGCCCGCGCCGCCGCCATGCTGGTCGACCTGATCGAGGGCCGGACCCCTCCGGCCCGGGACGTGCGCTTGCCCGCCGAGATCATCGCGCGCGACAGCACCCGCCGGCGCTGACCGAGCGTCTCAGCGCTGGGGACCCGCGCGTTCCGCTGACGCGGCCCACAGATTGACGCCGCCCTCCACGGCGTAGCGGTCGATCTCGGCGAGTTCCTCGGCCGTGAAGTCGGGATGGCGAAGCGCGGCCACGCAGTCCTCCACCTGTTCCGGCCGGCTCGCGCCGATGAGGGCGGACGTGACCCGCCCGCCGCGCAGCACCCAGGCCAGGGCCATCTGGGCCAGGGTCTGTCCGCGCCGCCGTGCGATCGCGTCGAGCGCGCGCGCCCTCTCGATGTTCTCCGGCGTGAGAAAGGCCGGCCGCAACGATTTGCCCGCCGCGGCCCGGCTGTCCTCCGGCACGCCGTTCAGGTACTTGCCCGTGAGCAGGCCCTGCGCCAGCGGCGAGAACGCGATGCAGCCGATCCCCTCCCGGTCGAGCGTGTCCAGCAACCCGTCGTCCTCGATCCAGCGATTGATCAGCGAGTAGCTGGGCTGGTGGATCAGGCAGGGCGTTCCGAGGTCCCGGAGGATGCGGACCGCATCGCGACAGCGCTGCGAGTTGTAGGACGAGAGGCCGACATAAAGCGCCTTCCCCTGGCGGACCACGGCGTCGAGGGCGCCCATGGTCTCCTCCAGAGGCGTATCCGGGTCGAAGCGGTGGGAATAGAAGATGTCCACATAGTCGACGCCCAGCCGCTTCAGGCTCTGGTCCAGGCTGGAGATCAGGTATTTGCGGCTGCCCCATTCGCCATAGGGCCCGGGCCACATGCGGTAGCCGGCCTTGGTGGAGATGACCAACTCGTCCCGAAGGCCGGCGAAGTCGGTCCGCAGGATCTCGCCGAAATGGGCCTCGGCCGAGCCGGGAGGCGGACCGTAGTTGTTGGCCAGGTCGAAATGCGTGACGCCTAGATCCAACGCCTTGCGGCAGATCGCCCGCGCCCGATCCTGCGGCTGGTCATGGCCGAAATTATGCCAGAGGCCGAGCGAGATCGCCGGCAGCATGAGCCCGCTGCGGCCCACGCGGTTATACCGCATCCCGCTCTCATAGCGCTCTGCGAGCGGTTGGTAGCCCATGGCGATCTCCTGTGCGCCGTCCGATCCGAAGGGCGCTCATCAAATACGCCCGCCCGGCAGGCGGCAACCCTGCCCAGCCGGGGCAGGATGCTAGAGCACCTCATAGGCGAAGAAGGCCGCGATCGCGACGACGCTCACGAGCCCGACCATGAAGCAGAGGTCGGCGGCCCGCTCCAGCCGCACGCCGAGCCGGTGAGGCCTGCCGGTTCGAATCGAGGCGTAAGACATGACGGCGCTCGCCAGGAACAGGATCGACGTCAGAGCCGCCAGCTCGTCCACGCTGCTGGGGCCGGTTCTGGCTTCGATGATCTTCACCAAGCCGACCAGCGTGGTGCAGATGCCAATCATCGTGCCGGAGGTCGGCAGGATGTGACGCGAGAGGCTCGCATCCGGAGCCCCCTCGACTTGCCGGGAATTCGTCTCTTTCATCACGGCCGCCGCTCCCTTCCTCGTCTGCGCCAGCGTCTCAGCGCACGCAGGCGACCCGCCGATGCTTCCGGCCGGGTCGAGACTAAGGGCGGCCGTCGAGGCGATCAAAGCCGACGCCGAGCGCACACCCGGGCCAAGCCGGTCCCGTGCGGCTGCCCCTCGTCTCGGATGTCGCTCAGGAACCTGACCTTCGCGCACCGATTGTGCTAGGTGTGCGGTTCTTCGGATGAAGGATGGGCGATGTGGAATCAACTTCCGGCTGTCGCTCCGTGACGCGCGATGAGTCTTCCTGGGCGCCCGGGGCCTGGGACGCACGACATCTCCGGCTGGCCGTCGACGCCGCAGGCATCGCCCTCTGGTCGTGGAACGTCGACACCGACCGCCTCACCATGGACGATCGGGCCTATACGCTGTGGGGCGTGCCGCCGACCGACCACGTCACCTTCGAGGATCTCTCCGCCCATATCCACCCTGCCGACCGCGACCGGGTGAGAGCGGCCTTTTCGGCGACGAGAGCCGTCCTGGGACACTACGAGATCGACTTCAGGATCCTGGTGGGCGACGTCGTGAGATGGATCTCGGCCCGGGGCCAGGGCGAGGACATCGGCATGGTGGGCCGGGTGATGTTCGGCATCTTCCTCGATGTGACCGGACGCAAGCAGGCCGAAGAGGGCAGCGAGCTTTTGGCCGGCGAGATGAGCCACCGGGTCAAGAATCTGCTCGCCATCGCGTCCGGCCTGACCCGGCTCACGTCGCAGTCGGCCAAGACGCCTGTCGACATGGCGCAGGAGCTGACCGCCAGGCTGGCCGCGCTCGGGCGGGCCCATGACATGGTCAGGCCCTTGCCGGGGCAGCAGGGATCGGCGGCCCTCCTGGGCGATCTCATCTCGATCCTGCTGGCGCCCTATGACGATCTGGGAGCCTTCAGCGGCCGCATCCGCGTGGCCGTGCCGCGCATGGGCGTGGGCGAGAGGGCGGCGACGAGCCTGGCGCTGATCGTCCACGAGCTGGCCACCAACTCCGTCAAATATGGTTGCCTGTCATCCGACAGCGGGACCCTGGACATCTCCTGCACCGACATGGACGCCATGATCTCGGTCGTCTGGATGGAGCGGGGCGGCCCGGCCGTGGCGGCCCCGAAGGACGCGCCGGGCTTCGGCAGCCGACTGCTGAGATCCAGCGTCATCGGCCAGCTGGGGGGATCCCTCGACGTCGACTGGTCCGTCGAAGGCGCCGTCGTGACGCTGAAGCTCGACAAGGAGCGGCTCTCCCACTAGCCGCCGGCGAAGCGGCCGTGAGCGATCCCGCTTCCGTCACGGCTCGACGTCGGCGAAGGTCGCGAGCTTGCCTCTGACGAAGCTCATGAATTGCCGGGCGATGCCCGACCTGGAGCGCTGCGCGGACCAGATGCAGGCCACGTCCAGGTGGATATGAGGCCGGAAGGTCCGGATCTCGACGCCGCGCTTGTCATACTCGGCGGCGGTAAAGGGATCGACGATGCTCAGGCCCGCCCCCGCCGCGACCATCGCGCAGGCGATCATGGACAGCGGAGTCTCGGCGCGCGACTGGCGCGAAATCCGCGCCTGGGAGAACACCGCGTCGATCCGGTAGCGCAGCTGCGTGCTGTTCTCTAGCGAGACGAAGCGCTCGCCGGCGAAGTCCGCCGGCTCCAGGACGGTCTTGGCGCACAGAGGATGGCCCGCGGGCAGCACCGCAACGGCCGGCGCAGAGACCAGGGGCTCGATGTCCAGATGCGCGGATTCGATCGGGGTCTGGACGAATCCGACCTCGCAGAAGCCGGACGCGATCCAGTCCACGACCTGCGAGGAGATGCTGCCGTAGAGCGCCACGTCGAGTTCCGGCCGCTCGACCATGAACTCGCCGACCGCGCGCGGCATGAAGCCGACGCTGAAGGCCGGAAGAGCGGCGATGCGCAGCGTGCCGGCCCGGCCTTCCCGCAGGTCGCGGGCGGCGCGGGCGATGCGGTCCAGGCCCACGAATTGCCGCTCGACCTCGCGATAGAGCGCCAGCGCCTCCTCGGTAGGCACGAGCCGAGACCCGCGGCGGACGAAGAGGGGCAGTCCCAGACTGCGCTGGAAATCGTGGATCAGCCGGGTGACGGCGGGCTGGGTGACGTTGAGCGCCTGCGACGCGCCCGTCACGCTTCCCATGACGATGACGGCCCGGAAAGCCTCGATCTGGCGCGGGTTGAGCATGGGACTGCCCATAACATTCCCTTATGAGCTGCCGCAATCATTCGATTTGACCCTCCGGTTGCGCGGCGTCCAAGCTGGTCATGGTTTTGGTCGGTCAAGGAGGGTCTTCATGAAGAACGTTTGGGCGGGGCTGCTCTTGGCCTCGACGGCGCTGGCGTCAGGCCATGCGCTGGCGCAACAGAAGACGCTCTATGTGGCGGGCTATGGCGGCTCCTACGAGCAGGCCATGCGCAAGGAGATCATCCCGCCCTTCGAGGCCAAGTCTGGCGTCAAGATCGAGTATGTGGCCGGCAACTCCACCGACACCCTCGCCAAGCTGCAGGCCCAGAAAGGCAACCAGCAGATCGACGTGATCATCGTCGACGACGGTCCCGCCTACCAGGCGGTCTCGCTGGGCTTTTGCGGCGATCTGGCCCCGGGCGACGTCTACAAGGACGTGGCGCCGGTGATGAAGTTCTCCTCCAACAAGGCGGTCGGCATCGGCATGGTGGCCACCGGCTTCATGGTCAACAAGAAGGCCTTCGAGGAGAGCAAACAGCCGATCCCCAGCTCATGGGCGGACCTGAAGGATCCCAAGTTCAAGCAGAAGATCGTCATTCCGCCGATCAACAACACCTATGGCCTGCACGCGCTGATCGCGGAGGCGCAGCTGGGCGGCGGCGGCGAGAAGGACATCGAGCCCGGCTTCAAGGCCTTCAAGGAGCAGATTAACGCGAATGTCCTCGCCTATGAGCCCTCCCCCGCCAAGATGACCGAGCTCTTCCAGAACGGCCAGGCGGTGTTCGCGGTCTGGGGCTCGGGCCGCGTCAAGGCCTTCGCCGACACGGGCTTTCCGGTGGAGTTCGTCTACCCCAAGGAAGGCGGCTACGCCCTCGGCACGGCCGCCTGCCCGGTCGCCGGCTCGAAGAACGAGAAGGAGGCCAACGCCTTCGTGCAGCACCTGCTCTCGCCCGAGATCCAGGTCGCGCTCGCCAGGGGCGCCGGCACGGGTCCGGCCAACATGACCGTCAAGCTGGCGCCCGAGGACCAGAAAGGCCTGCCCTATGGCGACGTGGCCAAGACGCTGAAGGCGGTCGACTGGGACGTGGTGAACGCCAAGCGCGAGGAATGGACCAAGCGCTGGAACCGCGAGATCGAGCGCTGATCGCCGCGGCTTCGGCCGCGGCCCCCTCCCCCGACGCGACACGGAACCGGACGGTCCCTGCATGGCCTATATCTCCCTCGAGGGACTGACGAAGCGCTATGGCGACCATGTCGCCGTGGAGGCGCTCGAACTCGCGGTCGACAAGGGGGAGTTCATCTCGCTCCTGGGCCCGTCCGGTTGCGGCAAGACCACTACTTTGCAGATGATCGCCGGCTTCGTGGAGCCGACGGCCGGCCGCGTCATGCTCGACGGGGCCGAACTGAACAAGGTGAAGCCCAATCGGCGCGGGCTTGGAATCGTCTTCCAGAGCTACGCGCTGTTCCCACACATGACGGCGGCCGAAAACGTCGCCTTCGGCCTGGAGATGCGCGACGTCAGCCGCGCCGAGCGCGACCGACGGGTGGCCGAGGCGCTGGCCCTGGTCGGCCTCGCCGGCTACGCGGACCGCTACCCCAAGCGCATGTCCGGCGGCCAGCAGCAGCGCGTGGCGCTGGCGCGCGCCCTGGTGATCAAGCCCTCGATCCTGCTGCTGGACGAGCCGCTCTCCAACCTGGACGCCAAGCTCCGCGAGGAGATGCAGATCGAGCTGCGCTCGATCCAGCGCAGCATCGGCACCACCACCATCCTGGTCACGCACGACCAATCCGAAGCCATGGCGCTTTCGGACCGCATCGTGGTGATGAACAAGGGCCGGGTAGAGCAGGTCGCGCGGCCCGACGACGCCTATGCCCGCCCGGCGTCCGCCTTCGTGGCGAACTTCCTGGGCAAGACCAACCTGTTGGCCGGCGCGGTCGAGCAGGATGCGGACGGGCCGGTTGTCACGGTGGGCGGGCTGAGGTCGCCGGCTCCCGCCGGCGCCGTACCGGGACCGCACATCATCGCGGTGCGGCCGGAGCGCCTGTCGCTCACTTCCGGACCCGGCATTTCCGGGTCGGTCAAGATCCGGGTCTTCCAGGGCCTGCACTGGCTCCTGCAGATCGACACCGAGGCCGGCCCCGTGACGCATGTGCGGCCCAATGACGGATCGCCGATCCCGACCGAGGGCCAGCGCGTCACGCTCACCTTCGCCGCTGGGGACGCGGCGATCCTTCCGGCCGGAGGCGCGTCGTGAAGGAGCGGGCGCCTCTCACGCCTTATTGGCTCGCTGGCCCCACCGCCCTGGTCTTTCTCGGCCTGGTGCTGGTTCCGCTCGCCATGACGGTGCTGCTCTCCTTCTACGACTGGGGACAGTACAAGGGCATCGTGCCGGAATTCACGCTGAAGAACTGGCGCGAGATGACGGCCGACGACTATTTCTTCCAGGTCTTCCTTCGCACCTTCCGCATTGCGATCCTGGTCACCCTGGCGTCGATCGCGATCGGCGTGCCGGAGGCCTATGTGCTGAACCGCATGAGCCCCGGTTGGCGCAGCGTGTCGCTGCTCGCGATCCTGGGGCCGCTGCTGGTCTCGGTCGTCGCGCGGACGCTGGGCTGGGCGCTGCTGTTCGGTTCCACCGGAGTCGTGAACCAGGGGCTGATGAAAATTGGCGCGATCAACGCGCCCTTGCCCTTCATGTTCACCGAGACCGGCGTGGTGGTGACGCTCACCCATGTGCTGGCGCCATTCATGGTGCTGGCGGTCTGGGCGGCGCTGCAGCGGCTCGATCCGCAGGTGGAGAACGCGGCCGGTTCGCTGGGCGCCTCGACGCTGACGACGTGGCGGCGCGTGGTCCTGCCGCAGATCGTCCCCGGGATCCTGTCCGGCTCGGTGATCGTCTTCGCCCTGGCGGCGAGCGCCTTCGCGTCTCCGGCCATCATCGGCGGCCGGCGCCTCAAGGTGGCGGCGACGCTGGCCTATGACGAATTCCTCAACACGCTGAACTGGCCTCTGGGCGCGGCCGTGGCGACGCTCCTGCTCGTGGCGCTCGTGGCCATCATCGTGGGCTCCAACCGGCTGATCGAACGCCGCTACGCGCAGGTGTTCGAATGAGCCGCAACGGTCCCCTCGCCATCGCCTTCCACCTGGCCTTCGTGATCTTCATGCTGGCGCCGCTCGCCATCGTGTGCGCCGTCGCCTTTACGCCGGAGGGCTATCTGTCGCTGCCAACGAATGGCTTCAGCCTGCGCTGGTTCCGGCAGATCCTGGCCTATCCGGAGTTCCTGCGCGCGTTCTGGTCGAGCCTCTGGCTGGCGGCGCTGTCCTCCACCATCGCGATCGCGCTGTCCGTCCCGGCGGCGCTGGCCATCGCCCGCTATCGCTTTCCGGGCCGGGAGGCGCTGACGGCGCTGTTCCTGTCGCCGCTGATGGTGCCGCATGTGGTGCTCGGCATCGCTTTCCTGCGCTTCTTCACCCAGGTCGGGCTGGCCGGCTCCTTCACGGGGCTGGCGCTCAGCCATGTGATCGTCGTCATCCCCTTCGCGCTGCGCCTCGTCCTGGCGGCCTCCTACGGGATCGACGCCCGCATCGAGCATGCGGCGGTCTCGCTCGGCGCCAGTCCGGCGACGGTGTTCCGCCGCGTCACGCTGCCGTTGATCCTGCCCGGCGTGGTCTCAGGGTGGATGCTGGCCTTCATCAACTCGTTCGACGAAGTCACCATGACGGTCTTCGTCGCCTCTCCCGCCACGGTCACCCTGCCCGTGCGCATGTTCCTCTACATCCAGGACAACATCGACCCGCTTATCGCCTCGGTCTCGGCCTGCCTCATCGCCCTCACCGCGCTGATGCTGCTCGTGTTGGACCGTGTCTTCGGGCTCGATCGCCTGTTCGTCGGAGCCGGAAAGGGCTGACCTCCCGTGTCGCAAGAAAGCACATCTACGCCTGAGCCCGACGTCGTCGTCGTCGGCGGCGGCCTCGTCGGCGGGGCCATGGCGTTCGGCCTGGCGCGCGCCGGCGCGCGGGTCTGCGTCCTGGACGAAGGCGACGTCGCCTTCCGGGCGTCGCGGAGCAATTTCGCGCTCGTGTGGGTCCAGTCGAAGGGCATGGGCATGCCCGAATACGCCGCGTGGTCGAAGCGCTCGGCGGATGGCTGGCGTGACCTCGCCCGGATCCTGCAGGAGGAGACCGGCGTCGACGTGGCCCACAGCCAGCCGGGCGGCTTCACCTTGTGCCTTTCGGAGGCGGAGTTGCAGCAGCGGGTCGACGGCATGACCCGGCTGCACAACCAGATCAACATGGTCGAATACGGCTACGAGGTGCTCGACCACGCCGAGACGAAGCGCCGGCTGCCCGACATTGGCAAGGACGTGGCGGGCTCCATCTTCAGCCCTGTTGACGGCCACGTGAACTCGCTGCGGCTGTTTCGCGCCCTTCACGAGGCCATGCAGCGGCGCGGCGTGGACTATAGGCCCGGCCGCCCGGTCGACCGCATCACGCCCGAGGCGAGCGGCTTTCGCGTCTTCGGGCCTTGGGGGGAGATCCAGGCGCCCAGGATCGTGCTGGCCGCCGGCCTCGACAACGCCCGGCTGGCGCCCATGGTGGGGCTGCATGCGCCGGTGAAGCCCAGCAAGGGGCAGGTGATCGTCACCGAGAAGACCGCGCCCTTCCTGCACCATCCGATGGTCACCGTCCGCCAGACCGACGAGGGCGGCGTCATGATCGGCGACAGCCAGGAAGACCTCGGATTCGACACCGTCGTGACGCAGCCGATCGTGTCCCTGATGGCCGAGCGCGCTGTCCGCATGTTCCCGCGCCTGGCGGGCCTCAACGTCGTGCGGACATGGTCGGCGCTGCGGGTCATGAGCCCGGACGGTTTCCCGATCTACGAACAGTCGACCGCCCATCCCGGCGCCTTCGTGACCACCTGCCATTCGGGCGTCACGCTCGCCGCCAACCACGTCCTGACGCTGGCGCCGGCCATTCTGGCCGGAGCCCTGCCCGAGGCCGTCAGTCCCTTCACCGCACGGAGATTCCATGTTCCGGCCCATGCGTGATTCCGGCGCGCCCGCGGGCGCTCGGTTGAGCTTCACCTTCGACGGCGCGCCGATGACGGCGCGCGCCGGCGACACGGTCGCGGCGGCGCTGCTGTGCAACGGCGTGGCGGCGAACCGCCTGACCCCCGTGTCCGGGGCGCCCCGCGGCCCCTATTGCATGATGGGCGTCTGCTTCGAGTGCCTCGTCGTCATCGACGGGGTCGGCAACCGGCAGGGCTGCCTCGTCCCGCTCGCCGAAGGCATGATCATCGAGACCCAGCGAGGGCCCCGCCAGGTCGAGGCCTCCGGCGAGGCTCGCAGCGCGGAGATCGGCGCATGAACCGCATCGGCGACGTCTCCGCTCTCCAGAACCATTACGACCTCGTCGTGGTCGGCGCGGGCCCGGCGGGCCTCGCCGCCGCCGCGGCGGCCAGCGAACTCGGCCTTGCGGCCCTTCTGGCCGACGAGAACCCTACCCCCGGCGGCCAGATCTATCGCGGCGTCACCACCACGCCCGTGCAGCGCCGCGACGTGCTGGGCGACGACTACTGGCGCGGCCGGGACGTGGTCGAGCGTTTCGAGCGCAGCGCCGCGGACTACGCCGCCGCCGCCACCGTGTGGACCGTCGGCCGGACGGACCTGCCCTCCGGCGAGGGGTTCGAGATCGGCGTTTCGGCCGGCGGCCAAGCGCGCCTCGTCGAAGCGCGCCACGTCATCCTGGCGACCGGCGCGCTGGAGCGTCCGATGCCGATCCCGGGCTGGACCTTGCCCGGGGTCATGACGGCCGGCGCGGCGCAGATCGCGCTCAAGACGTCGGGCGTCGTCCCGGACGGCCGGGTCGTGCTGGCGGGCTGCGGCCCCCTGCTCTACCTCCTGGCCTCGCAGCTCCAGGCGGCCGGAGCCGACATCGTAGCCGTGCTCGACACGACTGAGCGGGCCAACATGGCGGCTGCGGCCGCCGCGCTGCCGGACTTCCTTCTGTCGCCCTATCTGGCGAAGGGCCTCAAGCTGATGCTGACGGCCCGCCGCAGGCTGCGGTTCCTCGGCGGCGTCACCGGCCTGCGCGCCGAGGGCGAAAGCCGCGTCCGGCACGTCGTCGTCGAGCGCGGCGGCGCTCGCGAGACCATCCCCTGCGACGTGCTGCTGCTGCACCAGGGCGTGATCCCCAACGTCAACATGACGAGCGCCGTCGGCTGCGAGCAGGCCTGGGACGCGCAGCAGCATTGCTGGACGCCGAAGCTGGACGACTGGTTCAGCGCCAGCGTGCCCGGCGTCTCGATCGCCGGCGACGGAGCAGGCGTCGGGGGGGCCGAGAGCGCCGCCCTGCGCGGCGAGATCGCGGCCTATGAGGCCGCGCGTCGAATGGGCCGCATCGACCAGGGCGAGCGGGACCGGCGCGCTGCGCCGGTGCGGGCGGCGCTCGCCAAAGCGATGCGCGGCCGCCGCTTCCTGGACGTGCTCTACCGGCCGGCGGCGGCCTTCCTCGCGCCCCAGGACGCCGACACGATCGTGTGCCGGTGCGAGGAGGTCACGGCCGGCCAGCTGCGCGAGGCGACGCGCACGCTCGGCGTGCAGGGACCCAACCAGATGAAGACCTTCCTGCGCTGCGGCATGGGTCCCTGCCAGGGCCGCCTGTGCGGGCCCACGGTGACGGAGATCATCGCACAGGAGCGCGGCGTTTCGCCGGCGGAGGTCGGCTACTACCGCCTGCGGCCGCCCGTTAAGCCGGTGACGCTGGGCGAGCTCGCCAATCTGCCGAAGACCGACGCCGCCGTGAAGGCGGTCTGCCGGTGAGCCGCACCGCCGCCGACGTCGTCATCATCGGCGCCGGCATCCACGGATGCTCCACCGCGCTGCATTGCGCGCTGCGCGGCATGAGCGTCGTGCTCCTGGAGAAAGATCACGCCGGCCGCCACGCCTCGGGCGTCAACGCCGGCGGGGTCCGCCAGTTGGCCCGGCACGTGGCGGAGATCCCGCTCTCCCTTCACTCGATGGCGATCTGGCGTCGCGTGGCGGACCTCGTGGACGACGACTGCGGCTTCGTCAGCGACGGGCAGATCCTGGTCGCCGAGACCGAGGAGGAACTCGCCGCCTATCGCAAGCGGGTCGAAGACCTCAGGCTGCGCGGCTTCACGCATGAGGAGATGATCGACGGCGATGAGCTGCGCCGGCTGGCCCCGGCGATCGCCGAGAGCTGCCCGGGCGGCGTGGTGTCCCGCCAGGACGGCGCGGCCATCCCGTTCCGCGCCACCCAGGCGTTCAAGCGCAAGGCGGTGTCGCTCGGCGTGGACCTGCGCGAAGGCGTGCGGGTGACGGGCGTGCGGGCGGACGGCGGGCGATGGGTCGTCGAGACCCCGGACGGCGCGATCGTCGCGCCGAAGGTGGTCAACGCGGCGGGCGCGTGGGCGGGCCGCCTCGCCGAGAGCCTTGGCGAGCCCGTGCCGGTCGAGGCGATCGCCCCGATGCTGATGATCACCGGACGTGTGGAGCCCTTCATCCGGCCCGTCGTCATCCTGCGTGGCCGCAAGTTGTCCTTCAAGCAGTTCGCCAACGGCACGGTGCTGATCGGCGGCGGGCATCTCGGGCGAGCGTTTCCCGACGAGAACCGCACGGAGCTCGATTGGGCGAAGCTGGCTCAAAGCGCCAGGACCGTGTGGGAGCTGTTCCCGATCATGCGCTCGGCCACCATCGTGCGGGCCTGGGCCGGCATCGAGGCGCGCATGAGCGACGATCTCCCGGTGTTCGGCCCGAGCGCCAGGCATGACGGCCTCTTCCACCAGTTCGGCTTCTCCGCGCATGGGTTCCAGCTCGGGCCAGGCGCGGGAGCCGTCATGGCCGAGCTGGTCGCCACCGGTTCGACCAATGTGCCGATCGACGGCCTGCGCATCCAGCGCTTCCAGGCCTGACGCTTTCCCCCCCAAGACAAGGACGTCATCCATGACCATCGCCCGCTCCATTCGCACGCCCATCATGCACCGGGTCGTGCAGGCCAACGGCCTCGTTTTCGTCGGCGGCACGATCGCCGACGACACCACCGCCTCCATGGCCGGCCAGACCGAGCAGATCCTGGCGAAGCTCGACGGCTATCTCGCGGAAGCCGGGACGGACAAGACCAAGCTCGTCGCCGCCACGATCTTCGTCACGGACCTGACGAAGAAGAAGGAGATGGACGCCGCCTGGACCGCCTGGCTTGCGCCCGAGAACCTGCCCGTGCGCGCGACCGTGGGAGTCGCCGACCTCGGAGGCGGCGCGCTCATCGAGATCGTGGTCACGGCCGCCAGCGGCTGATCGGTCCGATCCGCATGACTGCGTTTGGAGCTTGCCCCCGGGAAGAACCGCCTCTTCTTTAGGCGCCTTTCGGCGGCGACGCTCCGCGCGGCTCGCCAGCCGGCCTGCGGAGCTCTGGCCCGGATCTTGCGAAATGTGCGGTCTCAGATGGTTGGAGACCGCGACCCATGACACGATTGAAGCTGGCCGGACGCATCACGGCATTGGGCCTGTTCCTCGGCGTTTCGGGTCCCGCCCTGGCGCAGGGCACGCTGCGGATCGGTATGACCGCATCCGACATCCCGCTCACGACCGGCCAGACCGACAATGGCGGCGAGGGGCAGCGCTTTCTCGGGTTCACGGCCTATGACGCGCTGGTCAATTGGGACCTGAGCAGCGCCACCAAGGCGTCCGACCTCGTGCCCGGCCTGGCGACCTCATGGGCGGTCGACCCCGCCGACAAGACCAAGTGGGTCTTCAAGCTGCGCGACGGCGTGAAATTCCACGACGGCTCCGCATTCACGGCCGACGCCGTCGTGTGGAACCTGGACAAGCTGCTCGTCAAAGAGGCGCCGCAATTCGACCCGCGCCAGTCGGCGCAGGGCCGGTCGCGCATCCCGGCTGTGGCGTCCTACAAGGCGATCGACCCGCTGACGCTCGAGGTTACGACGAAGACGCCTGACGCCACCCTGCCCTACCAGCTGGCCTGGATCATGATGTCGTCTCCCGCCAACTGGGAGAAGCAGGGCAAGAGCTGGGACGCGGTCGCGAAGGCGCCGTCCGGCACCGGCCCGTGGAAGATCGTCGCCTTCGTGCCGCGCGAGCGGGTCGAGATGGTTCCCAACGCGGAATACTGGGACAAGGCGCGCGTGCCCAAGCTCGACCGGATGGTCCTGCTGCCGCTGCCGGAAGCGAACGCGCGGGTCGCCGCCCTCCGGTCGGGCCAGGTGGACTGGATCGAGGCGCCTCCGCCGGACGCCGTGCCGTCGCTGAAGCAGGCGAGCTTCACCATCGTGACGAACGCCTATCCGCACAACTGGACCTGGCACCTGTCGCGCGTCGAAGGATCTCCCTGGAACGATGTCCGCGTGCGCAAGGCGGCCAATCTGGCCATCGACCGCGAAGGCCTGAAGGAGCTTCTGAGCGGCCTCATGATCCCGGCCGAAGGCTTCTTCCCGCCCGGCCACCAGTGGTTCGGCAAGCCGAGCTTCAAGCTCAGCCACGACGTGGCCGCCGCCAAGAAGCTGATGGCCGAGGCCGGCTACGGCCCCGACAAGCCGCTGAAGACCAAGATCCTGATCTCGGCCTCCGGATCCGGCCAGATGCAGCCGCTGCCGATGAACGAGTTCGTGCAGCAGAACCTGGCCGAAATCGGCATCAAGATCGACTTCGAAGTCGTCGAGTGGAATACGCTCATCAACATCTGGCGCGCCGGCGCCAAGCACGAGAGCGCCCGCGGCGCGACCGGGATGAACTACACCTACTTCATCCAGGATCCCTTCACGGGGCTCATCCGCCATCTGCAGTGCAATCTCGCGCCGCCGACCGGGACCAATTGGGGCTACTACTGCGACCCGGAGATGGACAAGCTCCTCGACCAGGTCCGCAACAGCTTCGACCCGAAGGAGCAGACCGCGATCCTGCAGAAGATCCACGAGAAATACGTCGACGACGCCCTTTTCCTCATGGTCACGCATGACGTGAATCCGCGCGCCATGAGCAAGAAGGTGCAAGGCTTCGTGCAGGCCCAGAACTGGTTCCAGGACTTCTCGCCGATCACGATGGCCAAGTAGCCGAGCCGCTCGCAAGACCCGGCGCCCGTCTCCGCACATCGCCGGATCGGCGCCGGGGCCGCCCTGGCGTCCCCCGAGGCAAACGATGCTGCTCTATGCGATCAAGCGCGTCATCTACGTCATCCCGGTAGCCTTGGGCGTGAGCCTGGTGTGCTTCCTCCTGGTCCACATCACGCCCGGCGACCCTCTGACCGCCGTGTTGCCGGTCGACGCGACGGCCGAGCTGCAGGCGCAGATGCGCACGCTCTACGGCTTCGACAAGCCCCTGCCCGTCCAATACGGGCTGTGGATCTCGCGCGTCGTCATGGGTGATCTCGGCTCCTCGATCGCGACCGGCAGGCCGGTGGCGAGCGAAGTGATCAATGCGGTGAAAAACTCGCTGGCGCTCGCCGCCGCGGCGACCTGCATCGGCTTCGTGTTCGGAACCCTGCTGGGCGTCATCGCCGGCTATTTCCGGGGCGGCTGGATCGACCGGGTCGCGTCGCTGGTCTCCGTGCTGGGCGTCAGCGTTCCGCATTATTGGCTGGGCATGGTGCTGGTGATCATCTTCTCCGTGCAGCTGGGATGGTTCCCGGCGACGGGCGGCGGTCCCGGCGGATCCGCCAGCCGCTCCTTCGATTGGGAGTATCTGCGGTTCCTGGTGCTCCCGGCCGTCACCATGTCGGTGATCCCGATGGGGATCATCGCCCGGACGGTCAAGGCGCTGGTGGGCGAGATCCTGAACCAGGAGTTCGTCCAGGCGCTCACCGCCAAGGGCCTGACCGAACGCGGCGTGTTCCGGCACGTGATGAAGAACGCCGCGCCGACGGCCTTCGCCGTCATGGGCCTGCAGCTCGGCTACCTGCTGGGCGGCTCCATCCTGATCGAGACGGTGTTCTCCTGGCCGGGCACCGGATTCCTCCTGAACGCGGCCATCTTCCAGCGCGACCTGCCTCTCCTGCAGGGCACCATCCTGGTTCTGGCCCTCTTCTTCGTGATGCTCAACCTGGCCGTCGACATCCTGCAGACCGCCATCGACCCCCGGGTGCAACGATCATGAGCATGAGCCTCGCCGCGGCCCCCTCTCCTCCGGCGGCGGACGCCGTCATCCGCTCTCCCGGATACTGGAGCGGCGTCCTGCGCCGCCTGTCGCGCGACCCGGTCGCGATGGTGGCGCTGGCCGTGATCGTAGCGCTGGTGCTGATCGCGGTCTTCGCCCCCTATCTCGCGCCGGCGGACCCCTCCAAGGGCTCCATGCTAAGGCGGTTGAAGCCGATCGGCACGCCGGGCTACCCGCTCGGCGCTGACGAACTCGGCCGGGACATGCTGTCGCGCCTCATCCATGGCGGGCGCCTGTCGCTGCTGATGGGCGTTACGCCCGTCCCGGTCGCCTTCGTGATCGGATCCTTTCTCGGCATCGTGGCCGGCTTCGCGGGCGGGCTCACCAACACGCTGATCATGCGCACCGTCGACGTCTTCTACGCCTTTCCGTCGGTGCTCCTCGCCGTCGCCCTGTCGGGGGCGCTGGGCGCCGGCCTCACCAACGCGCTGGTGTCGCTGACGCTGGTCTTCGTGCCGCCCATCGCGCGCGTGGCGGAGAGCGTCACCACGCAGGTGCGCTCCCTGGACTACATCGACGCGGCCCGGGCATCAGGCGCCCATGCGTGGACGATCATCCGCGTGCATGTCCTCGGCAACGTGCTCGGCCCCATCTTCGTCTACGCCACGAGCCTCGTCTCCGTGTCCATGATCCTGGCCTCGGGCCTGTCTTTCCTGGGGCTCGGCGTTCGACCTCCGGAGCCCGAGTGGGGACTGATGCTGAACACCCTGCGGACGGCCATCTACAACCAGCCGCTCGTCGCGGCGCTGCCGGGCGGAATGATCTTCATCACCTCGATCGCCTTCAACATGGTCTCGGACGGCCTGCGCTCCGCCATGGACGTGAAATCATGAGCATGTCCGTCGACGGACCTGACGCCCGCGACCGCGGCGGGCCCGCCCAGCCGCTGCTCTCCGTCAACGGGCTGGTGAAGCACTTCCCGGTCAAGGGAAAAGGGCTGTTCGGACGCGGCGCGCTGGTCCGCGCCGTGGACGACGTCAGTTTCGACATTCTCAAGGGCGAGACGCTCGGCGTCGTCGGCGAGAGCGGCTGCGGAAAGTCCACCACGGCGCGCCTCCTGATGCAGCTGATCCGCCCCGATCGCGGCGAGATGATCTTCGATGGCGAGAAGGTGGGCGCCGATCTCGACCTGACGGCCTATCGCCGGCAGGTCCAGATGGTGTTTCAGGACAGCTACGCCTCCCTCAACCCGCGCCTGACCATCGAGGACTCGATCTCCTTCGGCCCGCGCGTGCATGGCGTGCCGGAGGACGCGGCGAGGCGACGCGCGCACGACCTGCTGGCGCGGGTCGGCCTCGAGCCGGTCCGCTTCGCCGGGCGCTATCCGCATGAACTCTCCGGCGGACAGAGGCAGCGCGTGAACATCGCCCGGGCGCTCGCCCTGGAGCCGCGGCTCGTGATCCTGGACGAGGCCGTGTCGGCCCTCGACAAGTCGGTCGAGGCGCAGGTGCTCAACCTGCTGCAGGACCTGAAGGCCGAGTTCGGCCTGACCTACGTCTTCATCTCGCACGACCTCAACGTCGTGCGCTTCATGGTCGACCGCGTCATGGTGATGTATCTGGGCAAGGTGGCCGAGATCGGGTCGGGCGACGCGGTCTTCAGCGCGCCCGCGCACCCGTATACGGCGGCCCTGCTCGCGTCCATGCCCAAGATGGACCCGGACGCCCGAACGCTGGAGGCGCCGCTGACCGGCGATCCGCCCAACCCGATCGACCCGCCGAGCGGCTGCCGCTTCCATACGCGCTGCGGCTTCGCCGAGCCTGTCTGCTCATCGACGCAGCCGCCCCTCGCGGCGATCGCGGACGCCCAGGCCGCCGCCTGCCTGATGGCGCTCCCCGGTTCGGGCCATAGCCGCGCGCCCTCTCGGGCGGGGGCGGCCGCATGAGCCACGCCGTCGAGATCGAGAACCTCACCGTCACCTTCCAGAGCGGGCGCGGCGACGTCCGGGCCGTGGACGGCGTTTCGCTCGCGCTGCCGCAGGGCCAGGTGATGGCGCTGCTGGGGGAGTCGGGCTCGGGCAAGAGCGTGACGCTTCGCTCGCTGTTGCGGCTCCACGCCCCGAAGCGGACGCGCGTCACCGGCGCGATCCGGGTTGCGGGCCGGGACGTGCTGGCCCTGTCGCGCGACGATCTCGCCGACTTTCGCGGCGGCACGGTCTCGATGATCTTCCAGGAGCCGATGCTGGCGCTGGATCCTGTCTACACCGTGGGCCAGCAAATCATCGAGGCGATCCGCCGGCACGAGGCGATCTCCGCGGCCGACGCTCGGGCGCGCGCGCTGTCGCTGTTCGAGCGCGTGCGGATCCCGTCCCCGGACAGGCGCCTCGACGCCTATCCGCATGAGATGTCCGGCGGCATGCGCCAGCGCGCCATGATCGCCCTCGCTTTGGCCTGCCGGCCCAGCGTCCTCCTGGCCGACGAACCCACGACGGCGCTCGACGCCACGGTGCAGATCCAAATCCTGCTTCTGCTGCGCGAGCTGCAGCGCGAGCTCGGCCTCAGCATCATTTTCGTCACGCACGACATCGGGGTGGCGGTCGAAATCGCCGACAGCATCTCGGTGATGTATGCGGGCCGCGTCGTCGAGAGCGGCTCGGTCAGGGACGTCATGCGCGCGCCGCGCCACCCCTATACGCGCGGCCTGCTTGCGTCCCGGGTGGAGCGGGCTGCCAAGGGCGACCGGCTCGACACCATCCCCGGCTCGCCGCCGGACCTGTCGGCGCTGCCGCCCGGCTGCGCCTTCGCGCCGCGCTGCGCTCTCGCGCTGCCGGACTGCCGGGCGGCGGCGCCGCCCCTGGCCGCGGTCGCCGCGGGGCATGCGGCCGCCTGCATCCGGTCGGGCGAACTCGTGTGAGGCCGGGGCGGCTGCGCATCGTCCTGGCGAATCCGAATTCCAGCGCGGCGACGACCGCGGCCATGGCGGCGATCGCGGCCGAGGCGGCCGGGGACGGCGTCGAGATCGTCGCTCTCACGGCGCCCCGGGGCCCGAACCTCATCACGACGGAGCGGGACCTCGCAGCCGCGGCCGCCGTGGTGGCGTCGATGCGGGACGCCATCGCGGCCCTGCGGCCGGACGCCGTGCTGGTCGCAGCCTTCGGCGACCCGGGTCGCGCCGCGCTGCAAGCGGCCCTGGCGCCCACGCCCGTGGTCGGGATCGGGGAGGCCGCCATGCTGGCCGCGTCGTCGCTCGGCCGCTACGCCATCGTGACGACCACGCCGGACCTGCTCGCCTCCATCGACTTCATGAACGCATCCGGGCCCTGGCCCGAGCGCTACGCCGGGACCGTGCTGACCCCGGGCGATCCCGCTTTGCTGATGAGCCGGCCGGACCAATTGCTCGAAGCGCTCGATCTCGCCTGCCGGGTGGCGGCGGATGGGAGCGTGCGTTCGATCATCATCGGCGGTGGACCGCTGGCGACCGCGGCGCGCGCCATCCGCGAGCGCGTGCCCGTGCCCATCGTCGAGCCCATCCCGGAAGCGGTGCGGCTCGCGATGCAGCGCGTCGAAGCCGGCCGGCCCGGCTAGCGCCGGCGCGCCGCGACGGCGTCTAGGATCACCTGCGCGGCGCGGCGGCTCGGCGCATCGCCGTCGGGAAGCGTCATCAGCGCGTCGAGCCGGCCGAACGCCGCCTGCTGGGCCCTTCGGGCGTTCGTATCGCCCAGAAGCGGCGCCAGCGCGTCGGCGAGCCGGTCCGGGGCGCTGTCGCGCTGCAGCAGCTCCGGGACGGCGTTGTCCTCCAGGATGAGGTTCGGCAACACGATCGAGGGCGCGTTGATGAGGTGCTTCAACTGCTCCTCGAGACGGGACACACGATACGCCACCACCATGGGCACGCCTGACAATGCGAGCTCCAGCGTCACGGTCCCGGAGGCCGCCAGGGCGGCCCGCGCGGTGCGGAACGCCTCGTATTTCGCCGTTTCGCCCAGCACGATCCGGGGCTGGACCGGCCAGGGCGCAACGGCCGCCCTGATGGTGTCCGCCAGATGGGAGACGGCAGGCAGGACCGCCTCGAAGGCGAGACCCCGCTGCGCCAGGAGGGCCAGGGCCTCCCCGAAAGGCTGCAGCAGCCGCGCGATTTCGGAGCGCCGGCTGCCCGGCAGGACAAGCAGGATCGGAGGCGACTGCGCCCGGCGGGCGGCCTCCGCGGGCGTAGGCCGCAATTCGTCCAGGCGCTCGATCAACGGATGGCCGACATAGGTGCAGTCCGGCCCGCCCAGGCGCCGATGCGCGTCGGGTTCGAAAGGCAGAAGGGCCAGCACATGGTCCACATAGGCCCGCATGGCGCGGGCGCGGCCGGGGCGCCACGCCCAGACGCTGGGGCTGACATAGTCGACGACGGGCAGCCCGGGCGCCTTGCGCCTGACCCGCTTGGCCACCGCATGGGTGAAATCCGGACTGTCGATGATGACCAGCACGTCGGGACGCGCGGCCAGCACGGCGTCCACCGTCGCATGCACGCGCCGGACGATCGTCGGCAGGCGGGCGATCACCGGCAAGATGCCCATCACGGCGATGTCGGCCAGCGGGAACAGGCTGTGCAGGCCCTCCGCCTCCATCGCCTCGCCGCCGACGCCGGAGAAAGCGACCCCGTCCGAGCCGAGCCGCTCCTTGAGGGCGCGCATGACCTTGAAGCCGAGCTGATCGCCCGAGTGCTCCCCCACCACCATGGCGACTTTCAGGGGCGGCGAATCGCTCATGTCCGTTCGCCCACCACGAACAGCCCGGCCTTGTCGGCGGCGCGGACGACACTCTCCCGATCCACGATGACGACGCCGCCCGCCGCCACGGCGACGCCCGATAACGCGGCCTTCCTGAGCCGGGCGATGGTGCGCGGCCCGATGGCCGGCATGTCGACGCGCAGATCCTGCTCCGGCTTCGGCCGCTTCACGAGCACGCCACCCTGGCCGTCGAGACGCACGCGCCTGGACCGCACCAGGCCGGCGACGCGATCCAGCATCGCGTCCGTGCCCTCCGGTCCTTCGACGGCGAGGACGCGGCCGCCGCTCACCACCACGCCCTGTCCGATGTCGAAGCGCCCCGTCGCGGCCAACAGCTCGAAGGCGAGCTCGATGTCGCGCCGATGGCCGCTTCCCGGGGCGGCGGCCGTGAGAACGCCCTGCGGCGCCAGCAGCGACGGGGCGATCTCCTGGGCGCCGACGACCCGAAAGCCTGCATCCTCCACCAGGGCGACGGCGCCGCGCAGGAGCCGGTCGTCGCCGCTGGAGAGCACGCGCGCCAGTTCCTCGCGGTTGCGGAAAGCCGAGTAGACCGAAGCGATGGCGGACGGCCCGGGCCGGGTGACGGAGCCGGCGAGCACGACGCAGTCGGGTCCGATCTCTTTCAGCAGCGAGAGCAGCCGGCGCGGATCCAGCATGTCGACGAGCGGCACACGCTCACCGTCGACGGATCTCGGCGAAAAGCCGCGCAGTCCGATCACCCGGACCGGCCTGCCCGCCTGCCGCGCCGCCCGGGCGACCTCGGCCGGGAAAGCGCCGCCTCCGGCCACGATCGCCACGGGCCGGTGCGGTTCGGCCACGGTCAGCCCTCGTGGGCGTCGCGCGGCGTACAGATGGACCGGCTTCCGCCCGCGCGGATGAAATCGAGGATTTCATGCACGACCCCGTGGTCCTCGAAGCTGTTGGCCACGTCCTCGACCCGCTCCTGCAACGTGCCTTCGTCGGCGAAGAGCAGGCGGTACGCCTTGCGGATGTCGTGGATGGTCTCGCGCGAGAAGCCGCGGCGTTTCAGCCCGACGATGTTCAGCCCCGCGAGATGCGCCCGATTTCCGAGTGCGATGCCGTAGGGGATGACGTCGTTCTCCACGCCCGATAGGCCGCCGATGAAGGCGTGAGCGCCGATGCGGCAATATTGGTGGACGGCCGCGCCGCCGCCGATGATGGCGAAGTCCTGCACCGTGCAGTGACCGGCCAGCATGACGTTGTTGGAGAAGATGACGTTGTCGCCGACCTTGCAGTCATGCGCGACGTGGGAGCCGGTGAGGAACACGCAACGGTCCCCCACGACGGTCTGCAGGCCGCCTCCCTCGGTGCCGGGATTCATGGTCACGCTCTCGCGGATCATGCAGTCCGATCCGATCGTCAGCGTGGACGGCTCGCCGTGATATTTGAGGTCCTGCGGCTGGTGGCCGATGGAGGCGAAGGGGAAGATGCGCGCCCGCGGGCCAATGGTGGTGCGGCCGGCCAGGACGACATGGCTGATGAGCTCCGAGCCGTCGCCCAGGCGCACCTGCGAGCCAACCATGCAGAACGGCCCGACCCGGACGTCGGCGCCCAATTCCGCGCCGGGCTCGATGATGGCGGTCGGATGAATGTGGGCCATGGCGGTCACTCGGTGACCAGCATGGCGCTAAGCTCGGCTTCGGCGACCACCTTGCCGGCCACCTTGGCCTCGCCGCGATACCACCACATGTTGGCGCGCTGGCGCAGCTTGGACATGTGGTACTCGACCACGTCGCCGGGCTCCACGGGCTTGCGGAACTTCACTTTGTCGATGGTCATGAAGTAGACGAGCTTCGGCCGCGACGCGCCCAGCTTGGCGCTGACGCACAGGGCGCCGGCTGTCTGCGCCATGCCCTCGATCAGCATGACGCCTGGCATCACCGGGCGGGTCGGGAAGTGACCGGCGAATTGCGGTTCGTTGATCGTGACGTTCTTGATGCCGATGCAGCTTTCGTCGCCGTTCATCTCGACGATCCGGTCGACGAGGAGGAACGGATAGCGATGCGGCAGCAGGTCCATGACACGCATGATGTCTGCGGACCCCAGAGTCGTCGTCTCCGTCTCGGTCATCGGCAAAGCCTCGTCGTCTTAATCGGCGGCGACGCTCGTCGCCTCCGCGGATCAGTCCCTGGGCTCGGCCGGAGGATCGACGGCCCCGCCTTTCGGCTTCGCAAGATTGCTGAGGACCGTCAACTCCCGGAACCACTGCCGGATCGGCTTGGCCGGCGTGCCGCCCCAGCGCGCGCCCGCAGGCACGTTCTCGGCGATGCTGCTGGAGCCTGCGATCTGGGCTCCCGTCCCGATATGGACGTGACCGACGACGCCGACCTGGCCGCCCAGCACGGCGAAGTCCCCCAGGGTCGTGCTGCCGGAGATGCCGACCTGCGCGACGATCACGCAGTGGCGGCCGATCACCACGTTGTGGCCGATCTGCACGAGATTATCGATCTTGGTGCCCTCGCCCACGACAGTGTCGCGGTTGGCCCCGCGGTCGATGGTCGTGTTGGCGCCGATCTCGACGTCGTTCTGGACGATCACGCGACCGATCTGCGGCACCTTGAGGTGCCCCTGCGGGCCCATGGCGAAGCCGAAACCATCCTGTCCGATCCGCACGCCGGCGTGGATGATCACGCGGTCGCCGATCAGGGCGTGCACAATGGAGGCGTTCGGGCCCACCGCGCCCTGGCGGCCGATCCGCACCTGCGGACCAATCACCACATTGGCGCCGATCACCGTTCCAGCCCCGATCTCGGCGCCGGGCCCGATCACGGCGCCTGGATCCACCGTGACGCCAGGCTCCAGCCGGGCTTCGGGGTGAACGAAGGCGCCGGGCGAAATCCCGCGGCCGCCGAAGGTGGAGCCGGGACGCATGGCCTCGGGAAACAGCTTCGCCGTGACCAGGGCGCAGGCCCGGTAGGGCTGCGGCGTCACCAGGGCGATGCAGCCGGACGGGACCTTGGCGGCGTATTTGGCGGCGACGAGGCAGGCGCGCGCGCGCGTCGACTCCAGGTCGCCGACATAGCGGGGATTGTCGAGGAAGACGAGGTCGCCGGGCGAAGCGCTGTCCAGCGGCGAGACGGCCTCGATCGTCAAGGAGCCGTCCGCATCGGCGGGAAGGACCGCGCCGGTCAAGGCCGCGATCTCGGTCAGCGTGATCGCGGTCGCGAGCCGGAAGAAGACGGGGTCTGTCATCACATCTCCGACGGGCGGACTCCGGACCACTGTGGTCCGGAGCCGTCCGTCATCAGAAGCTCGTGCCGCCTGAGAAGCGGAAGATCTGGGTTCTGTCGTCCTTGGCCTTCGAGATCGGATAGGCCAAGTCGAAGCGAATCGGGCCGAGCGGCGACTGCCAAAGCAAGCTGCCGCCCACCGACGAACGGATCTGGTGATCGTCGATCACGTTGATCGTGGTCGGATACCCGGCGACCGCGGTCGGCGGGATCAGGCCCGCGAAGTTGGTCTTGCCCTTGTAGCCGAACAGCGTGCCGGCGTCGGCAAAGACCGCGCCCTTGAAGCCCAGCTCGCGCGGCAGGCCGAAGATCGGGAACTGCACCTCGGCGGACCCGCCGAAATAGGTCGTGCCGCCGAGCGCGTTGTTCTTCGGGTCGGACGCGTCGCGCGGACCGATGCCCGACGGAGCGAAGCCGCGCACGAGGCTCGGGCCCAGGAAGAACTGGTCCGTGATGCGCAGGTCCTTGCCGAAGATGTTGCCGCCCTGGACCTTCAGCAGGCCGACGAAGTCGTCGGACAACTCGCGGTAGTAGCGAGCCTCGCCGGTGGTGCGAACCCAGCGCGAGTCGCCGCCGAGGCCGGCGAAGTCCTGCTTCACCTCGCCGTAGAAGCCCGAACGCGGGTTCTTGTTGTTGTCCAACGTGTTGTAGTTGACCGTGTATCCAACGGCCGAAGTCAGGTACGAACCGGCCGCCTCCTTGAGGGCCAGCGACGCCTCTCCATTCGCCAGGCAGTTGCCGGGATCGAGCGGGTTCAGCGAGTAAACCGGGTTGGTCAGGCCGGGAAGCGGATAGAAGCAGTCGTTGAACGGCTTGCTGTAGGTGTTCGGGATCTTGATCTTCTGCTGGTAGAGCGAATACCGGAACAGCAGGCTCGTTTCTTCGGTCAGCGGCAGGCCGAGGCGGATGGTGCCGCCCGTCATGCGGTTCTCGTAGTAGGAGTACCGGGTGTTGTCGCTCTGCTTGGCGAAGAGATCGAAGCCGACCGCCATGCGGCGATCAAGGAAGTAAGGCTCGGTGAACGAGAACTCCACGCCCTTGGCGTACTGCCCGTTCGACACCGACGCCTTCACATACTGGCCGCGGCCCAGGAAGTTCGTCTCGGTGACCGAGAGTTCGGCGATGAAGCCGTCCGAGGTGGAATAGCCGCCCGAGATGGCGAAGGCGCCCGTGGGCTGATCCTCGACATCCACGTTCACGATGACGCGGTCGGGGGTGGAGCCGGGCTCGTTGGAGATCCGGACCTTCTTGAAATAGCCGAGATTGTTCAGGCGGCGCTCCGCCTTGTCCATCAGCACCTTGTTGTAGGCGTCGCCCTCGCCCACGTCGAACTCGCGGCGGACCACGTAGTCGCGCGTGCGGGTGTTGCCGCGAATGTTGATGCGCTCGATATAGACGCGGGGACCTTCCTCGACGACGTAGCTGAGGTTGATCGTGGCCGTATTCGGGTCGCGGTCGCCGCGGGGACGAACCTGCGAAAAGGCGTAGCCGCGGCTCGCAACCTCGGTCGTGATCGACTGAAGGGTCTTCTCGACGTCCTCGGCGTTGTAGACGTCGCCGGCCGAGGAGCGGACCAGCCGGCGCAGGCGCTCGGGATCCACGTCGGCGATCTTGGATTCGACGCCCACGGCGCCGACCCGGTACTGCTGGCCCTCGTCCACCGTCACGGTGATGCGATAGCCGCCCGCGGCCTGGTCGAACTGGACGTCGGTCCCGACGACGCGGAAATCGGCGTAGCCATGCTTCAGATAGAAGCGGCGCACGAGTTCGAGGTCGGACTGGATCTTGTCGGGATCATAGACGTCGGAGGTCTTGAGCCAGGACAGGAAGTTGCTCTCCGTCGTGGTCATCTGGTCGCGCAGACGGCCCGATCCATAGGCGCGGTTGCCCACGAACTCGATCGCCTTCACGCCGGTCTTGTCACCCTCGTTGATGGTGTAGACGACGTCGACGCGGCCATTGTCCAGCGGGACGATGCGCGAGGACACAGAGGCGAGGCTGCGGCCGCCGCGGCTGTAGATTTCCTTCAGGCGCTGCACGTCCGCTTCGACGGTGGCCTGACTGAACGGCCCGCGGGCCTTGGTCTGGACTTCCTGGGTGAGAGCGTCGCTCTTGAGCTTCTTGTTGCCTTCGAAGACGACGCGGTTGACGACCTCGTTCTCACGGACGGCGACCACCGTCTGCGATCCGCGCCGGGACACGTTCACGCTGGAGAAAAGGCCCGTCTGCATCAGGTCCTGGCGGGCCTGGTCCGGAGACTGGCCATTCACATAGGACCGGATGGTCTCCGCATCGACGCGGCGATTGCCTTGAACCACGACGCTCTGCGCGAAGGCCGGAGCCCCCATCGCGACGACCAGGGCGATGCTCACCGCCGTCTGCTGGAGCGCGCGCGACCTGCGCCGCAATCCGCCAGTCTCGAAAGCCATCGAGTAACCCGCCCTTATTTCTTTTACCATTCCCGTCCGAACCCGCAGGGCCCGACCGAAATTCCCGAAGCTACCCGTCGCATCTACCAACTTTCGGCGGCGCTGCAAACGGTGAAAGCGCCGTTGCCGCCGAATCCAGGTTCGCGTGGCGATGATGACACTTAGCACATGGTTAATGAGCAACGGCCACGCCCTCGCGGGCGCGGCCGAGCCGATTTCGAGCATGGACGGAGGACGTCCCCGGGGCTGTCAGCCCCGCGATCCGACGAGGTGCAGCACGTCATTGAAGGTGGTGAAGAGCATCAGCATCACCACCAGCGCAAGGCCCACCCTGAAGCCGAATTCCTGCGTGCGTTCGCTGAGCGGACGGCCGCGAACCGCCTCGAAGGCGTAGAACATCAGGTGGCCGCCGTCCAGCAAGGGCACGGGCACCAGATTGATCAGGCCGATGGAGACGGAGAGAATCGCCGCCAGGTTGAGGAGCGCCACGATTCCCGCAGTCGCCACCTGGCCCGAGACCTGCGCGATGCGAATCGGCCCCGACAGCTGGTCGGTGCTCTCGGTTCCGGCGAACAGGCCGCCGATATAAGCGCCCGTGCGGTCCACGATGAACCACGTCTCGCTGACGCCGCCTTTCAGGGACGCCACGAAGCCCAGCTTCTCCACCTTCACGTCGGCCGGGTCGCGGGAGCCCTGGACGCCCAGGATGCCGAGCCGCTGCTTGCCGAAGGGCGTGGTGATCTCCTTCAACTCGGGCGTGGCCCGAACGGTCAGCTCCTTGCCGCCGCGCTCGACCACGATCGCCAGGGTCGAGCCGGGCGAGGTGGAGATCAGGCGCTGCATGTCGCCGAAGCTGTCGATCGGCTGTCCGTTGATGGACAGGACCAGGTCGTTGTCGACCAGGCCCGCGCGCTGGGCGGCGCTGCCCTCGACCACCTGGAAAATGCGCGGGACCACCACCTGGCGCCCGTAGGCGAGGTTCATGACCGTGAACACCACGATCGCCAGGATGAAGTTGGCGAGCGGGCCGGCCGCGACCACGGCCGCGCGCTTCCAGACCGGCTGATAGTGAAAGCTCACGGCCTTTTCGGCCGGCGTCATCTGGCGGAGGGCTGACCCGTCCGGGGTGCTCGCCGCGCCGGAATCGCCGAAGAACTTGACGTATCCGCCCAGCGGAATGGCGCACAGCTTCCAGCGCGTGCCGCGACCGTCGGTGTACCCCAGAAGCTCGGGGCCGAAACCGATCGAGAAAGCCTGGACCTTGATGCCGCACCAGCGGCCCACGATGAAGTGGCCGAACTCATGAATGAAAATGACGATGACGAGCACGAAAAGGAACGGAACGATATAGCCGCCCAGGGACCCGGCCCATCCGGTCAGCGCCTCAATCAGATTCATGGGATAACCTCGAGATGGTCTTCGCCCGAACACCGGGCCCGACGCGGATCACCGTGAATGTAAGCCGATCTGCGATCGGCGTCGCCGAATGGTGAATAGATGGTTAATACGTCGATTTCCAGGCTGTGGACATCACGGATGCGGTCGCCGCGCGCACTTCGGCGTCCAACGCCAGCGCCGCCTCGACGCTCTCGGTGACGCCCGATTCGCGAGCGTCGCCGAAGCGCTGCAGGATCGTTTCCGTGAGCGTCGCCATGTCGCCGAACCGGATCGCGCCCGCCAGGAACGCCTCCACGGCGATCTCGTTGGCGGCGTTCAGCACCGTCGGCGCTCCCGCCCCCGCCCGCAGCGCTTCGATCGCAAGCCTCAGGGCCGGAAACCGGACAAGGTCCGGCTTCTCGAAATCGAGCCGGGCGATGGCGGCGAGGTCGAGGCGGCGGGCGGACGTGCCCAGGCGATCCGGAAAGCCGAGGCAATGCGCGATCGGGACGCGCATGTCCGGGACGGCGAGCCCCGCCACCACGGCTCCGTCGCTGAACGACACCAGCCCGTGCACGATCGACTGGGGATGGACAACGACCCCGAGAGCCTCAGGCGCGACACTAAAAATATGATGGGCCTCAATCAGTTCCAGGCCTTTGTTCATCAACGACGCTGAGTCGATCGTGATCTTGGCGCCCATGGACCAGTTGGGATGGGCGAGCGCCTCCTCGCGCCGTGCGACGGCGATCCGTTCGGCCGGCCAGGTCCGGAACGGGCCGCCCGACGCGGTCACGATCATCTGCTCGATCTCGTCCGGCCGATGCCGTCCCAGCGCCTGGAAGATGGCGTTGTGCTCGGAATCCATGGGCAGCAGCGTGGCGCCGGCCTCCCGCGCGTCGCGCATGAAGGCGTAGCCGGCGCAGACCAGCGATTCCTTGTTGGCGAGCGCCACCGTGCGCCCGGCCTGGACCGCCGCGTGCGTGGGCCTGACGCCGGCCGCTCCGACAATGGCGGCGACGACGATGTCGGCCGGCCGCAGCGCGGCCTCCATCACGGCGCCCTCGCCGGCCGCGGCGGCCACGCCGCTCCCGGCCAGGGCCTCGCGCAACGCGGGCAGCGCGGCCTCGTCCGAAATCGCCGCGAAACGGGCGCCGAGCCGGATCGCCATGTCGGCCAGGGCCGCCGCGTCGCGGCCTCCCGCGACCGCCTCGACTTCGAATCGATCGCGGTTGGAGCACAGGATGTCGGCGGTCGAGCGACCGATCGATCCCGTGGCGCCCAGGATGCTGACCCGCGTCGCCATCTCAGGCCGGCAGGCTGGCGTAGAGGAGAACGGCCAGCACGACGCTGACCGCCCAGAACGAGTCGAGCCGGTCCATCACGCCACCGTGCCCGGGAATAAGATGACTGGAATCCTTGGCGCCGAACCGGCGCTTCATGCTCGATTCAAAGAGATCGCCGCCCTGGGACAGGATGGCGGAGCCGAGGGTCAGCGCCACCAGCCCGAAGCCGCCGAAGGTCCAGCCCAGGCCATAGGAGTTGCGCGCGACATGCACCACCGCCAGGCCCGCGAGCGTTCCGCCGGCGACGCCGCCGATGAAGCCGGACCAGGTCTTCTTGGGGCTGATGCGCGGCCACAGCTTGGGGCCGCCCACGGAGCGACCGACGAAATAGGCTGCGATGTCGGTGATCCACACCACCGCGAACATCCAGAAGATCGCCACGACGCCGAAGGACGGGTCGCCCCTGAGGTCGATCGGGACCACCGCCAGCACAGCCGCGTAGACCACGCCCGCGGCGGCCCAGCCGCGGCGCGACGGCGCCAGGGCGGCGACGAGCAGCGCGCCGGCCAGGACGACCGCCCAGGCCCGCGGCTCCGGCGCCTCGGAGACCTCCGCCATGGTCCCGGCGAAGGCGATCGCCAGTCCGCCGACCGTCCAGCAGATCGTCATCCGCGTTCCGCCGAGGCCGATCAGCGACAACCACTCGCGCAGCACCAGCACCGACGCCATGGTCCAGAACAGGCCGAAGGACCAGCCGTCGATCCAGGCCGTCCCGATCGCCAGGACCGCCATGACGACGCCGGAGAGGACGCGCAGCGTGAGTTCCGACGGCCCGGCGGGCGGCTTGACCGCTTCGGGCGCAGGATCGCTCAAGCGCTGGCTCCCACCCTGACGGACACGCCGCCGAAGCGGCGATCGCGCGCGTGGAACTCGGCGATGGCGCTTTCGAGCGCAGCACGGTCGAAATCCGGCCAAAGCACCGGCGTGAAGACGAACTCCGAATAGGCGGCCTGCCACAGCAGGAAGTTGGAAAGCCTCACCTCGCCGGAGGTCCGGATCACGAGGTCCGGGTCCGGCACGCCGTGGGTGTAGAGCCGGGCGGCGAGCGCCTCGGGCGTGATCGCGGAGGCGTCGATCTTGCCGGCTGCGACGTCGCGCGCCAGGGCGGCGGCGGCCTCGGCGATCTCCTGGCGGGATCCGTAGTTGAACGCCACCACGAGCGTCAGGCCGGCGTTGTCGCGCGTCAGGCTTTCGGCCTCGCTCAGAAGCGACTTGATCTCGTCGGACAGCCCCTCTCGCGTGCCGGCGATCCTGACGCGGACCTGGTTGCGATGCAGGTCGGCGAGATCGTTGCGGATGAAACGCTTCAGGAGCCCCATGAGGTCGCTGACCTCCTGGGCCGGACGGCGCCAGTTCTCCGACGAGAAGCTGTACACCGTGAGGTATCGGATCCCGAGGTCGATGGCGCTGCGCACCGTGCGGCGCAGGGCCTCGACGCCACGGCGGTGCCCTTCGAACCGGGGCAGCCCGCGCGCCGCCGCCCAGCGGCCGTTCCCATCCATGATGATCGCCACATGGGCCGGCGCGCCGCCGCCCGCCTGGGAGGCGAGCGCTTCAGGACCCGGATTGCTGATGGGCGCCATGGGGCTGATGCTCATGCCGGCCGCCTAGACCTGCATGATCTCCTTTTCCTTCGACGCCAGAGCCGCGTCGATCTCGGCGATGGTCTGGTCCGTCACCTTCTGCACCTGGTCGGACTGGCGGTCGAGGTCGTCCTTGCTGACATGGCCGTCCTTCTCCAGCTTCTTGAGCAGGTCCAGGCCGTCGCGGCGGACATGGCGGGCGGCCACGCGGGCCTCCTCGGCGTATTTATGGGCGACCTTGACCATCTCCTTGCGGCGCTGCTCGTTCAGCTCCGGAATGCGGATGCGCATGGTCTGGCCTTCGGTGGCCGGGTTGAGGCCGAGATTGGAATCCCGGATCGCCTTCTCCACCGCGCCGACGAGGCTGCGGTCCCAGACCTGCACGGTGAGCATGCGGGGCTCGGGCACGTTGATGGTCGCGACCTGGCTGATCGGGGTGGGCGAGCCATAGGCGTCGACCTGGATGGGATCGAGCAGATTGGGGGAGGCCCGGCCCGTCCGCAGGCTGGCGAGATCCTTCCCGAACGCCTGAACGGCGCCGGCCATGCGACGTTTCAGATCGCCGAGATCGAATTGTGTACTCATCGTGACACCCGGATTCGTGCTGCACCGTTTGCGATGGGCTTACGCCCGCCGGCTGACAGGTTCAAGGGGTGACGCAAGACGCGTCACCGAAGGGACACCCCGTCAGGGCGTCACCCGGGTCGCCGGCGCGGCGCCCGTGAGGATGGCGGTGACGGCTCCCGGCCCGTGCGCGGAGCCGACGATGATCGGCAGGCGGTTCTCACGCGCGAGGGCGAATGCCGCCGTGTCCATCACCTTCAGGTCCTGCTGGATCGCCTGGTCATGGGTCAGGACGTCGTAGCGGGTGGCCTCCGGGTGGGTCTTCGGATCGGCCGAATATACTCCGTCCACCTGGGTGGCCTTCAGCACGGCGTCGCAGTTCAGCTCGATGGCGCGCAGCACCGCCGCAGTGTCGGTGGTGAAGAACGGATTGCCGGTGCCGCCTCCCAGCACCACCACCCTGCCCTTTGCGAGATGATGCAGCGCCGGCTGCCTGGCGAAAGTCTCGCAGACGGACGGCATGGCCACCGCCGACATGGTGCGGGCCGAGGCCCCGGCCGCCTCCAGGGCGCTTTCCAGCGCGATGGAGTTCATGACCGTGGCGAGCATGCCCATGGAGTCCGCCGTGGCGCGGTCGATCCATCCCGCCGCCCCGACCTTCGCGCCGCGGATGACGTTGCCCCCGCCGATCACCACGGCGATGCGGAACCCGGCGTCGACGGCGGATTTCAGATCGGCGGCGAGCGTGGTGAGGGTCTGCGGATTGAGCCAGTACCCGTCTGCGGCGATCAAAGCCTCGCCCGAGAGCTTCACCAAGACCCGCTTGCCGTCACTCATGCGCACGCTCCGCGATCGAAAGGGCCGCCATGCAAAAACGGCGGCGCCGTGCGCCGCCGTTCGAAGGAGAGACCGTCAGGCCTGGCCGCCCGCGGCGGCCGCGACTTCCGCGGCGAAGTCGCTCTCCTGCTTCTCCACGCCTTCGCCGAGGGCGTAGCGGACGAAACCCTTGAGGGAGATCGCGCCGCCGATCCGGCCTTCGCTCTCCTTGACGGCCTGGGCGACCGTCTTGGAGGGATCGTGCACGAAGGCCTGGTCCACGAGGCAGACCTCCTTGTAGTAGCTCTTCAGCCCGCTCTCGACGATCTTCTCGAGCACATGGGCCGGCTTGCCGGCGTTCTTGTCGGCGAGGACGCCCTTCTCGCGCGCCACGACGGCGGGATCGAGGCCGGCCGCATCGAGCGCCTGCGGGTTGGCGGCGGCGATGTGCATCGCGATCTGGCGACCGAGGCCGGCGAGCTCGATGGGGTCGCCCGTCGACTCCAGCGCGACGATCACGCCGATCTTGCCGAGGCCCGGAGCCACGAGGTTGTGGATGTACTGCCCGACCACGCCCTTGTGGACCTGCAGTTCCGCGGCGCGGCGCAGCGTCATGTTCTCGCCGATGGTCGCGATGGCGTTGGCGACCGCCTCCTGGACGGTTCCGCCGCCCGGATAGTGCGTGCCGAGAAGCGCCTCCACGTCGGCGGACTTCTCCAGCGCGACGTCCGCGATGGCGCGGGCGAGCGCCTGGAATTCCTCGTTGCGCGCCACGAAGTCGGTCTCGGAGTTGACCTCCACGACCACGCCGCGATTCTCGCGGACCGCGACGGCGACGAGGCCCTCGGCCGCGACGCGGCCAGACTTCTTGGCGGCCTTGGCGAGGCCCTTCTTGCGCAGCCAGTCGATCGCCTGCTCGACGTCGCCCGCATTGGCCTCAAGCGCGGCCTTGCAGTCCATCATGCCCGCGCCGGTCTTCTCGCGCAGATCCTTCACCAGAGCGGCGGTGATCGTAGCCATGGTTCACCTTTCGATCGATCATGTGAAAACACGGGGGCGGCTGGCCGCTCCCGTGACAGGCGGACCCTGGCCCGCCCCCTCAACCTTGCATTCGGCTCCGAAGGAGACGCCCGGTGCGGGCGCTCCCTCCGGAGATCCCGATCAGGCGTTCTCGAGCAGGCCGCGAGCCTGGGCGACCCAGCCGTCGCGCTCGATGCGGCCGTTCAGCTTGGCCGTGGCGTCGACCTGGGCGATGTCGGCCGGGGTCATGGCGGCGAACTGCCAGTAGTGGAACAGGCCGGTCTCGTTCAGCTTCTTCTCGAGCTGCGGGCCGACGCCGGTCAGCTTGGACAGGTCGTCCGGGGCGCCGCGCGGAGCCGCGAGCAGCTCGAACGTCTCGCCGGCCGCCGGAGCGGCGGCGTCGGCGGGAGCGAGCTCCTCCTCGACGGGGGCCTCGAACGCGCCCACGTCGACGCCGAGCGCGCCCTGGCCGCGGGAGATGCCGTCGATGGCGGCGCGCGAAACGAGGTCGCAATAGAGCGCGATGGCGCGGCCCGCGTCATCGTTGGCGGGCACCGGATAAGTGATGCCGTCCGGATCGCAGTTCGTGTCGACGATGGCGGCCACCGGGATGCCGAGGCGCTTGGCCTCCTGGATCGCCAGCTGCTCCTTGTTGGTGTCGATCACGAAGATCAGGTCGGGCACGCCGCCCATGTCCTTGATCCCGCCGAGAGCGCGCTCGAGCTTGTCCTTCTCGCGGGACAGCATCAGGCGCTCCTTCTTGGTCAGGCCCGACGCGCCGGAGGCGAGCGTCTCATCGACCTTGCGCAGGCGCTGGATCGAGCCGGAGATGGTCTTCCAGTTCGTCAGCATGCCGCCGAGCCAGCGGGAGTTGACGTAGTACTGGGCCGAGCGCTTCGCCGCATCGGCGATCGAATCGGCCGCCTGGCGCTTGGTGCCGACGAACAGCACGCGGCCGCCCTGGGCCACGGTGTCGGACACCGCCTGAAGGGCGCGGTGCAGCATCGGCACCGTCTGGGCGAGATCGATCACGTGGATGTTGTTGCGGGTGCCGAAGATGTATTGCTGCATCTTCGGGTTCCAGCGGTGCGACTGGTGACCGAAATGAGCGCCGGACTCGAGGAGCTGGCGCATGGAAAAATCTGGCAGAGCCATGGTGGTCTACTTCTCCGGTTGAGCCTCCGCGGAAAGTGAACCGGGAGCTGTCCCCCGGGCACCGGAACGGCCTGAGCCGATAAATCCGCGTGTGGAATGCGCGCGCTTATAGTCGGGCGACGCACGAAGCGCAAGCGCGCGGAGCGCCCCCTTACAAATCCGCAATCTTGCTCCCATATCCTGCGGGCGCGGGCATGGGGCTCGCGCAGGCCCTGATGGTAGGACCATGATGTCGATGATCACGTCGCGGCGCAGCCGCGTTCTCCTCACCGCCGCCGCCGTGCTCGCGCTGGGCCTCGGCGCTGCCGAGGCGCGGCCCGGTCAAGGCGGCAGTTTCGGCAGCCGCGGAACGAAGACGTTCTCCGCGCCCCCGCCGACCGCGACCGCCCCGCGCACCGCCGCCCCGATGGAGCGCACGATCACCCAGCCCGGAGCCCCGTCCTCGGTGGCGCAGGCCCCCGCCGGCCAGCGCGGCGGCTTCTTCGGCCGGCCCGGCTTCGGCATGGGCCTGATGGGCGGCCTGCTCGGCGCTGGCCTGCTCGGCGCGCTCATGGGCAACGGTTTCTTCGGAGGCCTCGGCGGGATCGCGTCGTTCCTCGGCCTCTTGCTGCAGGTCGCGCTCGTCGGCGGACTCGTGATGCTGGCGCTGCGCTGGTTCCGCTCTCGCAACGCCGTCGCGCCGAACGGCCCGGCGATGGCCGGAGCCGCCTCCAACGCCCGATCCGATCTCGGCGGCGCGCTGGGCGGCGCTGGCTATGGTTCAGGCATCGGCTTTGGCGGCGCCTCGGCTGCCCCGGCGCAGCCGGCCGTCCAGCCACTCGAAATCGGCCCGCAGGACTATGCGGCTTTCGAAAAGCTGCTCGCCGACGTCAACGCCGCCTGGGACGCGGAAAACGAAGGGACGCTGCGCCGTTTCACGACGCCCGAAATGGCGGCCTATTTCGGTGAGGAGCTCTCGCGCAACGCGGCCAATGGCCAGCACGACCGGGTGAAGGACGTGAAGCTGCTGCAGGGCGACCTCGCCGAGGCCTGGCGCGAGGGTCCGGTGGACTTCGCCACCGTGGCGATGCGCTTCTCGGTGGTGAACGCCCTCTTCGAGCGCGCCAGCGGCAAGGTGGTGGGCGGCGACCCGGTGAAGCCGCAGGAGGTCACCGAGATCTGGACCTTCCGCCGCGACGCCGGCGAGGGCTGGAAACTTTCCGCGATCCAGCAGCAGGCCTGAGCCTGTCCTGAACGCATGCGATGGGGCGCCGAGCGATCGGCGCCCTTTTTCATGGCCCGCGTTTTCAAGGCCCGCGTTTTCATGGCCCGGGCTCCGGCCCGCAAAGGGCATGCCAGCCATTCGGCGGCCCGATTGGCTTTGACCTGCGGCGCCCGGGCCACCAAGATGCGGGCCTTCGCCACAGGACACGTGACAAGGCCATGCTCACCAATCTGCAGACGCGCGACGTCGAGACTCTCATCCATCCCTATACGAACCTGGCGACCTTCCGACAGGCGGGGCCCCTGGTGCTGGAAAGCGGCAAGGGGGTCTGGGTCTATGACAGCGACGGCAAGGCCTATATCGAGGGCATGGCCGGCCTCTGGTGCACGTCGCTCGGCTACAGCAACGAAGAGCTGGTGGAGACGGCGCGCGAGCAGATGTCCCGCCTGCCCTTCACGCATCTCTTCGGCGGCAAGAGCCACGATCCCGCGATCGAGCTGGCCGAGAAGCTGAAGGAGATCGCGCCGATGCCGGTCTCCAAGGTGTTCTTCGGAGCCTCAGGATCGGACGCCAACGACACCCAGGTCAAGCTGATCTGGTACTACAACAACGCCATCGGGCGCCCGAAAAAGAAGAAGATTATCGCCCGGCTGAAGGGCTATCACGGGGTCACGGTCGCGTCGGCCTCGCTCACCGGACTGCCGAACAACCACATCGACTTCGACCTCCCGATCCCCAACATCCTCCACACCTCCTGCCCCCACCACTATCGCTTCGCCCACGAGGGCGAGACGGAGGAGGAGTTCGCCACCCGGATGGCGGACGAATTGGAGGAGATGATCCTCAAGGAAGGGCCGGACACGGTGGCGGCGTTCATCGCCGAGCCGGTCGGCGGCGCGGGCGGGGTCACCGTCCCGCCTCCCACCTATTACGAGAAGGTCCAGAAGGTCCTCGACAAATACGACGTGCTGTTCATCGCCGACGAGGTGATCTGCGGCTTCGGGCGCCTCGGGACCATGTTCGGCTCGGAAGCGATGGGCATGCGGCCCGACACCATGTCGCTCGCCAAGGCGATCACATCCGCCTATTTCCCGGTCTCGGCCGTCCTGATCCCGGAGAAGATCTACGACGCCATGCTGGACGAGAGCCGCAAGATCGGCACCTTCGGCCATGGCAACACCTATGCGGGGCACCCGGTCGGCGCCGCGATGGGGGTCAAGACCATCGAGATCTACCAGCGCGACAACATCATCGGCCATGTGCAGTCGCTTCTGCCCGGCTTCTGGCGCCATCTGGACGGCCTGAAGGAGCACCCGCTGGTCGGCGAGGTGCGCGGCAAGGGCCTCGTGGCCGGCGTCGAGCTGGTGGCGGACAAGGCCACCAAGCGCGCCTTCCTGGCCAAGCAGGCCGTCGGCGCGATGGCGACGTCGCTGGCCCAGGAGGAAGGGCTGATCGTCCGCAATCTCGGCGACACGATCGCGATCTGCCCTCCGCTGATCATCAAGGACGGCGAAGTCGACGAGATGTTCGGCAAGCTGACGCGCGCCCTCGATCGTCTCGAGGCGCATGTCCGCCGCGACGGGCTGCGCGCCGGATAAAGCGTCGCCGGCCCCATCGGATAGTCGGCGCCGTGCGTCCGCGCACGGCGCCGCACCAGGGCGCGCGCTTAACGTCTCGTTCACCGTGAGGCTTCAATCAGGGGCCTCCACTGGCCTTGTGCGCGAGCCGCCCCGTTTCGTCCACAAGACCGCCATCGCCCGGCTTGATTGCCGAAGCAGTCTGGCTCGTCTCCCGCGAAAGCCGGGAGATGAGGAAACGGTTCACGAGGACATCATGCCCGCCCACCAAGCCCAACCGCGCGTCCCCGAGAAGCAGGCGCCCTCGAACCCGCGCCGGGCCTCGGACGTCGACAAATACTCCCCGATCGGGATTCCGGCGGTCGCGGCCGCCACGGCGCAGCTGCGCAGCGCGCAGATCGACGAAGCGCTGCGCGCCGCGGGCTTCCGCAAGGACATCCCCGCCGTCCTGAGGGACGACGACGAGACGGCCTGACCGGGCCGCCGACATGGAAAAGCCGGCGGGACCATCCGCCGGCTTCTTCATTCAGGGCCGGGCGTCGCCTGAGGCCCGCGTCACTTGACGATGACGGTCGCTCCCGTGGGGACGCGGTTGTACAGGTCGATGACGTCGATGTTGCGCATCCGGATGCAGCCGGAGGAGACGGCCTTGCCGATCGTCTCGGGCTCGTTGGTGCCGTGGATGCGGTAGAGCGTGTCCTTGTTGCCTTCGAACAGGTACAGCGCCCGGGCGCCGAGCGGGTTCTCCGGCCCGCCCTTCGTGTAATGCACATGCGGCCAGCGCTTGATCATCTCGGCCGGCGGATGCCAGTCCGGCCACTCGGCCTTGCGCTGGACGGTGGCCCGGCCGGACCAGCCATAGGCCTCGTCCCCCACCGCCACGCCGTAGCGGACCGCCTTGCCGTTGGGCTCGACGAGGTAGAGGAAGCGCGACTTGGTGTCGACCACGACCGTGCCGGGCTTCTCGCCGGTCGGGTCGTCGATGCGGTAGCGCTCGAACGGGCGATAGAGCTCGGCCGTCGGCACCATCGCCATCCATTCCGCGTCGCGGCTGCTGACCTCGGGCGCCGGGATAGGTTCGTAGCGGCAGCCGGCGACGGCCGACGCCACCCCGAAGGCGAGCAAGAGAGACATGAGCCGCATCGAAAAACCACCTTCGTCAAGCGCCGCCTTCCGCGACTCGGATCAGCGATACCAGATTATGCCCGCATAGGCTGTTGTCTGTCGGACGCATCACGAGGCTTTGTTTCGCGCCGGCTGGACTTCGGCCGGCGCCATGATCTCCCGCAAACCCGCCCCGCGCTCATTGCCGGATGGACGGAACGCGGCGCAGGGGCGACAATCTCGGCAACGAGAACGCTCCCCGGGAGGCGACGTGACGACCCTGCTGATCACCCACCCCTGCTTCATCCGGCATCAGACCCCGATGGGTCATCCCGAGCGGCCGGACCGCATGCGCGTCGTCGAACGCATCCTCGAGCATGAGCGCTTCCAGTCGCTGCAGCGGGAGGCGTCTCCCGAGGCGACCATCGCGCAGCTCTGCCTGGCCCATCCGGAGGAGTATGTGCTGGGCCTGCAGGAGGCGGCGCCCGCCAGCGGGCTCGTGCAGCTCGACGCCGACACCACCATGTCGCCCGGCACCTGGGAGGCCACCGTGCGGGGCGCGGGCGGCGCGATCCTGGCCGTCGACGAGGTCGTGTCCGGGCGGGTCGACAACGCCTTCCATGCCGCCCGCCCGCCGGGACATCACGCCGAAAAGACCCGGGCCATGGGCTTTTGCTTCTTCAACAACGCCGCCGTCGCGGCGCGCCACGCCCAGAAGGCGCATGGGATCGGCCGGGTCGCGATCGTCGACTGGGACGTGCACCACGGCAACGGCACGCAGGACATCTTCTGGGACGACCCGAGCGTGATGTATTGCTCGACCCATGAGATGCCGCTCTATCCGGGCACGGGCGCGACCCGCGAGCGCGGCGAGCACGACACCATCGTCAATGCGCCGCTGCGGGCCGGCGACGGCGGATCTGAGTTCCGGGAGGCGTTCGAGGTCGCGGTGCTGCCGCGGGTCGAGGCGTTCCAGCCCGACCTGATCATCATCTCGGCCGGGTTCGACGCCCATGTGCGCGATCCGCTCGCCAACCTCAATCTGGTCGAGGCCGATTTCGGCTGGGCCACGGCGAAGCTGATGGACATCGCCGACCGGCACGCCAAGGGACGCGTCGTCTCGCTCCTGGAGGGCGGATACGACCTGGAAGGGCTGGCCCGCTCCACCGCGGCCCATGTGATGACCCTGATGCGCGGCGGCTGACCCGTCCGAAGCCGCGCCACCGCTCGCCGCAGGCAGAGCGGCCCCGCGCCCCGCGCGGGGATCGCCGCGCGGGGCGGGATGGACTCTCTCGCCCGCCGCTCCATCTTGCGGACACGCGGCGGCCACGCCGCAGCCCTTAGCCAGAGCGGCGCGGCCTTGTCGGCATCGCCCCTTCGTCCCCAGAGAGGGAGCCTGCCAGCGCTGCGTCCGAGCGGCTCGCGCGGCGGCTCGACGCCATGAACGCTTCTCCCCCCGACGCGATCCGCCCCGCCCTCACCCATGAGGAGATCCGCCTCGTCATTCTCGGGATCCTCGTGGCCATGTTCCTGGCCGCCCTGGACCAGACCATTGTGGCGACGGCGCTGCCCACCATCGGGCGCGAGCTGGGCGATGCGGAGTTGCTGTCCTGGATCGTCACCGCCTATCTGGTGACCGCGACGGCCATCACGCCCCTCTACGGCAAGCTCAGCGACATCCATGGGCGACGTCCCACCATGCTGGTGGGGATCGCGGTGTTCATCCTGGGCTCGATCGCCTGCGCGCTCGCGCCCAACATGATCGCCCTCATCCTGGCCCGCGCCCTGCAGGGGCTCGGCGGAGGCGGGCTGATCTCGATGGCGCAGACCATCATCGCCGACATGGTCGCCCCCAAGGAACGGGGCCGCTACCAGGTTTATATCGCCGGCGTCTTCGTCAGCTCGAGCCTGGCCGGGCCCGTGCTGGGCGGCTTTTTCGCCGAGCACCTGCACTGGTCGATCATCTTCTGGATCAACATCCCGCTCGGGATCGTGGCCTTCGCGATGACCAACTCGCTGCTGCGCAAGTTGCCGCAGAACAACCGGCCGCACTCGCTGGACGTGCTCGGCGCCGTGTTGATGATCACCGCGACGACGCTGCTGCTCCTCGCCCTGAACTGGGGCGGATTGCGCTACTCCTGGACGTCGTGGCAGGTGTCCACCCTCCTGGCGGCGTCCGCCGGCGGATGGGTCGCGTTCGGGCTACGGCTGGGCTCGGCCAGCGAGCCGCTCATCCCGCTCACGCTCTTCGCCAACGGCGTGGTCCGCAACGGCACGCTGGCGGCCTGCTTCGGCATGGGCGCCTTCATCGGCATGACCATCTACACGCCCGTCTACCTGGAGACCGTGAAGGGCCTTTCGGCCAGCGATTCGGGCCTCGCGCTCATTCCACTGATGATCGGCACCGTGATGGGCGCCACCATCTCGGGCCGCGCCATGGCGCACGTCACCCATTACAAGCGGCTGCCCATGGGCGGCCTGCTGGTGGCGATCGGGGCGGTGCTGGCGCTGGCCCGCTGGGGCGCGGACCTGCCTTTCGTAGGGTTGGAGATCCTGTTCGGCGTCATCAGCCTCGGCCTCGGCACGCTTTTGCCGGTCACGACCGTGTGCATCCAGAACGCCGCCCCGGCGCACCAGCTCGGGACGGCGACGGCCAGCATGAACTTCTTTCGCAGCCTCGGCGGCGCGCTGCTGGTCGCGGCGTTCGGAGCCATCCTGCTGGCCGGGGGCGTGGTCGGGGGGCTTCACGGCTCGACGCCGGGCCAGGCCCATGCGGCCGCGGATCCCGGCGCGCTCGCCGCCTTCGCCCATATGTTCCAGGGCGCCGCCGCGTCGCTGGCGATGGCGTTGGTCTTTCTCATCGCGATGGAGGAGAGGCCGCTGCGCAGCCGTTCCGCCCCGGCGCCCGCGGCCGACTGATCGCGCGAAACGGCGCCTTGCCCGATCCCGGGCACGGGCAAGCTCCCTGCTGCTTCAGGTCGCGCCATGGAGGGTCGCGCCGGATCACCGGTGCGGTCCGCGCCTGCCCGTGTTCGGACAGTTGTGCAACAGTTCAGAACAGTTTCAGCAACATGGGTTCAAAGATCCAGCACGTGATCGTATAGAGACGAGACTCCATTGCCCGTCATTGCGATGCCCAGGCCCGCTTGGACTGAAACGTCGTCGTGACGCCCCCTATACAGTCGAAACACGCAGGATCCGGACCGGGCATCATGAAGCGCGAACAGATCGAGAGGGCCGAGAAGACATTGCAGCGCATGCTCGACTGGATCGCCCGGCACGACACGCGAAGCGCTGCGGTGCTGGGCATCAGCCTCGCCATGCTGGGCGCCCTGTCGTCGTCCATTCCCGCGCCTTCCCATTGGACGTGGCCGTACGGCGTCGCGCTTGCGGCGTCGGCCGTGGGCTTCGGGTTCGTGCTGGCCGAATTGCTGCGCGGTCAGTTCCCGCGCTTCCGGGCCACGCCGTCCCTCTTCTTCTTCGGGACGGTCGCGGGGCTCACCCTGCAGGAGTACCAGCGCCAGTTCGGCGCGCTCGACGAGGATGGGTACCTGGAGGACCTGCTGACGCAGTGCTACACGAATTCGAGAATCCTGCGCTCGAAGTTCCGGTCGCTCAAGCGGTCGATCATCGGGCTGATGTTCACCGCGCTTCCCTGGGCCGCCGCCCTGGGCCTGGGCAAGGGACTGTGACGGCCTGACCTTCAGGCCGCGGCTTCGTCCGTCTTGTGACGCTTGCGGCTGACCAGTTTCGGCGGGCCCGCCTTGTCGGGCGTGATCTTGGCGCCGTGCTTCTTGGCGTATCGCAGGACGCGCTTGAGCGCCTTGCGCTCCTCCGAGAGGGCGGCCAGATGGGCTTCGGCCCGCCCCAGGCCTTCGTCCGCCAGCAGCGCGGCGGCGGCCCCCTCCAGGCTGGCCGCACGGGCCGCGACGGCGGAGTACTCCCTTACGCTGCGGGCGCTTTCGTAAGCCTCGTGCAGCGCGGCGAACTTCTTCTGCGCTTTCAATCCCATGACGGGCTCCTCTGTGCGAGAGCCAGCCTACCAAGCGCGACTGTCACAATCCATGCGGGCGTCCATCGGCGAATTCGCCGCATGCCGAATTCAGCTTGATCCCTCGCCGCCGGGGTCTACGATCTGGCACAACAAATGCCAGTGCGGCGAACCCGCCCAAGCGAGTGCATGCGTATGACAGTCCCCATCGGGCGCCCCCGGCCCGCTGAGCAGACCCCCATCCTGTCCGTCGAAGGCCTGACCATCTCGGTCCGCGGGCGGGAGCATGCGACGACGTTGGTGGAGGATGTCTCGTTCTCGCTCGATGCGGGGCGGACGCTGTGTCTGGTCGGCGAGTCGGGTTGCGGCAAGAGCATCACGTCGCTCGCCGTCATGGGCCTGCTGGCGTCGCCTCCGCTCGAGATCAGCGCCGGCGAGATCCTGTTCGAGGGTCGCGACCTGCGGTCGTTGCCGGCCCGGGAGCGCGCCGACCTGCGGGGCGACCGGATGACGATGATCTTCCAGGAGCCAATGACCTCGCTGAACCCGGCCTTCACGATCGGCGACCAGATCAGCGAGGTGGTGCTGCGCCACCGCCGTTCGACGCCCGCCCAGGCCCGCGAGACCGCCCTGGACATGCTCAGGAAGGTGCGCATTCCCTCGCCCGAGAAGCGGCTGGACGAGTTCCCGCACCAGCTTTCCGGCGGCATGCGCCAGCGCATCATGATCGCCATGGCGCTCGCCAACGGGCCGCGGCTGCTGATCGCCGACGAGCCCACGACGGCGCTCGACGTCACCATCCAGGCCCAGATCCTGTCGCTTGTGCGCGCCCTGCAGCAGGAGACCGGCACGGCCATGCTGCTGATCACCCACGATCTCGGGGTGGTGGCCGAGGTCGCCGACGACGTCGCGGTGATGTATGCGGGCCGCATCGTGGAGCGCGCGCCGGTGCGCGAGATCTTCGCCGATCCGCAGCATCCCTACACGATCGGCCTGATGGGCTCCCTGCCGTCGTTGACCGGCCGGGAGGAGCGCCTGGCCACGATCCCCGGCAGCGTGCCGCCCGCCGACCGCATGCCGAAAGGCTGCCGCTTCGCGCCGCGCTGCCCCTTCGCGATCGCGGCCTGCACGACTGCGCCGCCGCCCCTGGTCGAGGTGGCGCCGGGCCACGAGGCCGCTTGCATCCGCGCTCCGCTCGAGCTGCACGTCACGGAGGCGGCGTGAGCGCGATCCTGGAGGCCGAGGGCCTCAAGAAGCATTTCCGCAGCGGCGGCGGGCTGTTTGAGAAGCCCACCGTCATCCGCGCCGTGGACGGCGTGTCCTTCGCGGTCGAGAAGGGCGAGACCCTGGCCATCGTCGGCGAGTCCGGCTGCGGCAAGTCCACCGTGGGGCGCATGCTGATGCGGCTCATCGAGCCCACGGCGGGATCCGTCTCGTTCGAGGGCCAGGACCTCGTCGGGCTCGACGCCGCGGGCCTGCGCCGCCTCCGGGGCGAGATGCAGATGGTGTTCCAGGACCCGTTCTCGTCGCTCAACCCGCGCATGACGGTGGCCGACATCGTCGGCGAGCCGCTGTGGCTGCATGGCGAGGGCTCCACCAAGGCCCGCCGCGAAAAGACCCTCGACCTGCTGCAGACCGTGGGGCTGCGCCCCGACCACGCCGACCGCTACCCGCACGAGTTCTCGGGCGGACAGCGCCAGCGCATCGGGATCGCCCGCGCGCTCGCCAGTTCGCCCCGTCTGGTGATCGGCGACGAACCCGTCTCGGCGCTGGACGTCTCGATCCAGGCGCAGGTGATCAACCTGCTGGAGGACTTGAAGGAGCGCTTCGCCCTCACGCTGATCATCATCGCCCATGACCTCGCCGTGATCCGGCACATGAGCGACCGGGTCATCGTCATGTATCTCGGCAAGATCGTCGAGGTCGCCCCGACGGCGTCCCTGTACGCGGAGCCGCTGCATCCCTACACGCGCGCGCTTCTCAGCGCGATCCCGCTGCCGATCCCGGGCGTCCGGGCCGAGCGCCGCTTGCTGGAGGGAGACATCCCCAGTCCGGCGAACCCGCCCTCGGGCTGCCGCTTCCACACCCGCTGCCCGTTCGCGCAGGAGCGCTGCAGGGTCGAGGAGCCGCTCCTGAGGGGATCGGAGGGACGGCTCGCCGCCTGCCATTTCTACGAGACCCTTCCGCCGGAGACGGCGGGCCGGGCGCTCGGACCAGCCGACAGCCCCGCGAAAGCGCGCAGGCTGGCGCTCTACAAGGATCACCGCCGACGCCAGGAGATCGGCGCCCGGCCGGATGCGCCGATCGAGACAACGACGCCCAGGGGAGAACTGACGCCATGACGACGACCACACACCGAACGCTGCGCCACCTGGCCTGCGCGACCGCGCTCACGGTCGCGACCGCCGGTTTCGCGGGCGGCGCCTTCGCGCAGTCCCTGCGGGTCGGCCTTGCCGAGGACGCCGACGTCATGGACCCCCACCAGGCCCGCACCTTCGTCGGCCGCATCGTCTTCACGGCGCTCTGCGACAAGCTCGTGGACGTCTCGCCCGACCTGAAATTCACGCCGCGGCTGGCGACGTCGTGGGAGTGGGCGCCGGACAACAAGTCGCTGACGTTCAAGCTGCGCAGCGGCGTCAAGTTCCACGACGGCGAGCCCTTTGACGCCGAGGCCGTCAAGTTTAACATCGAGCGCGCCAAGACGCTGCCGGAATCCCGCCGCAAGAGCGAGATCGCCTCGGTGGAGAAGGTGGAGGTCGTCGATCCGATGACCGTCCGCCTGGTCATGAGCCAGCCGGACGTGACCGTGCTGGCGCAGCTTTCGGATCGCGCCGGCATGATGGTGTCGCCCAAGGCCGCCAAGGAGGCCGGCGCCAATCTGGGCGCCAAGCCGGTCTGCTCCGGGCCCTACAAGTTCGTCGAGCGCGTGCAGAACGACCGCATCGTGCTGGAGAAGTTCCAGGACTACTGGAACAAGCAGGCCTTCTCCTTCGACAAGATCACCTATCTGCCGATCCCCGACTCAACCGTCCGGCTCGCCAATCTCCGGTCGGGCGATCTCGACATCATCGAGCGCCTCGAGCCGACCGACGTAAAGACCGCCAAGGGCGACGCGAACCTGACGACAACGTCCGCCGTGGGCCTCGGCTACCAGGCGATCAACGTCAACCTGGCCAATTCCGACCGCGCCAAGACGCCGATCGGCCAGGACAAGCGCGTGCGCCAGGCGCTAGAGCTCTCGCTGGATCGCGACGCCATCAACCAGGTGGTGTTCGAGGGCCAGTTCAGCCCCGGCAACCAGTACTTCTCGCCCAAGAACTTCTACTACAACGCCCAGATCCCGATCCCGCAGCGCGACGTGGAGAAGGCCAAGGCGCTCCTGAAGGAGGCCGGCGTGAAGACGCCGGTCAAGTTCGAGGTCACCATGTCCAACAGCCCGCGCTCGCAGGCGGTCATGCAGGTGATCCAGTCCATGGCGGCGGAGGCCGGCTTCGACATCCAGCTGCGGGCGACCGAGTTCGCCACCATGCTGAACGAGGGCACCAAGGGGAACTTCGAAGCCAACCAGTATGGCTGGTCGGGCCGGCCCGATCCGGACGGCAACATCCACGCCTTCGTGACCTGCAAGGGCAACCTGAACGACTGGAAGTACTGCAATCCGGAGGTGGACAAGCTGCTGGACGAGGCGCGCACCATCTCCGACCAGAACGAGCGCAAGAAGCGCTATGACGCCGCGCAGGCGATCCTGGCCAAGGACCTGCCGGTGATCACGATCTATCACGAGAGCTGGATCTGGGGCCTGAAGAAGTCGCTGACCGGCTTCCAGCCCCACCCGGACGGCATGATCCGCCTCGAGAACGTGAAGAAGTCGTGAGGCCGCGGCGCGCCCCCACAGGGGCGCGCCCCACCAGGGCAGGTATGATGATCGCCAACTCGCCGTCATCCCCGGCGGCCTGCGCAGCGGGCCAGGACCAGGATGCCGTTCACGGCCTCGCTTGCGTTTCGCGGCCAGGCGCCCGGCTGCCGGATCCCCTTCCCCTGCGCCGGTTCGCGGCGCCGGCCGGGGATGACGGCGAGGGTTCGGTCGATCCGTTATCCGCGAGGCGTCGTCCATGCTGAGCTTCATCGGGCGGCGCATTCTCATCGCGATCCCGACCATCATCCTGGTGTCGATCTTCGTCTTCACGCTGCAAAAGCTGCTGCCGGGCGATCCCATCCTGGTGCTGGCGGGCGAGGAGCGCGATCCGGCGGTGATCGAGCTCCTGCGCGAGAAGTACCATCTCAACGACCCTCTCCCGATCCAGTACCTCGCCTGGGCGGGCCAGGCCCTGCAGGGCAATCTCGGGGTCTCGCTGCGCACCAATGTGCCGGTGCTGGCGTTGATCAAGGACAAGCTGCCCGTCACCCTGCAGCTCGCCGCCATGGCGATGAGCTTCGCCATCCTGATCGGCATCCCGGCCGGCGTGATGGCCGCCGTGCGCAAGGGCACGGCGTGGGACTACGGGGCGACCGCCGTCGCGCTGTGGGGGCTCTCCATCCCCAACTTCTTCCTCGGCATCCTGCTGATTTTCCTGATCTCGGTGCAGCTGAACTGGCTGCCGGCGTCCGGCTACACGCCGCTGAGCGAGAGCGTGTCGCAGAACCTGAAGACGATGATCATGCCGGCCTTCGTGCTCGGCAACGCGCTCGCCGCATCGATGATGCGCCACACCCGAAGCGCCATGCTGGGGGTGTTGCGGCAGGACTATGTGCGCACCGCCCGCGCCAAGGGACTGCTGGAGCCGCGCGTGATCCTCAAGCACGCGCTGCGCAACGCGCTGATCCCGGTCGTGACCATCGGCACGCTGCTGTTCGGCGAGCTGCTGGCCGGCGCGGTGCTGACCGAGCAGATCTTCACGATCCCGGGCTTCGGCAAGCTCATCGTCGACGCCGTGTTCAACCGCGACTACGCGGTCGTGCAGGGCGTCGTCCTGTGCACCGCGATCGGCTATATCGGCCTCAACCTGCTGGCCGACGTGCTCTACGTGGTGCTCAATCCCAGGCTGAAGGTGCGCTGATGACCATCGCGCTCGACACGGCCGAACAGGCCATCCCGGCGCCGCGAAGCCGGGTCTGGGGCAAGCTCCTGCGCAACCGCTCCGCGCTGATCGGCGGGACCGTGGTCGTCGCCTTCGCGCTGATCGCGTTCCTCGGCCCGTATGTGCTGGCGGACGATCCGATCAAGACGTCCTGGTCGCTGGTGCGCAAGGCCCCGTCCTGGGCGCACTGGTTCGGCACCGACGACCTCGGCCGCGACGTGCTGGCGCGGGTGGTCTACGGCGCGCGGGCGTCGCTGCTGGCGGGCATCGTCTCGGTCACGATCGCGGTCTCCATCGGCGGGCCGCTCGGCCTGGCCGCCGGCTATTTCGGCGGCTGGATCGACGCCGTGATCTCGCGCTGCACGGAGGCGATGCTGGCCTGCCCGTTCCTGATCCTGGCCATCGCGCTGGGCAGCGTGCTGGGCGCGAGCCTGACCAACGCCATGATCGCGATCGGCATCGCGGCCGCGCCGATCTTCACCCGGCTCACCCGCGCGCAGACGCTGGCGGTGAAGACGGAGGACTATGTCGAGGGAGCCCGCGCCATCGGCCTGCCAGACCGGTGGATCCTGGCGCGCTACGTCATCCCCAACATCTTCGCCCCCATCCTGGTGCAGGCGACGCTGATCATCGCCCAGGCGATCATCGCCGAGGCGAGCCTGTCCTTCCTCGGGCTGGGCCAGCAGCCGCCAGCCCCGAGCTGGGGCGCGATGCTCAACACGGGCAAGAACTTCCTGCAGCAGGGGCAGTGGTGGATGTCGATGTTCCCCGGGGTCGGCATCTTCATGACCGTGCTCGGCTTCAACCTCCTGGGCGACGGCCTGCGCGACGCGCTCGACCCTCGCGAGACCTGACGCTTCGACCTGAACGGGTCCGCCGAGGCGCCTGCGCAGCTTCGGCGGATCGATCCCGATCTCCTCCCGCGCACAAGAAGGCGAAGGCCCATGTTCACCACCCGTCCCGAGATCCAGGGCACCTTCGGCGTCATCACGTCGACGCATTGGATCGCCTCCGCCGTCGGCATGGCGATCCTCGAGAAGGGCGGAAACGCCTTTGACGCCTGCGCGGCGGCCGGGTTCGTGCTGCAGATCGTCGAGCCGCATCTGTGCGGCCCGGCCGGGGAGGCGCCGGCGGTGTTCTATTCGGCCCGCACCGGGAAGGTGGAGGTGCTCTGCAGCCAGGGCGTGACGCCCGCCGGCGCGACCATCGAGGCCTACAAGGCGCGCGGCCTCGACCTGATCCCCGGCTCCGGCCTGCTGGCCACCGTCATCCCGGGCGCGTTCGACGGCTGGATGCTGCTGCTGCGCGAGCACGGATCCCTGCCGCTGCGCGACATCCTGGGTCCGGCGATCGGCTACGCCCGCGACGGCCACCCGATCCTGCCGCGCGTCTGCGACGGCATCGCCGCCCAGGCCGAGTTCTTCGCCAAGGATTGGCCGACCTCCGCGGCGACCTGGACCCCGGGCGGCAAGGTCCCCGAGCCCCGCTCGCTGTTCCGCAATCCCGTGCTGGCCGCCACCTATCAGCGCATCCTGGACGAAGCCGAGGCGGCTGGCGGCGACCGCGTCCGGCAGATCGAGGCGGCGCGCCACGCCTTCATGAAGGGCTTCGTGGCGGAGGCGATCGACCGCTTCTGCCGCACCACCGAGGTGATGGACGCCAGCGGCCAGAAGAACGGCGCCGTCCTCACCGGCCAGGACCTCGCCGGCTGGCAGGCCAGCTTCGACGCGCCGCAGACCTACGACTATCACGGCTGGACGGTGTGCAAGCAGCGCCCCTGGGGCCAGGGACCGGCGCTGCTGCAGTCGCTGTCGATCCTGAAAGGGTTCGACATCGCCAGCCTCGACCCGGCAGGGGCGGACTACATCCACCTCGTCGCCGAGGCGATGAAGCTCGCCTATGCGGACCGCGAGGTCTACTACGGCGACCCGGATTTCTGCGAGGTCCCGATCGAGCAGCTCCTCTCAGAAGCGCACGCGGCCGAACGCCGGAAGCTCATCGGCGATACGGCGTCCCGCGAGCTGCGCCCCTCGGTGCTGCCCGGCTTTGAGGAGCAGGTGCGCCATACGCTGGAGAACCTGTCGCGCCGCCGCCACCAGGGCACCGGCGTCGGGGCCGGCGAGCCGACCATGGCCCATCTCAAGACGGCCAAGCGCGGCGACACCGTCCACATCGACGTCATCGACCGGCACGGCAACATGATCTCGGCCACGCCGTCGGGCGGCTGGCTGCAATCCTCGCCGGTGATTCCGGAGCTCGGCTTCCCGCTCAACTCGCGCGCGCAGATGTTCTGGCTCGAGCCCGGCCTGCCGACCAGTCTCGCGCCCGGCAAGCGCCCGCGCACCACGCTGACGCCGTCGCTGGCGCTGAAGGACGGCGTCCCGACGCTCGTCTTCGGCACGCCGGGCGGCGACCAGCAGGACCAGTGGCAGCTATCGCTGTTCCTGCGCCGGGTGCATCACGGCCTCAACCTGCAGGAGGCGATCGACCTGCCGCTATTCCACACGGGGCACTTCCCGTCCTCCTTCTACCCGCGCGAGTCGAGGCCCGGCCACCTGATGGTGGAGTCCAGCGTGGGCGAGGCCACCATCGCCGAGCTGCGCCGGCGCGGCCACGACGTGGAGGTCGCCGAGCCCTGGACGGTGGGGCGCCTGACGGCGGCCGAAAAGGGCGCCGACGGCGTGCTCAAGGCCGCCGCGACGCCGCGCCTCATGCAGGCCTACGCGATCGGGCGCTGAGCGCCCCCGCCCCCCTCTGGAGCTGACATGACCTGGTCCATCGTCGCCAAGGATCCGCAGACCGGACACTTCGCCGTCGCGGTCGCCACCCGCTTCTTCGCCGTGGGGGCGCTCTGCCCCGTCGGCGGCGGAGGCGTCGGCGCCCTCGCCACGCAGGCCCTCATCAACCCTCTCTACGGCTACAAGGGCCTGCGCATGCTCGCCGACGGCATCCACGCCGAGCACATCGTGGCCGCGCTCACCGGTCACGACGACGGCCGGGACCAGCGCCAGCTGCACGTGATCGACCGGGAGGGCCGGAACGCCGCCTGGACCGGCCCCGCCTGCGTCGACTGGTGCGGGCACCTCATCGCCGAGAACGTCTCGGTGGCGGGCAACATGCTGGCCGGCCCGGCCGTGGTCGCCGACACGCTCGCCGCCTACCAGGCCCATGGCGACCGGCCGCTGGCAGAGCGGCTGATCCTGGCGCTGGAGGCCGGCGAGGCGGCCGGGGGCGACAAGCGGGGCAAGCAATCCGCCGCGCTCAAGGTCTGGACCACCGAGGAATACCCCATCCTCGACATGCGGGTGGACGACCATCCCGATCCCCTCGCCGAGCTGCGGCGGCTCTGGACGGTGGCGCATGAGCGCTACATCCCGTTCTCGGGCGCCTTCGCGACGCGCGCGAACCCGGCCGGCGTGACCAGCCGTCCCGCGATCGACCGCATGGTCGAGGAGTTCCAGGCCGCCCGCGCCGGCAAGGCCTAAAGCATGCTGCGAACAGGTGGAATCCGGGCTTTCGCACGAAGCATGCGACACCCCATAAACCCAGGCCATGCTGCGCTTTCATCGAAACACAGCATGGCCTAGCGCCGGGCCTCCGCCAGCGGTCGCGTGTATGCTGCGCGTCCTTGCGGCTGCGAATCGTCCATGCGCCCTGCCCTCCTGAACCCGCTCTTCGCGCCCGTCACCGCGCTGCCCGGCGTCGGACCGAAGATGGCGCCGCTCTACGACACGCTGCTGGGCGAGCCCGGCAGGCCCGCGCGCGTCGTCGACCTCCTGTTCCATCTGCCGCATGGCGTCATTGACCGCAGCGCCCGCCCCCGCATCGCGGACGCGCCGCTGGACGCCATCGTCACCCTGGAGGTCAGGGTGGACGAGCATCGGCCCGGTCCCCCGAACCGCCGCAACGCGCCCTACCGCGTGGTGGTCAGCGACGACAGCGGCGACATCGCGCTGGTCTTCTTCAACGCCTCGGCCCGCCGCATGGAGGCGCTTCTGCCGCTCGGCGAGAAGCGGTGGGTGTCTGGCCGCATCGAGATGTGGGACGGCCGCCGGCAGATGGTGCACCCCGACAGGGTGCTCGACGCCGCCGCCGTCGAAACCATGCCGCCTTTCGAGCCGGTCTACGGCCTGACGGCCGGGCTTGGTCCGCGCAGCATCGCCAAGGCGGCCGGCGCGGCGGTGGAGCGCATCCCGACCCTGCCGGAGTGGCAGGACGCGGCCTGGCTGCGGTCGCGCAAGTCGCCGTCCTTCGCCGACGCCCTGCGCGCCCTGCATCATCCGTCCGCGGCCGCCGCCCTGGCTCCCGACGCGCCGGCCCGCATCCGCCTCGCCTATGACGAGCTCCTGGCCAGCCAGCTCGCGCTGCTGCTGGCGCGCCAGCACATGAAGAAGGCGGCGGGACGGTCCCAGGCCGGCAACGGCCGCATCGCGGAGCGTCTCATCCGGTCGCTTCCCTTCGGGCTCACCGGCGCCCAGACCGCCGCCATCGCCGACATCCGCAAGGACCTCGCCGCGCCCGAGCGCATGCTGCGGCTGCTTCAGGGCGATGTCGGCTCGGGCAAGACCGTCGTGGCCCTGATCGCGATGGCGACCGTCGTCGAAGCGGGCCGCCAGGCCGCCCTGATGGCGCCGACCGAGATCCTGGCCCGCCAGCATTACGAGAAGCTGCGGCCGCTGGCGGAAGCGGCGGGCCTTCGCGCTGCGCTGCTGACGGGGCGCGACAAGGGCGCCGGCCGGCGCGCGGTGCTGGAGGGCCTCGCGTCGGGGGACGTCGACATCCTGTTCGGCACTCACGCGCTGTTCCAGGAGGACGTCGCCTTCTCCGACCTCGGCATGGCGGTGGTGGACGAGCAGCATCGCTTCGGCGTGCACCAGCGGCTCGCCCTGTCGCGCAAGGGCGAGGCCGTGGACGTGCTGGTCATGACCGCGACCCCGATCCCGCGGACGCTCGTGCTGTCCTATTTCGGCGACATGGACGTCTCGGTCCTGCGCGAGAAGCCGGCCGGGCGCCAACCGATCGACACCCGGGTCGTCTCGCTGGACCGGCTCGACGAGGTCGTGTCCGGGGTGGGCCGGGCGATCGCCTCGGGGGCGCGGGCCTATTGGGTCTGTCCGCTGGTGGAGGAGAACGAGGAGCTCGACGTCGCCGCCGCGCAGGAGCGCTTCGAGACGCTCACCCAGATCTTCGGCGCGCGCGTGGGCCTGGTGCACGGCCAGATGAAGGGCAAGGACAAGGACGCCGCCATGGCGGCCTTCGCGGCGGGCGAGACCGCCATCCTGGTGGCGACGACCGTCATCGAGGTGGGGGTGGACGTGCCGGAGGCCACCATCATCGTCATCGAGCACGCCGAGCGTTTCGGCCTCGCCCAGCTTCACCAGCTCAGGGGCCGCGTCGGGCGCGGCAGCGGCAAATCCAGCTGCCTGCTCCTCTACAAGGCGCCGCTCGGCGAGGTCGCGAAGGCGCGGCTGGAGACCATGCGGCGGACCGAGGACGGCTTCGAGATCGCCGAGGAGGACCTGAAGCTTCGCGGCGAAGGCGACGTGCTGGGCACGCGGCAGTCCGGCATGCCGGGCTTCCGCCTGGCCGTCCCGGAAAAGCACGGCGAACTGCTCCAGGCGGCGCGCGACGACGCCAAGCTCGTGCTCGCCACCGATCCGGACCTCGCCGGAGACCGGGGCCAGGCGCTGCGGGCGCTGCTCTACCTCTTCGAGCGCGACGCCGCCATCCGGCTGATCCGCGCCGGTTGAGAAGCCCCGGAAATCCTTTGCAGACCCGGGCTCCGGGCCCTAGTTTCCCGCCATCCCGCCGGAGTCCCTCATGCGCATCGCTTCCTGGAACGTCAATTCGGTGAAGGCCCGGCTGGAGCACCTGCTCGCCTGGCTGAAACAGGCCGAGCCGGACGTGGTCTGCCTGCAGGAGATCAAATGCCTCGACGAGGCGTTCCCGACGACGGACGTGGAGGCGCTGGGCTACAACGTCGCGACCCACGGCCAAAAATCCTATAACGGCGTCGCGATCCTGTCGAAGCGGCCCTTCGAGGTCATGCGAGGCCTGCCGGGCGACGACGAGGATACGCAGTCGCGCTACATCGAGGCCGAGATCCCGACCGACACGGGCGCGGTGCGGGTCGCGTCGATCTACCTGCCCAACGGCAACCCGCCGCTGACCGAGAAATACGACTACAAGCTCGCCTGGATGGACCGCCTCACCGCGCACGCGGCGTCCCTGCTGGCCCTGGAGGAGCCGCTCGTCCTGGCGGGCGACTACAACGTCATCCCGACCCCGCGCGACGTGCACAATCCGGCGGCCTGGGCCGGCGACGCGCTGTTCCTGCCGCGCACGCGCGAGCGGTTCCGCGAGCTGCTCGCGCTGGGCTTCACGGACGCGTTCCGGGCCTGCGACGACCGGGACGGGCAATACACGTTCTGGGACTATCAGGCGGGCGCCTGGCAAAAGAACCACGGCATCCGGATCGACCACCTGCTGCTCTCGCCGCAGGCGGCGGACCGGCTGCAGACCTGCGTGATCGACAAGCAGGTCCGCGCCTGGGAGAAGCCCTCGGACCACGTGCCGATCCGCGTCGACCTCGCCCTCTAGGGCCGCAGCCGACGGCCGGTTCGTTCGCGATTTCAGGCGTTTAGGGCCGCCGGCGGATCTGCTGCTCGAGATACGCCATGGCGGCCTGCCGGTCCGTGTCGGCGGCTTCGGCGAAGGCCTTGTCGTGAAGTTCGAGGATCCACGCGTCGTGCTCGGGGTTGGCGGCGTCGCGCGCGATGGTCAGCCACATCAGGCCGCGCGCCTTCTGCCGCGCTCCCGCCTCGCCGGCGAAGAGCAGATGGCCGAGCAGGGCCTGGGCGGGCACGTGGCCCTTGTCGGCGGCCAGCGACAGCCACCGGATCGCCTGGCGCGGATCCTTGGCGCCGCCCTGCCCGTCGATGTTCATCCGGGCCAGGTTGTACTGCGCGTCGGGGTCGCCGAAATACGTCGCCGCATATTGGAACATGTCGCGGGCGCGGGCGCTGTTGGGCTTCACATAGGTGTTGGCGATGCCGTCCAGATAATAGGAGCCAAGCGCCACGAAGGCCGTCGCCACGACCCGGGCGTTGGCCGAATCGGGGCTTTCGTCGGCGTTCTCGTCTGCGATGCGGGAGAAATATTCGAAGGCCTTGAGGTCGTTCTGCGGGACGCCGTCGCCATCCGCATACATGCGGCCGAGCTTCCAGCGCGCCAGGGCGTGGCCCTGCTGGGCGGCGTATTCCAGCGCCTTCACCGCGCCCGCCTTGTCGCCGGCGTTGTAGTCCTTCACGCCGGACTTGAGCGCGTCCCGGGTCGACTTGAAGGCGTCGAGCGGAATGGCGGCCGTCACCTGTCCCTGGACCTTCGCGTCCAAGGCCCAGGCGGGCGCGCAGGCGAGCATGAAGCCCGCCGCCGCGAGGCCCGACCGCAGGGAATTACTGATCCGCATAGCTGTGCTTTTCGCCCTTGCCGCCCGGATGTGTGACCGCGCCATTCTTGGCGGATCCCACCGTCTGGGCGTATTTCCACAGCGCGCCCGAGCCGTAGTCCGTCTCGCGCGGCTTCCAGTCCTTTTTGCGGCGGGCGAGTTCCTCGTCGGAACAATCCACCGTGAGGGAGCCTTCAATGGCGTTCATCGAGATAATGTCGCCGTCCTGCAACAGTGCGATCGGGCCGCCGACCGCCGCCTCCGGCCCGACATGGCCGATGCAGAAGCCGCGGGTGGCGCCCGAGAACCGGCCGTCCGTGATCAGGGCGACCTTGTCGCCCATCCCCTGGCCGTAAAGCGCGGCCGTCGTGGCCAGCATCTCGCGCATGCCGGGCCCGCCGCGCGGGCCCTCGTAGCGGATGACCAGCACGTCGCCTTCCCGGTAGTCGCGGTTCTTCACCGCCGCGAAGCACTCTTCCTCGGTGTCGAAGCAGCGCGCCGGGCCGGAGAACACCTGCCTCTCGGGCGGCATTCCGGCGACCTTCACGATCGCGCCCTCCGGGGCGAGGTTGCCGCGCAGGCCGACGACGCCGCCGGTCGCGGTGATCGGCCGGTCGGCGGGGAAGACCACGTCCTGGTCCGGGTTCCACTTCACCGAGGCCATGTTCTCGGCGATGGTCCGCCCGGTGACGGTCATGCAGTCGCCATGCAGGAAGCCATGGTCCAGCAGCGTCTTCATCATAAGCGGAATGCCGCCGACCTCGAACATGTCCTTGGCGACGTAGCGGCCGCCGGGCTTCAGGTCGGCGATGTAGGGGGTGCGCTTGAAGATCTCGGCGACGTCGAACAGGTCGAAGTCGATGCCGCACTCATGCGCGATGGCGGGCAGATGCAGCGCCCCGTTGGTGGAGCCGCCGGACGCCGCGACCACGGTGGCGGCGTTCTCCAGCGCCTTGCGGGTGACGATGTCGCGCGGGCGGATCTGCTTGGCGATCAGCTCCATGACCATCTCGCCGGCGGTCATGCAGAAACTGTCGCGGATCTCGTAGGGCGCGGGCGCGCCCGCCGAATAGGGCAAGGCCAGGCCGATCGCCTCCGACACGGTCGCCATCGTGTTGGCGGTGAACTGCGCCCCGCAGGCGCCGGCCGACGGACAGGCGTGCTCTTCGAGCTCCTCGAGGTCCTCGTCCGACATCGCGCCGACGGAATGCTTGCCGACCGCCTCGAACACGTCCTGCACGGTGACGGGCTGGCCCTTGAAGGAGCCGGGCAGGATGGAGCCGCCATAGATGAAGATGGAGGGCACGTTCAGGCGCACCATCGCCATCATCATGCCGGGCAGCGACTTGTCGCAGCCCGCCAGCCCGACCAGGGCGTCGTAGCAGTGACCGCGCATGGTGAGTTCGACGGAGTCGGCGATCACGTCGCGCGACACCAGCGAGGACTTCATGCCCTGGTGGCCCATGGCGATGCCGTCCGTCACCGTGATGGTGCAGAACTCGCGCGGCGTGCCGCCTGCGGCCGCGACGCCCTTCTTCACCGCCTGCGCCTGACGCATCAGGGAGATGTTGCAGGGAGCGGCCTCGTTCCAGCACGAGGCGACCCCGACGAAGGGCTGGTGGATCTGGTGCCGGGTCAGCCCCATGGCGTAGTAATAGGAGCGATGGGGCGCGCGCTCGGGCCCCTCGGTCACGTGCCGGCTCGGCAGTTTGGACTTGTCGACGACCCGCTCGTCCATGTTCAGACCCGCCTGCCCCCTTGGCCGGTGAAACACCGGTTGTGTGCCACGCGTATGAGCAACCAAGCAACTTCCTGAAATTAACCGTCCCGAACTTAACGCAAGCCGGTTAACAGCCTCCAAGCTGCAAAAAACGATGGATTATCAGTCCATTGCAGGCCCATGCATTCTCGCTCGGTTTATGGCGGCTTCTTGGCGCATCTGCAGCGAGCCGATGGAGTCATCCGATTGCATTGTGACTGTGGCTGGGCCGCAACAAATGTGGCGCCGAAGCCCCACCCCAGGTTGCAGCCGCGTGCCTGGGGGGCGACAAGGCGAGAGCCGGTCCGCGACAGTTCATGCACTTGCAAATCATTTGCAACTAACCCATCCTTCTCACGTTGCCGCAGGGGGAACGAGGAAGCAGACGATGGATCAACGCGTCCCGGGCCTGGAAACGGAGGGCGACTGGCGATCAGCCCGGGGCGATGCGTCGCTGTCGGACGTCCACGCCAGCGTGTCGGTGCAGGCGGGCGGCTCCCTTTGGCGCCGGCTCTTCGCCTTCATGGGACCGGGCTATCTTGTCGCCGTCGGCTACATGGATCCGGGCAACTGGGCCACGTCGCTGGCCGGTGGGTCGCGCTTCGGCTACGCGCTCCTGTTCGTGGCGCTGCTCTCCAACGTCATGGCGATCGTGCTGCAGGCGCTCGCCGCGCGCCTCGCCATCGGGGCGGGCCGCGACCTCGCGCAGGCCTGCCGGGACGCCTATCCACGCCCGGTCGCCTGGGCGCTCTGGCTCCTGGCCGAGCTGGCCATCGTGGCGACCGACCTCGCCGAAGTCATCGGCACGGCCATTGGGCTCAACCTGCTGTTCGGAATCCCGCTGGAGCTCGGCGTTCTCCTGACCTCGCTCGACGTCTTCCTGATCCTGTATCTGCAGCGCGTCGGCTTTCGCGTGGTGGAAGCCTTCATCGTCGCGGTCCTGGCCATCATCGCCGCCTGCTTCGGCCTGCAGATCGTCATGGCCCATCCCGACTGGGGCGCGGTGGTGCGCGGCTTCGCTCCCACGACCGATCTTGTCACCAACCCGGACATGCTCTATCTGGCGCTCGGCATCATCGGCGCGACCGTGATGCCGCATAACCTCTATCTGCATTCCGGGATCGTGCAGACCCGGGCCTATGGCGTCACCCTGCCGGAAAAGCGCGAGGCGCTGCTCTTCGCGACGATCGACTCGACGCTGGCGCTGATGTTCGCCCTCACCATCAACGCCTCCATTCTGATCCTGGCGGCCGCAGCGTTCCACGCCACGGGCCGGCACGAGGTGGCCGAACTGGGCGAGGCCCACGCGCTGCTCAGCCCCCTGCTCGGAAGCGCCCTCGCGCCCAGCCTCTTCGCCATCGCGCTCATCGGCTGCGGCCTGAACTCCACGGTCACGGCGACGCTGGCGGGGCAGATCGTGATGGAAGGCTTCCTGTCCATCCGCCTGCCCCAGTGGCTGCGCCGCCTGGTGACGCGCGCCATCGCGATCGTGCCGGCCGCGGTGGTGACGATCTGGTACGGCGAGGCCGGCACCAGCAAGCTGCTGATCCTGTCGCAGGTCGTGCTCGGCCTGCAGCTTCCCTTCGCGGTGGTCCCGCTGGTGACGTTCACGGCCTCGCGCCGCAAGCTCGGCGCCCTGGTCGCCCCGCTCTGGATGACCCTGAGCGCGGCCGTTATCGCCGCCGTGATCGTCGCGCTCAACATGAAGCTGATCTACGACTTCGTGCAGGGCTGACGCTGAGCCTCAGGGCCGCACGGCCGGAGTCTCCACCGGGAGGCCCTGGGCCCGCTCGGCCAGGAAGGCTTCGAGCGCGACATATTCGGGCGCGCCGAACGGATAGGGCTCGGCCCGCATCCCGGTCAGGCAATTGCGCAGGCGCCGTTGCAACGAACCGAGGTCCTGCCATTCGAGCCGGTAGAGCGGATAGCCGGTGGGCGTTGCGGGAGGGATGACGCTGCCGCCGAGCCGCCCTCCCACATGCGCGTCATGGCAGTCGGCGCAGGACAGGTCGAGCTGGCCCTGTCGCCGCGCGTAGAGATCCGCGCCCGCCTGACGGATGGGGGTGAGCCTCGCATCCTGCGGCGGCGATACGGGAAGCCCGCGGGACTGACGCCCGACCAGCGTCGCCAGCGCGAGCAGCTCGCGCGACTCCAGAGCGAAGGGCGGCGCGTTCTGGCGATCGACGCGACACAGATTGATCCGCGTCTGCAGGTCCACCGGCCTGCCCGCCGCCTCGCTCCAGGCGGGGTAGCGCGCCGAGACGCCCGTCATGGACGCCGGCTCGCCGTGGCACGCCGCGCAGGACCGCCCGGCGTCGCCCGCCGGGGCGCGCCACAGCGCGTCGCCTTCCAGCGCCCAGAGCATGCCGGGATTGGCGGCGTCGTCGCGCTGCATGGCCTGGGTCTGCGGGCTCATGACGTCGAAGCCGGTCCGCCGTCCCGGATCGGCCGCCTGCTGGGCGGCGGAGGGGAGCGTCGCGCCGAAAGCCGCGAGCAGTCCGGCGGCGGCGAGGAACGCGCTCCTCCCGGCGTTCGCCATCAGCCGTCCACGACCAGGGAGGCCGTCTCGACCTGCCCGCCGCCCTTGTCGTCGAGCCAGCGGAAGGTCAGGACGCCGCTGCGCTCGGCCCGCAGGGTGAAGCTGAGGAACGGGTTGGCCGAGATCGCGGGCGCCAGATCGGCGCTGAACACCTCCTCGCCCTCGAAGGTGCACAGGAAGCGGTGGATGATGTCACGCGGCACCAGCTTTCCGTCCGGCCCGGTCCGATAGCCCGTCTCCATGGGATGCGAGATCAGGGCCTTGATCTCGACGACTTCGCCCCGCTTGGCCCGGGCCGGGACGCTGACGAGCGCGCGCGCCATCTCAGTTCTCCACGCAGGCCGGAAGGGTCACGACCAGCTCGGCGCTCGCCGTCCGGAACGAGCCGTCCGCCATGGCGGCCACCGCGGTGATGATCTGCGAGTCGCCCAGCCTGATGCGGGTCGACGCCGCCGCCCGGCCGGACAGGCCGGAGAACCGGAACACCGCCACATGGGGCTGCGGATTGCGCTCGTTGAACACCGCAATCGCCTTCACGATGTCATCGCCCGCCATCGCGCTTTCGGCCCGGACGGTCAGCGGCACGGCGTTGCCGTTCTCCACCAGCGGCGGGATCTCCAGGAGGAGGCCGCCGGCCACGGTCGGGGCGCCGCCGGTGAACGCCTGGATGGCGGCCTCCATGGCGGCGGGCGTCGCCCGCGTCGGCCGCGCCCACGCGCAGGCCGCGACGCCGCAGGCGCCGGCCAGGACGTCGCGGCGGGTCAGGGTCGGCGCGCGGGGCCTATCGGTCATGGTCGCTCCTCAGCGCAGCGTCGACAGGAAGGCGACGACGTCCTCGACCTCCTGCGCGCCCAGGATCGGCTTGCCCCGGTACGGCGCGGCGACCCGGGCGAGCCCCTCCGTCCGGTGATAGGCCGGCATGATGCTGGCGGGGTCCAGGCGGCGGCTGTCGACGATGCGCAGGCGCAGCTGGCCAGGGTCGAACCGCGCGCCGACCCCGCTCAGGTCCGGCGCTAGGTCGCCCTGCGACCGCTGCTCGGGGAACGGGCCGGAATGGCAGAGCAGGCACAACCCCTTCTGCCGGTTCAGCACGATGGCCCTGCCGCGGGCGGGGTCGCCTGAGAGGCCGTCCAGCGGCGCGTCGATGCGGTCCGCGGCCGTCGCGGGCCCGCCGAGCGCCGCCCCGACGCACATCGCTGCGAGCGTGGCCCTCACCCAAACACCTCGGCCGTGATGGTGCGGAACCACGCCTCGGCGTAGAGCGCCTCCTGGGCCCGCTGAGGCCGGGGCGCGTCGACGGGGCTCGTCCCGCCCGCTCCCTCGACATCCGTGAGCACGCCGTTCTGGGGACGATAGACTCCCGCGACCGAGACGCCGTAGTCCGGCGCGACGAGGCTGTAGCAGGTGTTGATCAGCTTGGGCGGGGAAGGCTGGCCGCCCTCCATGAGGGTCGCGATGGCGGCGGCGCAGACCTTCGCCTGCGCATTGGCCGAAAAGGCCGATTTCGGCATGCCGCCCATGACGGCGGCGTCCCCGATCACGTGCACGTTGGGGAGCAGCCGCGATTCGAAGGTGACGGGGTCGACCGGGCACCAGCCGGTCCGGTCCGCCGCGCCGGCGTCGCGGGCGATGCGGCCCGCCTGCTGGGGCGGGATGACGTTGGCGACATCGGCCTTGTGGCGGCCGAAATCGGTGACCAGCATCCGCTCCGCCGCGATGACCTCGGTGACGGCTCCGCCGCCCGAGAGGCCCACCCACTCGATCAGGCCGGGATAGAGCTCCGCCCAGGCGTTCTGGAACAGCTTCTGCTTCGAAAACGCATCTTTCGCGTCCAGTATCAGCAGCTTGGAGCGAGGCTTTCGCGTCTTGAGATAATGCGCGATCAGGCTGGCCCGCTCGTAGGGACCGGGCGGGCAGCGATAGGGATTGGCCGGCGCGGCGATGGCCACCACGCCGCCGTCCGGCATGGCTTCGAGCTGCTGGCGCAGGAGCAGGGTCTGCGGCCCCGCCTTCCAGGCGTGCGGGACCAGCTCCGCCGCGGCCCCGTCATAGCCCGGGATGGCGTTGAAGCGCATGTCGACGCCCGGCGCCAGCACCAGCCGGTCGTAGGCGAGGCGCGTTCCGTCCTGCAGGACGACCCTCTTGGCCGCGGCGTCCACCGCCCTGGCCGCCTGCGCGACCACGGTCACGCCCTCCCGGGACACGGCGGCGCGGTCGAAGCGCTGGGCCTCCATCGGGCGCAGGCCCGCCACGACGGCGTTGCTCATCGGGCAGGCCCAGTAGGCCGGGTCCGGATCCAGCAGGGTCACGTCGAAGCCGGCCCGGGCGAGCTCCCTCGCGGCCGTCGCCCCGCCGAAGCCGCCGCCGACCACGATCATCCGCGCCCGGCGCTGGGCCAGAGCGGGCCGGGCCGGGGCCGTCATGGCCAGGCTCGCGGCCAGACCCGCCATCATGGTCCTGCGGTGAATGGGCGCTGTCATGCGGGCGTCACGGCTTCTCGGCGATCCAGGCCGCGACGGCGCGGGTCTCCTCGTCGCTGAAGCCTCGCGCGATGCGGTCCATCACGGTCGCCGGAACCCGTCCCTCGCGATAGTCCCGCATGGCGGCCACGATCTCGTCGGCCGACCGGCCCTGGAGCACGGGACCTACCGATGCGTCCGGGGTCGCGCCGTGGCATCCCGAGCACACCGCCGCCCCGGCCGGCGGGGGAGGCCCGGCCAGGGCGCCCTGCGGGCTCCAGGCGACCAGCGCCAGAGCCGCCCATCGGGCCCACGGCGTCATACCCGGCGCAGCTCCTCCGGCTTGATCGGCATGTCGCGCAGCCGCTTGCCGGTCGCCGCGGCGATCGCGTTGAGGACAGCGGGGGCCGCCACGAAGATCGTCGGCTCGCCGACGCCGCCCCAGAACCCGCCGGACGGCGCGATGATCGACTCCACCTTGGGCATCTCGTCCATCCGGATCACCGGATAGGTGTCGAAGTTCTCCTGCTCGACGCGGCCGTCCTTGATGGTGATCTCCCCATGCAGGGCGGCGCTGAGGCCGAAGGCGAAGGAGCCCTCGATCTGCGCCGCGATCTGCTGCGGGTTGACGGCGTGGCCGCAATCGGTCGCCGCCACGATGCGCAGCACCTTCACGGTCCCGTCCTTGTCCACCTTCACCTCGGCGCAGGCCGCCACGTAGCTGCCGTAGCCCATGTGCTGCGACAGGCCGCGATGCACGCCTTCCGGAGCGGGCTTGCCCCAGCCCCCCTTTTCGGCGACCGCGTTCAGCACCGCGAGGTGCTTGGGGCTCTTGGCCAGCAGCGCGCGGCGGAACTCCAGCGGGTCCTTGCCGGCCGCCAGCGCGAGCTCGTCCATGAAGCACTCCAGGTAGAGCGCGTTCTGGTTGTTGTTCACGCCGCGCCAGAAACCAGGCGGCACCGGCGGGTTGCGCATGGCGTGGTCGATCAGCAGGTTCGGGATCGCGTAGCCGAAGACGCCCTCCGTCCCGCTCGCATTGAGGCCCTGGAAGGTCGCCGGGTCCTTGCCGTTCTGCAGGCCCTGCGGGTTGAGGCCCGCCAGGATCGACTGCCCCGAAATGCGCATGTGCAGGCCCACCAGAGCGCCGGAGGCGTCGAGGGCGCCCGTCATCTTGCACATCGTCGTGGGGTGATAGCGCCCGTGGAGCATATCCTCCTCGCGCGACCAGATGAGCTTCACCGGCGAGCCGGGCAGCTCCTTGGCGATCAACACCGCCTGGCGCACGAAATCATGGCTGGAAGAGCGCCGTCCGAAGCCGCCGCCGAGATTGAGGCGGTGCACGTCGCACTGGCCGATGGGCAGGCCCGACGCCGTAGCGGCGGTGGCCAGCGCGGCCTCCGCGTTCTGGGTCGCAGTCCAGACCTCGCAACGCTCCGGCGTCCACAGCGCCATGGCGTTCATTGGCTCCATGGTGGCGTGATGCTGGTGCGGGAAGCTGTAGGTCGCCTCCACCACCTTCGCGGCCCCGGCGATGGCGGCCTTCACGTCGCCCGCCTCGTTGCCCACGAAGGCCTGCTCGGCCGTAAGGCCCTCCTTCAGCATCGCCTTGATGTCAGCGGTGGAAAGCCTGGCGTTCGGGCCTTCGTCCCACACGATCGGCAGCGCCTCCAGGGCCGACTTCGCCCGCCACCAGGTGTCGGCCACGACCGCCACGCCGGTGTCGCCCACCGGGACCACCTTGCGGACGCCCTTCATGCCCATGACCTTGGCGGCGTCGAAGCTCTTCAGCTTGCCGCCGAAGACGGGGCAGTCGCGGATCGCGGCGTTCAGCATGCCGGGACGGTTCATGTCGATGCTGTAGACCTGCTTGCCGTTGAGCTTGTCGGCCGTATCCAGCCGCTTCAGCGGCTTGCCGGCGATGGTCCAGTCCTTCGGGTCCTTGAGCGGGGGATCCTTCGGCGGCTCGAGCTTGGCGGCGGCCTCGGCGAGCTTGCCGTAGCTCAGGCTCCGGCCGGAAGCCTTGTGCAGCACCACGCCTTTCTGCGCGACGCATTCGGAGACGGGCGCGTTCCAGGCGTTGGCGGCCGCCTGCACCAGCATCATGCGGGCGGCCGCGCCGCCTTTGCGCACATAATCCTGCGAGTCGCGGATGCCGCGGCTGCCGGCCGTCTGGAAATTCCCCCAAACGCGGTTGCGGGCGAGGTTCTGCCCGGGCGTGGGATATTCGGTGGTCACCTTGGACCAGTCGGCCTCCAGCTCCTCGGCCACGAGCTGGGCGAGGCCGGTCAGGGTCCCCTGCCCCATCTCGACGCGGGCGATGCGGACCACGACGGTGTCGTCCGGCTTCACCACCACCCAGGCGTTGATCTCGGGCGTCTGCGCCTGCGCGAGTGCGTCGCCCGAAAAGGGAATATGGAAGCCGAGCGTCAGCCCGGTGGCGGCGACCGCGGAGCCGGCCAGGAAGGTCCGGCGGGAGGGACGTGCGTGAGCGGTCATGGCGTGTCCCCGTCAGCCTGCGACGCCCGCGGCCTGCTTGATCGCGGCGCGGATGCGGTTGTAGGTGCCGCAGCGGCAGATATTGGTCATCTCCGCGGCGATCTGCTCGTCGGTGGGCTTGGGGGTCGCGGCCAAGAGCGCCGCGGCGGCCATGATCTGGCCGGACTGGCAGTAGCCGCATTGCGGCACGTCGTGGTCCAGCCACGCCTTCTGCAGGGGATGCGACGCGTCCGGCGACAGCCCCTCGATGGTGACGACCTTCTGGTCGGCCTTCACCTCGCCGACCGGCAGGCTGCAGGAGCGCACCGCCACGCCGTCGATGTGGACCGTGCAGGCCCCGCAGGCCGCCACGCCGCACCCGTATTTCGTCCCGGTCAGGCCGATCTGCTCGCGGATCACCCACAGGAGGGGGGTATCCGGCTCCGCATCGACCTCTCTGACGCTCCCGTTCACGGTGAGCCGCACCATCGGAGTCTCTCCCTCGCCGCGCCGTTCAGGCGTTCGTTCAACGCAATCTCGCTAAACGCGCTTAACGCCGCAAGCGAGGGCGCGACCGCTCCACGATGTTGTGAGCGGGCGGGACGAATGGCCGCGGCGTGCGCTAAGCCCCGGGGCTCAGCGCACGCGGTCAGGCAGGCGTGGGGCGGCGGCGAGAAGTTCGCGCGTGTAGGGGTGCTCGGGCGAGGCGAAGAGGTCGCGCGCAGGCCGCAACTCGACGATTTCGCCCCGCCGCATCACCGCGATGCGGTCGCAGATCTGGGCCGCGACATGAAGGTCGTGCGTGATGAAGAGCATGGACAGCCGGAGCCTCGTCTTGAGGTCCTGCAGCAGATCCAGGACCTGCTTTTGCACAGACACGTCCAGCGCCGAGACGGGCTCGTCGGCCACGATCAGGTCCGGCCGCAGCGCCAGCGCCCTGGCGATGCCGATGCGCTGGCGCTGGCCGCCGGAGAACTCGTGCGGGAACCGGTCCGCGGCGCGCGGGTCGAGGCCCACGAGCGCCAGGAGCGCGCGCGCTTCATCCAGCGCCACGGATTTCGGCGTTCCGCCCGCGATCGGACCGTCGGCGATGCTCATCCCGATCCTGCGCCGGGGGTTCAGCGACGCGAACGGATCCTGGAACACCATCTGCACGCGTCGCCGCGCCTGCCGGAGGCGCGGTCCGCTGGCGACCGACAGGTCGGCTCCGCCCACGCTGATCCGGCCTGAGTCCGGGTCCAGCACGCGCACCACCAGCCGGGCGACGGTGGACTTGCCGGACCCGGATTCCCCGACGAGGCCGAGCGTCTCGCCGCGGTGGATGACGAAGCTCACATCCTTGGCCGCATGGACGACCCGCACGTCGCCGAAAAGGCCCGAGCGGCTGGCGTAGGTCTTGGTCAGGCCCGCGACCTCGCAGACGATCTGCGCCTCGGCGGGGGCGTGCGCCGCGGGATCGAGGGACGGGATCGCGTCGAGGAGCCCGCGCGTATAGGGGTGGCGCGGCTGCGTCAGGACCTGGGCGGCCGTCCCGCTCTCCACCACCCTGCCCTTCTCCAGCACCACCACCGTGTCGGCGATCTCCCGCACCACTCCGAAATCATGCGTGATGAACACCACGCCCATGCGCCGGCGACGCTGCAACTCGCGGATGAGCTTGAGGATCTGAGCCTGGGTGGTGACGTCGAGCGCCGTGGTCGGCTCGTCCGCGACGAGCAGGGCCGGCTCCAGCGCCAGGGCCATGGCGATCATCGCGCGCTGCCTCTGCCCGCCGGAGATCTCGTGCGGGTAGGCGCGCAGGATGCGGGCCGGGTCGGGCAGCCCCACCTCGGTCGCGAGGTCGAGCGCGCGCGCCCACCTTTCCGACGGCGCATGGAGCCCGTGCGCCTCGAAGGCCTCGGCGATCTGGTCGCCGATGCGCATCACAGGGTTCAGCGCCGTCATCGGCTCCTGGAAGATCATGGCGATCTCCCGTCCCCGGACGGAGCGCCACGCTTCCCCGTCCAGCGCCAGGAGATCGCGCCCGGCGCAGCGCATGGCGCCGCCCACAGGGCGGATCGCCGCCGGCAGGAGGCCCATCAGGGCCTGGGCGCAGACCGACTTGCCCGACCCCGACTCGCCGACGAGGCACAGGATCTCGCCTCGCCCGACCGAGAAGGACACGTCCTCGACCGCATGGAGGCGGTCCGCGTCCTGCGGCAAGGCGAGCGTGAGGCCTTCGACGGACAGCAGGGGTTCGGTCACGCGGGCGCTTCTCCTTGGCTTGCGCAGCCGGGCCTCAATAGCCCAGCGCGACGCCGTCCTTGCGGTGGTCCGTGCCGCCGAGAAGCACGCCCCTGCGGTGGTCGATCGCGATCGCCTGGCACCCGCCCAGCGGCTCGTCGGCCCATGCGGTCGCGTGGCCCCGCCCGGCGAGATCGGCCCGAACGTCCTCTGCGATGGTCGGCTCCAGGGACAGCACCCCGTCGAAGCTGAAGGAGCGGGGCTGATCCGACGCTTCCTGCGGGTCCTCCCCGAAATCGACGACGCGCGAGAGGATGTGAGCGTGGCCGGCGGCCTGGTACTGGCCGCCCATGACGCCGTAGGACATCACGGCCTCGCCGTCGCGCATCAGCATTCCGGGGATGATCGTGTGCATCGGCCGCTTTCCCGGAGCGATAGCGTTCGGGTGCTTGGGATCGAGGCTGAAACCCGCGCCCCGGTTTTGCAGGAGCACTCCGGAGCGCGGCGCGTAGACGCCGCTGCCGAAGGCGAAGAACAGCGAGTTGATGAATGACACGGCGTTGCGATCGCGATCGACCACCGTCACATAGACGGTGTCGCGATGAGCCGGGCCGTCGAAGGCGCCCGCATCGAGCGCCTTCTCCAGGGTGATGGGCGCGCGAAGGCGCGCCACGGTCCGATCGGAGAGGATTTCGCCGACGTCCAGCGCATGGAAGGCCGGATCGGCCACCAGCCTGTCGCGCTGTCGATAGGCGGCCTTGGTGGCCTCGGCCAGCAGATGGATCCGGTCGGCTTCGCTCAGCGCCGGGCTGGCGAGATCGAAGCCCTCCAGGATGCGGGCGATCAGGAGCGCCGCGAGGCCCTGGCCGTTGGGCGGGCATTCCAGGAGCTCATGGCCCCGATAGGCGGCTCCGATCGGCTCGCAATAATCCGACGCCTGCGCGGCGAAATCCTCCATGGCATGGAGGCCGCCCTTGGCGGCGAGCACGGAAGTCAGTTCCTGGGCCACCTCGCCCTCGTAGAAGGCGGATCGGCCCTCCCGGGCGATCCGGCGCAGGGTCGCCGCCAGGGCCGGATTGCGCATGCGGTCGCCCACCAGCGGGGCGCGCCCGCCGGGCAGGAACATGCGGGCGGCTTCCTCGTGGGCCCGCAGCCGGTCGGCGTAGCGCGCCCAGTCCAGCGCGACGCGAGGCGTGAGCACATAGCCGTCCTCGGCGGCCCGGACGGCCGGGGCGAAGACTTCGTCCAGCCCCTTCCGCCCGTGGTCCGCCGAGAGCCGGAGCCAGGCGTCCACCGCGCCGGGGATCGTGACCGCATGGGCCGAGCCGTCCGGGATCGCAGTCATCCCGCGCTCGGCGAACCATCCGCATTCGGCCCGCAGCGGCGCCCGTCCCGACCCGTTCAGCGCGATGGGCCGCCTGTTGGACGGCTTGAACAGGACGAAGCAGTCGCCCCCGATCCCCGTCATGTGCGGATCGATGACGCCCTGCAAGGCCACGGCCGCAATGGCGGCGTCGATGGCGTTGCCGCCCGCCTTCAGGATCTCGATAGCGGCGAGCGTGGCCGCCGGGTGGGAGGTCGCGGCCATGCCGTTCTCGGCGATGGCCGCCGACCGGCCGGGCTTCATGAAATCGCGCATCGTCTCCACCCTGTCGGAGCGTCCTGGGCGCGCGCCGCTTCGGCGCCCTGCAGCAGGCATGCGGCGTCGCGGTCGCACACAATGGAGGCGTTAGGGTGCAGCCGCAGCGCCGATGCCGGACAGTCGGGCGTCACCGGCCCCTCCAGCGCGTCGCGCAGCGCGCCGGCCTTTTCGCGGCCGGTCGCCACCGCGAGGATCTCGCGGGCGTCCAGGATGGTCGCGATCCCCACCGTCACGGCCTGGCGCGGGACCGCCTCCTCGCCCCCGAAGGCGCTTGCGTTGGCGGCCCGGGTGGAGGGATCCAGCGTCACGACGCGCGTGCGCGAGCCGAAGCTGGAGCCCGGCTCGTTGAAGGCGATGTGCCCGTTGCGGCCGACGCCCAGGATCTGCAGGTCGATGCCGCGCTCGGCCCGGATCGCCGCGTCGTACCGGCCGGCGTCCTCCGCCGGAGCCGTCGGCGGAAAGCGCCGCGCCGGCGCGGGGACGTCGACATGGTCGAAGAAGTGCCGGTGCATGAAATGCGCGAAGGCGGACGGGTGGTCCGGCGCCAGCCCGACATATTCGTCGAGGTTGAAGCAGGTCGCGCCCGAGAAGCTGGCGCCGCGCGCCGCGGCCGCGACCAGCCGCTCATAGACGGGGCGCATGGTGTCCCCGGTGGCCAGCCCGAGCGTGACGCGGGCGCGGGACGCGGCGAGCGACAGGATCCTGTCCGCGACGCGCTCGGCGACGGCCGCCGCGTCGGGCAGGATGGTCAAGGTGAGGGAGCGGCGCATGTCAGGCCGCCGTGACCGCCGCAGCCGGCGCGTCCTCCCGGGCCTGATCCCCGGGCAGGCCGGTCAGGCCGAACACGGCGTCGTAAAGGGTGGATAGCGCCGTGCCGACCGCGCCCAGGAGGGCGGCGCGGCCGCCGAGCGGGCTCGCCTCGACCCGCAGCGGCTCCGCCATGAACCCCGCCATGAGGGCGCGCACCCGCTCCACCAACTCCGGGCGCGAGCCGATGCTGCCGCCCAGCACCACGAGCTCGGGGTCCAGCAGCGCGCGGACGGCCATGAGGGCCTGCGCCAGGAGGCGCGCCACCTCGTCGATGGTCGTCCGGGCGGCCGGATCTCCGTCCACGAGCCGGTCGAAGACCCCGCGCACGTCCTCCACGCCCTCGCCGCCCAGCCCGCGGAAGCGCTCCAGGATGGCGACGCTGCCGATGGCGGTCTCCAGAGTGCCGAGGCGATAGCCGCGCGAGTCGAAGGGATCGCCTCCCAGCGGGAGGTAGGCGATCTCCCCGGCCGCTCCGCGCGCGCCGCGGATGAGCTTGCCGTCGGCCATCAGGCCCATGCCGATGCCGGTCCCCAAAGCTACGAAGGCGAAGGTCGACGCGTCCCGGCAACACCCGCGCCAACGCTCCCCCACGGCTGCGAGATTGACGTCGTTCTCGACGGCGACGGCGAAGCCGAGCCGGTCGCGCAGCGCCTGGACGACGTCGATCCGGTCCAGGTTGGGAATGTTGGGAGCGATGTTGATGCGGCCGGACCCGGGCTGGAACACGCCGGGGCTGCCCATCGCGCCAGCGCGGATCCGCCGGGGGTCCGCACCCGCCCGGGCCGCGGCCCGGCTGGTCAAGGCCGCGATCTGCTCCACCACGTGCTGGCCGCCTCGCTTATCGGTGGCCTCGATCTCCTCCGCCGCGATGGCGCCGGCGAGGTCGGCGAGGGCGACATGCACCTTGGTGCCGCCGAGATCGACGCCCAGCACATAGGCGCGGCTCACGTCGAGCTCGTAGGTCGTGGCGCTGCGCCCGACGAGGCCCTGCGTCTGGCCGCGTTCCCGCACCCAGCCGTTGGCCTCCAGGTCGCGGACCACCTCGGACGCCGTCTGCTTGGACAGGCCGGTGACGCGCGCCAGCTCGGCCCGGGAGATCGGCCCGGCGCGCATCAGCGTCTCCATCACGGCGCGGACCGACATTTGGCGGGCCAGCGGTGTCGTCATCGCGTCTGTCATGCGAACCCAATTCGTCCAGGCTGCAGACAAACTGGATGCCATATGGTCGTGCTGTCAACCTTGGGCTTGTGAGTTGGCGATCTTTTCGCAGCTGCGAAGCAAGCTAAAGGGATCATTCGTCAGGCTCCTTTACAAACGTCGCCACGCATGCATCCATGACGCTTGAAGTCGAACGCCGTCACGAATGACGGCGACGAGAGGGAGTTTCTCATGCGCATGCGTCGGTCCCTGTTCGCCGCCATGGCGTTCGCGCCAATCCTCGCCCTCTCGAGCGCCCATGCGACGACCCTTCGGGTCGGCATCCAGGACGATCCCGACGCGCTGGATCCGGCGACGAGCGGCACCTATATCGGCCGCTTCGTCTTCGCGGCGATGTGCGACAAGCTCGTCGACATCGGCCCGGATCTGGGCATCGTTCCCCAGCTGGCCGAGACGTGGACCTTCGCCGACGACCAGAAATCGGTCGTGTTCACGCTGCGCAAGGGCGTCGCCTTCCAGGACGGGACGCCCTTCGACGCCGCGGCGGTCAAATTCAACATCGACCGCATGCTGACCATGAAGGATTCGCGCCGGAAGGCCGAACTGGCGGCCGTCGCCGGCGTGGACGTGCTGGGCCCCGACCAGGTCCGGCTCACCCTCAAGGAGCCCTTCGCGCCGCTCCTGTCGGTGCTGAGCGACCGCGCCGGCATGATGGTGTCGCCCGCCGCGGGCGCGAAGGAGGACTTCGCCGCCAAGCCGGTCTGCGTCGGCCCGTACAAATTCGTCGAGCGCAAGTCTCGCGACCTCATCCGGCTGCAGAAGGATCCCGGATACTGGGACGCCGGCCGCTACGGCTATGACGAGATCGTCTACTCCTACATCCCCGATTCCACCGTGCGTCTCGCCCGCGTGCGGGCGGGCGACCTGGACATCGCCGAGCGCATTGCGCCGACCGACCTCAAGACCGTGCGCGACGACAAGAACCTGAAGCTGCACAGCGCCCCCGGGCTGGCGGTCTCCCACCTGATGGTCAAGGTCGGCGAGCCCGAGAAGGCGAACTCCCCGTTGCAGAAGGACGCGCGCCTGCGCAGGGCCTTCGAGCTGTCGATCGACCGGAACGTCATCAACAAGGTGGCTTTCAATGGCGAATACACGGCCGACAACCAGATGATCCCGCCCTCCGACCCGTTCTACCCCAAGACCCACCCGGCGCCGGCGCGCAACGTGGCGGCGGCCAAGAAGCTGATGGCGGAAGCGGGGGCGACCAGCGTTCCGGTGGAGATCACGTTCGAAAACGCCCTCACGGACGCCCGTGTCGCCCAGATCGTCCAGTCGATGGCCAAGGAGGCGGGCTTCGACGTCAAGCTGCTGCCGCTGGAGACCGCGACCGCGATCCAGCGCTATCTGGCCGGCAATTTCGAGATGTATATCGGCAACTGGAGCGGCCGCGCCGACCCGGACCCGACGCTCTACTCCTTCTTCGCCTGCAATGGCGGCCAGAACGTCAACAAATACTGCAACAAGGAGCTTGAGGGCGTGCTGAACGCCGCGCGGGCGGAAGGCGACGTCGCCAAGCGCAAGCAGCTCTACGACAAGGCCACCGGCATCTACCTGGCCGACCTTCCGACCATCCCGATCTACCATCCCAACTGGTTCTTCGCCGCGCGGGCCAATGTGGACGGCGTCGTCGTGTATCCCGACGGGCTCTTGCGCCTGAAGGGCGTCAAGCCCGCCTCCTGACGCGCCCGGGGCGGCCCGCGCCGCCGCCCCGACCTCGTTTCGCGGAGCCGTGATGTTGCGATTTCTGGCCGGCAGGCTCGCGGTGGCGGTCCCCACCCTGCTCCTCGTGTCGGTGCTGGTCTTCAGCCTGCAGAAGCTGCTGCCGGGCGACCCGGCCCTGGCGCTCGCCGGCGAGGACCGCAGCCCGGAGATCATTGCGTTCCTGCGCCACAAGTACCAGTTCGACCAGCCGCTGCCGGTCCAGTACTGGATCTGGCTCAAGGCCTTCGCGTCGGGCGACCTCGGGACCTCGGTGCGCACCGGCCTCCCCATCGGCCGGATGGTGGCCGAGAAGCTGCCGGTCACCCTGGAGCTGTCCATCCTGTCCATGATCATCGCCCTGGCGATCGGCGTTCCGGCCGGGGTCGCGGCGGCGCTGAAGCGCGGCGGACCGGTCGACTACGTCGTCGGCGTGCTGGGGCTGGCGGGCCTGTCCATCCCGAGCTTCTGGTTCGGCATCATGCTGATCCTTTTGTTTTCGGTTACGCTCGGGCTGCTGCCCTCCGGCGGCTACGTCCCTTTCCTTGAGAGCCCGTGGGGGAACCTGAAAACGATGCTGCTGCCCAGCGTCGTCCTTGGGTCGGCGTCGGCGGCCATCATCATGCGCCACACGCGAAGCTCCATGCTGACCGTGCTGCGCCAGGACTTCGTGCGCACCGCCAGGGCGAAGGGCTTGCCCGAGCGCATCGTCGTGGTGAGGCACGCGCTGCGCAACGGCCTGATCCCGGTGGTGACGCTGGCCACCCTGCAACTCGGCCAGCTGCTCTCGGGCGCCGTCCTCACCGAGCAGGTCTTCGGCATCCCGGGCTTCGGCAAGATGATCGTCGACGGCGTGTTCGGCCGCGACTACGCCGTGGTGCAGGCGGTGGTGATGTGCGCGGCGGCGTTCTTCCTGCTGCTGAGCCTCCTGGCCGACCTCGCTTACGCCGCCCTGAACCCGAGGATCCGCACATGAGCGGGCCGGACGTCGCCGCGCCGCTCGCAGGCCGCGGCTGGATGGGCCGCAAGACGGTGGCGGGCCGCCTCGTCCGCGAGCCGGCCGCCATCGTGGGCGGCTTCATCATCGTGGCCTTCGCGCTCGCGGCGCTGCTCGCGCCCTGGGCGGCGCCCTATGATCCGAACGCCTCCGACTGGATGGCGATCCGGGAGGCGCCGTCGGCGGCGCACTGGTTCGGCACCGACGATCTCGGCCGGGACGTGCTGTCTCGCGTCATCTATGGCGCGCGCGCGTCGCTGGCGGCGGGCTTCCTCTCCGTCGCGATCGCGCTCGTGGTCGGCCTGCCCTTCGGCATGCTGGCCGGCTATTTCGGCGGCGTCGTCGACGTCGTGATCTCGCGGCTGACCGACGCCCTGCTGGCCTGTCCGTTCCTGGTGCTGGCCATCGCGCTGGCCGCCTTCCTGGGTCCGAGCCTGCAGAACGCCATGATCGCCATCGGGGTCTCGGCGATGCCGGTCTTCGTGCGGCTCGCCCGCGGGCAGACGCTGGCCGTCCGGGAGGAGGATTACGTCAGCGCCGCGGTGTCGGTCGGGCTGTCGCACCCCAAGATCCTGACGGCCTACATCCTGCCCAACATCCTGCCGCCGATCATCGTCCAGACGGCGCTCACGACCGCCATCGCGGTCCTGGCCGAAGCGAGCCTCGCCTTCCTGGGCCTGGGCCAGCTGCCGCCCGCCCCGTCCTGGGGAAGCATGCTCGACGCGGCGCGCCAGTTCCTGGTGGAGGCCCCCTGGATGGCGGTCTGGCCCGGAATGGCCATCGTCACCGTGGTGATCGCCTTCAACATGCTGGGCGACGCGTTGAACGACGCCTTGAACCCGCGCGAGTGACGCAGCCGCGCTCGGCCACCCCGCCGGCCGGCGCCGCACAGAGGAGACGAGAGTGCCACGCGAGCAACTCCCCACGCTCAGGATCGGCTTCATCGGGGCCGGGTTCATGGCCCATTTCCACCTCGCCTCGCTGGTGGGCGTGCGCAACGTGGAGGTCACGGGCGTCTACAGCCCCCGCCCCGGCCGCCGGGACGCGTTCGCCGCCAAGGCGCGCGAACAGGAGCTCGGCCCCTGCGTCGCCTATGAGAGCATCGAGGCGATGCTGGCCTCGGGCCAGGTCGACGCGGTGTGGCTCGTCAATCCGAACCACGCCCGGATCGAGGCGATGACCGAGATCCACCGTCTCGTGAAACAGGGCGCCACCGGGCTTCGCGGCATCGCGTGCGAGAAGCCGCTGGCGCGGACGCTTCGGGAGGCCCGGCGCATGCTGGAGCTGGTCGAGGACTGCGGGCTGTTGCACGGATACCTGGAGAACCAGCTGTTCTCCACGGCGGTGCTGCGGGGTCGCGACATCATCTGGCGGCGGGCCGTGCCGACGACGGGACGCCCCTACATCGCCCGCGCCACCGAGGAGCATAGCGGCCCGCACGAGCCCTGGTTCTGGCAGGGAGAGCTGCAGGGCGGCGGCGTGCTCTCCGACATGATGTGCCACAGCGTCGAGGTCGGCCGCTTCATGCTCACCGCGCCCGGCGAGCGGCGCGACGCGCTGAAACTGGTCTCAGCGAGCGCCACGGTGGCGAACCTGAAATGGACCCGGCCGGCCTATGCGGAGCGCCTGAAGGCATCGATGGGCTCGGCGGTCGACTATGGCCGACGCCCGGCGGAGGACTTCGCCCGCGGGCTGCTCACGTTGCAGGACCCCGACGGCCATGAGCTGATCATCGAGGCCACGACCTCGTGGGCCTATGTGGGCGCCGGCCTGCGCATCACGCTGGAGCTGCTGGGGCCCGAATACGCGATGGAGTTCAACTCGCTCGGCACGGGCCTGAAGGTCTTCATGTCGCGCGCCGTCACCGGCAGCGCCGGCGAAGACCTCGTCGAGAAGCAGAACGCCGAGCAGGGCCTCATGCCGGTGCTCGAGGACGAAGCCGGCGTCTATGGCTACACGCTGGAGAACCGCCACTTCGTCGAAGCCTTCCGCAAGGGCGAGGTCCCGATGGAGACCTTCTGCGATGGCGTCGAGGTCGTGCGCATGCTGATGGCGCTCTATCGCTCGGCGGAGCTGGGCCGCACGGTCCAATTCGACGACGAGGACCTGGAGGACTACGTCCCCGTCGTCGCGCGTCCTCCCGCGCCAGCCGGATAGGAAGCGCGCTACAACGCGCGCTCGGTCTCCACGTCGAACAGCTTCAGCGCCGAGGCGGGAGCGCCGAGCCGGACGGCGCCGCCCACCGCCGGCGGCGTCTTGGCCGACGCGGAGGCGAGGATGAGCTGATCGCCCATCTCCACATGCACGAAGGTCTCCGGCCCGAGGGGCTCCACGACGGCGACCAGCCCCGTCAGGACCAGGTCGGCGGGCTCGTCCGGCTGCAGGACGCGCAGCTCCTGCGGCCTCACGCCCAGCCAGACGCGCCCGGATCGAGGGAGCGTCGGGCGCGGAACCCGAACCTCTGCGTCGCCCAGCCGGACCGCGCCGTCGCGCAGCTCCGCCGCCATGATGTTCATGGTGGGGGAGCCGATGAAGCGCGCCGTGAAAACATCGGCGGGGTTCTCGTAGAGCTGCATCGGCTCGCCGATCTGCAGGATGCGGCCATCGCGCATCACCACGATCCGGTCGGCCATCGTCATCGCCTCGACCTGGTCGTGCGTGACATACACGATCGTGGAGCCCAGGCGCTGGTGCAGCCGCTTGATCTCCAGCCGCATCTGGGATCGCAGCTGGGCGTCCAGGTTCGACAGCGGCTCGTCGAACAGGAACGCGGCCGGGTCGCGCACCATGGCGCGGCCGATGGCGACGCGCTGCCGCTGGCCGCCCGAAAGCGCCGAAGGGCGGCGCTCGAGCAGCGCCTCCAGGCCGAGGATGCGGCCGACCTCCTCGATCTTGGCGCGCTTCTCGGCCTTCGACAGCTTCGACGTGTAGAGGCCGAAGCCGATATTCTCGCCCACGCTCATATGCGGGTAGATCGCGTAGTTCTGGAACACCATGGCGATGTTCCGCTCCTTGGGCTCCAGCCGGTTGACCACCCGCCCGCCGATCCGGATCTCGCCGCCGTCGATCTCCTCGAGCCCCGCGATCATGCGCAGGGTGGTGGATTTCCCGCACCCCGAAGGGCCCACGAAGACGACAAACTCGCCGTCCCGGACATCAATGTCGATGCCGTGCACCACCTGCACCGGCCCGTAGCGCTTGACCAGGCGTTCGATCGCGATGGCGGCCACTAGGCGGCTCCCTTCAGGGCGGCGAACGCCGCGTCCAACTCGCCCCGGGCCGCCCGCTCGCGCTCGGCGATCGCCCCGGCCGCCGCCGTCTGGGCGTCGAGCCGCCCGCGGTAGCGGGCCAGCGCGGAGGCGAGCGCCTGCGGCCCCGGCCCGCCGAAGCGCTCGCGCACCGCCACGAAGCGCTCGGGCGACACCGCCTCGCCGAAGCCGTTGGCGGACAGGGTCGGGTCGCGGCCGGCGTGACGCCGGAACGCCGCCAGGAACGGCGCATAGCCGTCTCGCGGCAGGTCGCCGTCGGCGGCCACGACCTCGCGGGCGACCTCGGCTGCGATCTCGTGCGCCTGGCGGAAGGAAAGCCCCTCGCTGCGCACCAGGCTGTCGGCCAGTTCGGTGATCGTGATGCAGGAGCGGCGGATGGTGTCGGCTACGCGGCGGTCATCGACCTGCAGGCTGGGCAGCAGCGCCGCGAGCAGGTCGAGCACGCGCCCGCCGGTCTCGAAGGCCTGGTAGCCGGCCTCGTGGGTTTCGCCTTCCGCGTCGTTCATGTCCGTGAAAGGCGTGTTGTGGATCACGTCGCGGATCATCCGCGCCCGCCCCATCGTCTGAGACGCCAGATGGCGCAGGTGCTCGATCGGCACCGGATTGCGCTTTTGCGGCATGATGGAGGAGATCTGGACGAAGGCGTTGGGGACGTAGATCTGTCCCACCTCGAAGGCCGTCCAGAACTGCAGGTCCTGGATGACCCGGCCGAGATGGAGGAAGACCAGCTCCAGCGCGCTGAACGTCGCCGTCACATAGTCGACCGCCGCGATGCACCCGTAGGAGTTCTCCAGCGGGGCCTGGAACCCGAGCAGGCGCGCCACGCGCGCGCGGTCGATCGGAAACCCGGAGGTGGTGATCGCCGCCGCGCCCATGGGCGAAAGGTCGAGCAGCTCGCGGGCCTGCATCAGGCGCTCATGGTCGCGCAGCATCACCTCGATGGCGGCCCCTAGATAATGGCCGAGGGTGGACGGCTGGGCCGGCTGTCCATGCGTGTAGGCCACGATCAGGGTGCGCGATTCCCGCTCGGCGAGGTCCAGCGCCGCCGCCGTGAGGCTCCGCAGCTGAGCCGCCAGCCGGTCGACGCGCGGCTTCAGGGCGAGCTTGAAGAGCGTATGGTCGATGTCGTTGCGCGAGCGGCCGGTATGCAGGCGGCCTGCCTCGTCCGGTCCGAGGCGGCGGCGCAGTTCGGCCTCGATGGCGAAAAAATAGTCCTCCACCTCGCCCGTATAGACCAGCGCCGCAGGGTCGAGCTGCGCGTCGATCTCGCTGAGCGCCCCGGCGATGCGGGCGGCCGCGTCGCTCGGCAGAATCCCGGTCTCCGCCAGCATGACCAGATGGGCGCGGTCGATGGCGCGGAAACCCTCGACATGGTGCGCCTTGGCGGCGTCGAAGAGCGGCCGCAGCACCGTCTCCTTGTAGACGGGGTCGGGAAAGACCGATCGGTCGTCGGCGCGCGGATCGCGGCTCATGGGTTCAACCCTTCAGACCGGCCAGCACGACGCCGCGGACGATGTAGCGCTGCAGGACCAGGAAAACGAGAAGCGTGGGCAAGGTGGCGAGAGCCGCGCCGGTCATGATCAGCTCCCACTGGATCTGCTGTTCGACCGCGAAGCTCGAGAGCCCCACCGGGAGCGTGTAGAGCTCCTTGCTGGTCGTCACGATCAGCGGCCAGATGAAGGCCGTCCAGTTGCTCAGGAAGGTGAAGATCGCGAGGGCGGAGAGCGCCGGCGTCACCAGCGGCATGGCGATGCGCCAGAAGATCGCAAACTCGTTCAGCCCGTCCACGCGCGCGGCTTCGAGGAAGTCGTTGGGCACGGTCTCGAAGAACTGCTTCATCAGGAACGTCCCGAAGGCCGTCATCATGCCCGGAAACATGATGCCCCAATAGGTGTCGAGCCATCCGACGTTGCGGGCCATCACGTACCAGGGGATGACCAGCATCTCCGTCGGCACCATCAGGGTCGACAGGATGGCCAGGAAGACGAAGTAGCGGCCCCGGAACTCGAACTTCGCCAGAGTGTAGCCGACGAGGCTGTCGAAGAACACGTTGGACAGCGTCACCACGGTCGCCACGCCCATGGAGTTGGCGAACCAGCGCAGGAAGCGGCCGTCCGACAGCACCGCGACATAGTTGTCCAGCGTCGGGTGGGCCGGAACGAGCCTCAGGTCATAGACCTCCGACGACTCTTTCAGCGAGGTCGAGAACATGAACACCAGCGGCAGGATCATGGCCAGGCCGCCCGCCAGGAGCAGGACCCACGCGACGGCGCGCCCGAAGCCAGCCCGGGACTGAAGGGCGGAGGCGCTCATCAGCGATCCCTCAGGAGGCGCAGCTGCACCAGCGAGACGCAGAGCAGGGCCAGGAACAGCACGACGGTCTGGGCCGCCGCATAGCCCATGTCGAAGGACGAAAAGGCCGTCTGGTAGATGAGCAGCACGAGGGGCTTGGTGGCGTTCAGGGGTCCGCCCGGATCATTCGTGGTCATGTTGTAGACCTGGTCGAAGATCCGCAGGAACCCGATCGACGAGAACACGACCAGGAAGATGATGGTGGGACGCAGCAGCGGAATGGTGATGCGCCTCAAGATCGTCAGGTCCGACACCCCGTCGATGCGCGCCGCCTCGTAATAGGTGGTCGGGATCGCCCGCAGTCCGGCGAGGAAAATGATCACCTGGAAGCCCAGCCCCGCCCAGATCGCCGGCGCGAGCACGGACGGCAGGGACTGGGTGGTGGACCGCAGGAAAGGCTGCTGTGGAAACCCGAGCGTCGCCAGCACGTCGTTGAAGAGCCCGATCGGAACCGGTTGGTAGAACCACCGCCAGACCCAGGCCATGGCCGCCGCCGTGGTCAGGAAGGGCAGGAAATAGAGCGCGCGGATGAACCCGTGCAGGAAGCGGACCCGGTCCAGGTGGTAGGCGATCGTGAACGCCAGCACGAGGCTCAGGGGCGTGCCGATCGCCAGATACAGCACCGTGTTGCGGAACACCTGCCAGAACACCGGGTCCGACAGGAGCCTCCTGAAATTCAGCAGCCCGACGAAAGCGGGCTTGGACAGGAGGTTCCAGTTGGTGGTGGAGAGATAGAAGGCCTCCGCCGTCGGGTAGAACCGGATGGTCGCGTAGAACAGGACCGGGACGGCCAGGAAGGTCCAGGCCCAGACCACCTGCTTCTGGCGCAGCCCGAGCCCGGCCTGCCCCCCGATGAGGCCCGAGAGCCAGGTCACTTCGGCGCGTAGAAGCGGTCCAGGATCGCCTGCTCCGCCTTGGCCGCCTCCGCGAGCGCGGCCTTCGCGTCCTGGTTCTGGATGAGCACCCGGTTGGCGAGGTCGAGCGCGACCTGGCGCTGGCCGGCCTCGTCGACGAAGACGGTGGCGGTGGAGTAGTTCAGCGCCTTCAGGAACGGCCCGTAGATGGGATTGGACAGGTTCTTGTCCGTCTCGGCCGCGGCCTTGCGGGCGGGCAGCTCGCCGACCATGTCGAGCCACACCTGCATGGCCTCGGGCGAGGTGACATAGGCGAGGAACTTCTTGGAGGCCTCGAGCTTCTCGCCGGTCGCCTTGGTGGTGATGGCGTTCACCCAGTAGCTGGCGAAGTCGTAGCGCTTGCCGTCCGGCCCGGCCGGAAGTTCCGCGACGCCCCACTCGAAGCCCTTGATGCCGTTGAACGCGCCCAGGCGGAAGCTGCCGTCGATCGTCATGGCGGCGCGGCCGGCGCGGAACGCGGCCTGCCCCTCGTCCATGAAGCCGGCCTGGCCGACCTTGTGGACGCGCTGGAGGTCCGCGTACCAGTTCAGGGCCTTGGCGCCGGCCTCGCTGTCATACGTCACCTTCTTGTTGTCGTCGCTGTAGGGCGCGCCGCCCATCTGGCGCAGGAGCGTCTCGCGCCACCAATGATAGTCCTGCCCGGGGAAGTCGAGCGTGATGCCTTCCGACAGCAGGTTGCCGGCGGCGTCGCGCTTCACCGTTTTCTTGGCGAAGTCGAGCAACTCGTCATTGGTCTGGGGCGGCTTGGCCGGGTCGAGGCCCGCGTCCTGGAAGAGCTTCTTGTTGTAGAAGAGCGCGAGCGAACGCACCGCCGTCGGCAGGCCGTAATAGTCGCCGTTGCGCTTCATCGCCGAGACGATCGGGTAGAACTCCTTCTCGATCATCGCGGGCGGAAACGCGTCCTTGGGCAGGGGCTGCAGGAACTTGGCCCCGACGAAATTGTCGAGCCACCCGTAGAATAGCTGGACCACCTCCGGCCCCTGCCCCGCCGGGAGCGCGGCGGCGATCTTGGTCTGGTAGTCGGCGTAGGGGAAGGTCGTGTGCTTGACCTTGATGGTCGGATTGGCGGCCTGGAAGCGCTTGATCAGCTCGTCCATCGCCTTGATGCGGGCGTCGAACACATACTGCCAATACTCGATCTCGACCGTCTGGGCGGCCGCGCCGGCGACAGACCCGAATGACAGGGCCAAGCCAAGCAAAATTCCCCGAACGCCCAGCATGGCTTCACTCCCTACAATCGCGAAACGCCCGCCTCCATGGCGGCGCGCGCATGCTTGTATGGCGTCCGGGACGTGTCAAACGGATTGTTACGACTTTAGGCTGCTCCCGGAGGCGCGATCAGACGCCGCGCCGCAACGGGCGGTCGGGAAACCTCAAGACTGTGTCGGAGAGGTCTGGCGCCCGGGCCGAGGCTGTGGCGCGCCCAACGGGACTCGAACCCGTGTTTTCGCCGTGAAAGGGCGACGTCCTAGACCGCTAGACGATGGGCGCAGCGCGAGGGGGCTTATAGGCGGGATCGGGGCTGGCGACAAGCCTTCTCGACGAGGCCCGCGGCCGCGGTCCGGACCCTCCCCAAGCGGGCGATAAACCACTAGACAGGCGATCGGATAGGGCCGGGAACGCAGAGGATCGCCGTGGACGAGAGAGCTGGCGCGAGGCGCCCGGCGGGCGCAGGCCTTTCGCCCGACGAGGGCGCGGGGAACGCGCGGGAGGTCCTGGCCGCGGGTCGGCCGGCGGCCGATTCGGCGGGGTCGCCCGGGCTCGGCATCCTGATGATGCTGGTCGGCATCTTCCTGTTCGTCTGCAACGACGTGATGGGCAAGTGGCTGGTGGCCACCTACAGCGTCGGGCAGGTGCTGCTGATCCGAAGCCTGTTCGCGCTGGTCCTCCTGGCGCCGATGATCCGCCGCGAGGGCCTACGGCCGATCCTGAATCCGCCCCGCCCCGGGCTGCAGCTGCTGCGGATCGTCTTCTCCACCCTGGAGGTCGCGGCCTTCTACTGGGCCGTCGCCTATCTGCCGCTGGCCGACGTGGTGACCTTCTATCTCTCAGGGCCGATCTGGGTGACGGCGCTGGCCGGGCCCCTCCTCGGCGAGAAGGTAGGCTGGCGGCGCTGGACCGCCGTGCTGGTCGGCTTTGCGGGCGTGGTGATCGCCATGCGGCCGTCGCAGGCGGCCTTCGGCCTGCCGGCCCTCACGGCCGTCGCGGGCAGCCTGCTGTTCGCGCTGCTGATGATCACGACGCGCCGGCTGCGGCAGACGAGCGGCGTCACGCTGGTGACCTGGCAGGTGCTGGGCGCCCTCGCCTTCGGCGCCGTCGCCGCGCCGTTTCACTGGGTGACGCCGACGCCGAAGGACTTCCTGCTGCTCGGCATGCTGGGCGTGGTGGCCACCGTCGCCCATATCTGCGTCAACCGGGCGCTGGCGCTCGCGTCGGCGGCGGTCGTGGTGCCCTACCAGTACACGCAGATCGCCTGGGCGGTGCTGCTGGGCTGGCTCGTGTTCGGCGACCTGCCGGAGGCCGCCGTCTTCGCCGGCTCGGCCGTGATCGTGGCGGCGGGGCTCTACATCTTCCTGCGCGAGCAGGCGCTCGCCCGCAAGGCCGCGGCCCAGGACCCGTCCTAGGGTCGACCGGCCGGCCGGCCGATGTCGGCGAGGCGCAGCTGCACGCGTTCGGCGCCCTGCCATCGGTCGACGGCGAGCTGGCCGGCGGCGTGCACCACCTCGCCCCGCGACTCGAACAGCGCGTTGCCGAGCGGCTGGCCCACGGCCCGGAAGGCGATGCCGTCCAGCGTGGCGCCGTCGCCGGACTTGAGCCGCACGCGGACATGGCCGCGCCCTACCTCGACGGCCTCGACGAGCCGGTGCGAGGGCAGCGCGAAGGTCGGCTCGGGATGGCCCGACCCGAAGGGCCCGGCCGCCTCGATCCGGCCGAGGAGGTCGAGCTTGGCGCCGCCCGCCGTGATGGCGGCGTCGATGGACAGGCCCTTGTCGGCCCGCGCCTGCGCGACCGCGTCCGAGAGGCGCTCCTCCAGGAAGGCGGCGAGGTCGGGCAGGCGCTCGCGCGCCAGGGTCGCGCCGGCCGCCATGGCGTGGCCGCCGCCCTTGACGGCGATGCCGGCCTCCACCGCGGCCCGCACGGCCTTGCCGATGTCGACCCCGGCGACGGAGCGGGCCGAGCCGGCGCCGAGCCCGTCCGCCCCGAACGCGAAGGCGAAGGCCGGGCGGCCGAAGCGCTCCTTCAGGCGCGAGGCGACAAGGCCGACCACGCCCGGGTGCCAGGCGTCGGAGCCGACCGCGATCACTGACGCGCCCTCCTCGTCCACGCCGACCTGGCCGAGCGCCAGCCCCTCCCCTTCGGCCACCATGGCCTGCTCGATGACCTGCCTCTCGCCGTTGAGGCGGTCGAGGGTGGCCGCGATGGTCCCGGCCTCCGTCTCGTCCTCGCTCATCAGCAGGCGCGCGCCCAGCGCCGCGTCGCCGATGCGGCCGCCGGCGTTGATGCGCGGGCCGAGCAGGTAGCCCAGGTGGTAGGGGCGCGGCGGACCGTCGAGGCGCGCGACATCCGCCAGCATGCGCAGGCCGACGCGGCCGCGCGCCTTCATGACGGCGAGGCCCTGGCGCACGAAGGCGCGGTTGAGCCCGACGAGCGGCACCACGTCCGCCACCGTGCCGAGGGCGACGAGGTCCAGCATGCCCATGAGGTCGGGCTCGCCGCCCTTGGCCCAGAAGCCGCGGCGGCGCAGCTCGCGGTTGAGCGCCACGAGGGCGACGAAGACCACGCCGGCGGCGCAGAGCGAGCCCAGGCCCGACAGGTCGTCCTGGCGGTTCGGATTGACGATGGCGACGGCCGGCGGCAGGTCCTCGGGCGCCTGGTGATGGTCGATCACCACAGCGTCCATGCCGAGCCGTCGTGCTTCGCCCAGCGGCTCGTGGCTGGTGGTCCCGCAGTCCACCGTGACCAGCAGGGTCGCGCCGGCCGCCGCCAAGGAGCGAATGGCCTCGCTGTTGGGGCCGTAGCCCTCGATCAGCCGGTCCGGGATGTGGATCCGCACCGGGACCCCGCAGGCCTGCAGATAGGAGGCCAGCAGCGCCGACGAGGCCGCGCCGTCGACGTCGTAGTCGCCGAAGACGGCGACGCTCTCGCGCCGCATGACCGCGTCGGCGAGCCTGGCGGCGGCGGCGTCCATGTCGATCAGCGTCGAGGGGTCCGGCATCAGGGTGCGCAGCCGGGGCTCCAGGAACCCCGGGGCGTCGACGGCGGCGACGCCGCGGCCCGCCAGGACGCGGGCGAGCACGTCGTCGAGGCCATGCTCCTGCACGATCGCCAGGGCGGCGGCCTGGCCGGCGTCGTCCAGCCGGTCGCGCCAACGCCTGCCGGTGGCGGAGCGCTCGACGCCGAGAAAGGGACGGATCATGCGTCTGGCATAGCGCATGCGCGCGAGTCGGGGAATCGGCCCGCGCCGCGCGTCCACCGGAAAAGGCGGGCGCCTGCCCTCAGGCGAACTCGACCGCCACCACGCCAGGCACGGCCTTCAGCGCGCCGGCGACCTGCGGCGTCGCCTTGTAGCGGCCCGGCAGCTTCACCTCGACCTCGCGCTGGCCGTCCTCCAGCATCAGCACCAGGGCGATCTCGCCGTCGCCGCGCTCGCGCAGGCGCTCGGCGATGCTGCGGACCGGCTTGTCGTCGCGCAGGAACACCCGCATCGAGGATTTCAGCTTCTCGGCCGCGACCTCCAACGGTTCGGCCGTGCCGATGCGCGCGCGCACCTCGTCGCCCTCGGCCGAAGCCTGCAAGGTGAGCACCACGGCCCGGCCGGGCTCCAGCAGGTCGCGATACTGGTTCAGGCCCTCGGAAAAGATGATCGCCTCGAAATGTCCGCTCTGGTCGGAGAGGGCGAAGATGCCCATCTTGGATCCGGACTTGGTGCGCCGCTCGCTGCGGTCGAGCACCGTGGCGGCGACCCGCCCCATCGAGACGCCGCCCCGCACGGCGCGGGCGAAGTCCGACCAGCGCTGCACGCGCAGCCGCTCCAGCACGTGGCCATACTCGTCGAGGGGATGGCCGGTGAGGAAGAAGCCGATGGCGTCATATTCGCGCTGCAGCCGCTCGGAGGCGAGCCAGGGTTCGTAGGGCGGCGTGCGGATCACCTCGACATGGCCGGCGCTGCCGAAGATGTCCGCCTGCCCGGCGGCCGCCTCCTCCTGGGCGCGGTTGGCGTGCGCCATGACGCCGTCGAGGAGCGCCATGCAGCGGGCCCGGTCCGGGTCGAGCTCGTCCAGCGCGCCGGCCGCGATCAGGCTCTCCAGCGTGCGCTTGTTCGCCAGGCGCGGGTTGAGACGGCGGGCGAAATCGGAGATGTCCCGGAAGGGCCCGTCCCGGCGCGCCGCCACCAGGCTCTCGACGGCGTGCGCGCCCACGCCCTTCACGGCGGCCAGCGCATAGCGGATGGCGTAGCCGCCCGCGCCGTCCGGATGCACCTCGAAGGTGACGCCTGAGCGGTTGAGGCTGGGCGGCTCGACCCGGATTCCGAGCCGCTGCGCCTCGCGCCGGAATTCGGAGAGCTTGTCGGTGTTGGACATGTCCAGCGTCATCGACGCAGCCAGGAACTCCACCGGGTAGTTGGCCTTCAGATAGGCCGTCTGGTAGGCGACCAGCGCGTAGGCCGCGGCGTGCGACTTGTTGAAGCCGTAGTCGGCGAACTTGGCCAGGAGGTCGAAGATCGTGTCGGCCTGCTGGCGGTCGACGCCGCGCTCGACCGCGCCGGAGACGAAGCGCACGCGCTGCACCTCCATCTCGGCCTTGATCTTCTTGCCCATGGCGCGGCGCAGCAGGTCGGCCTCGCCGAGCGAATAGCCGGACAGGATCTGGGCGATCTGCATCACCTGTTCCTGGTAGATGATGACGCCCTGCGTCTCCTTCAGCACCGTCTCCAGCTTGGGGTGCATGAAGTCCGGCTCTTCATCGCCGTGCTTGCGGGCGCAATAGACCGGGATGTTGGCCATGGGCCCCGGCCGGTACAGCGCCACCAGGGCGATGATGTCCTCGAACCGGTCGGCCCGCATCTCGACCAGCGCCTTGCGCATGCCGGCCGATTCCACCTGGAACACCGCGACCGTCTCGCCGCGCCCCAGCATCTCAAAGGTCTTCTTGTCGTCGATCGGGATGGAGGAAAGGTCGATCTCGATCCCGCGCTGCTTCAAGAGGTTCACGGCCGTCTTCAGGACCGTGAGGGTCTTCAGACCGAGGAAGTCGAATTTCACCAGCCCGGCCGGCTCCACCCACTTCATGTTGAACTGGGTGACCGGCATGTCGGATTTCGGGTCGCGGTAGAGCGGCACGATCTGCTCGAGCGGCCGGTCTCCGATGACGATGCCGGCGGCGTGCGTCGAGGCGTGGCGGTAGAGGCCTTCCAGCTTCTGCGCGACCACCAGCATGCGGGCGACGACCGGATCCTCGGCGGCGGCGGCCTGGAGCTTGGGCTCGCCCTCGATGGCCTGGGCCAGCGTCACCGGGTTGGCGGGGTTCTGCGGCACGAGCTTGGTCAGCTTGTCCACCTGCCCGTAGGACATCGACATCACGCGCCCCACGTCGCGCATGACGCCTCGGGCCAGCAGCGAACCGAAGGTGATGATCTGCGCCACGCGGTCCTGCCCGTAACGCTTCTGCACGTAGCGGATCACCTCCTCGCGGCGATCCTGGCAGAAGTCGACGTCGAAGTCGGGCATCGACACGCGTTCGGGGTTGAGGAAGCGCTCGAACAGCAGGCCGAAGCGCAGCGGGTCCAGGTCGGTGATGGTCGTCGCATAGGCGACCAGCGAGCCGGCGCCCGATCCGCGGCCGGGCCCCACCGGGATGTCCTGCGCCTTCGCCCACTTGATGAAGTCCGCGACGATCAGGAAGTAGCCCGGATACTTCATCCGCTCGATCACGGAGAGCTCGAAGTCCAGCCGCTGGCGGTAATCGTCCTCGGTGAGCCCCGGCGCGATTCCGTGCGCCTCGATCCGGCGCGTCAGGCCCTCCTGGGCCTGGCGGCGCAGCTCGGCCGCCTCCTCGGCCACGACCAGCGCGGGGTCCTCGTGGTCGCCGGTGGTGAAGCGCGGCAGGATCGGCTTGCCGGTGCGCGGCCGATAGCTGCAGCGCATCGCGATCTCGATGGTGTTGGACGCCGCCTCCGGCAGGTCGCCGAAGATCTCCACCATCTCGGCGCGCGTCTTGAACGCGTGGTCCGGGGTGACGCGTCGCCGCTCCGGATCCGACACCAGCCGACCGTCAGCGATCGCCAGCAGGGCGTCGTGGGCCTCGTAGTCGTCGGGCTTCGGGAAATAGGGCTCGTTCGTCCCCACCAAAGGCAGGCGCCGGGCGTAGGCGAGATCGATAAGGTCGTTCTCCACCCCGCGCTCGCTGTCGACGCCGTGGCGCTGGACCTCGACATAGAGCCTGTCGCCGAAGGCCTGCGCCAGCATGTCGAGCCGCGCGCCCGCAAGGTCCAGCTGTCCGGCCGCGATGGCCTTGTCGATGGGGCCGTCAGGTCCGCCCGTCAGCGCGATCAGGCCCTGCGAGCAGGCGAGCAGTTCGGCGACCTGCACATGCGGCGGCTCGCCGGGCGCCGGTCCCATATAGGCGCGGGAGGCCAGGAGCATCAGGTTGGCGTAGCCGGCGGCGTCGGCGGCCAACAGCACCAGAGTGGGCCTGGTCGGGACCGTCAGCCCCCTCCCCGGTTTGTCGTCGCCCATCTCCACGGAGAGCTCGACGCCGGTGATGGGCTGCACGCCGGCGGCCGACATCTTCTCGGAGAATTCCAGGGCGCCGAACAGGTTGTTGCTGTCCGTCAGGGCCAGCGCCGGCATGCGGTCCTTGATGGCGAGCTTCTTCAGCTCGTCGATGCGCAGCGAGCCTTCCAGCAGCGAGAAGGAAGAGTGCACGTGCAGGTGCACGAAGCCGACATCGCCCAGAACCCGACTCACGCTCAAGCCTCCCATCGCCGCCGCAGCACTCTCGCCGCCCGCGCGGGTGCGGTCCAGCGGACCGCGCTCCGCGGCTGTTGACGAGGGACGGTCCCGTCCCTTTTCCCGGCGCCCCGCTGCATCGGCGCCACCCCGCCAGGGCGGCCGGCCCGTCGCGGACCGCGCCGATCCTCAGGCCGGGAAGGCGTTGGCCCAGACCAGGATGGTGGCCGCGAACGAGCCCAGGGCGGCGAGCTCGGCGATGTCGGCGATCAGCGTACGGACCATGATGTGCCTCCGTTCTCTCGATGACCGTAGCATGTTCCTGTTTTGTTCAATTTGCAACGGGGCTCTGCGACGATGGCGCCCTCAGGCGCAGCTCTCCTGCTTCGGTGGTTAATCGGGGCGCCCGGCAGAGTTAACGCCGGGCGGAGCGCCTCAGGCGAGTTCGACCACGACGCCGTCCCGGATGGTGACCCGCCGGTCCATCTGGGAGGCGAGGTCGAGGTTGTGGGTCGCCACGATGGCGGCGAGCCCCGTCTCCTTCACCAGCCGGGTGAGGATGTCGAACACATGCCGCGAGGTCTTCGGGTCGAGGTTGCCGGTCGGCTCGTCCGCCAGCAAAACGCGCGGCGCATTGGCGACGGCGCGGGCCAGCGCGACGCGCTGCTGCTCGCCGCCGGAAAGTTCGGCCGGGCGATGCTTCAGCCGCTCGCCCAGGCCCAGATAGGTGAGGAGCCCGGTCGCCCGCTCGGCCGCGTCCCGCCGGGCGAGCCCGCGGATGAGCTGCGGCAGCATGACGTTCTCCAGCGCGGTGAATTCCGGCAGGAGGTGGTGCGACTGGTAGACGAACCCAATGGCGTTGCGGCGCATCGCCGTGCGCTCGTCGTCGGCCAGCGACACGGTGCCGACCTTGTCGAGATAGACCTCGCCGGCGTCAGGCTTCTCCAGCAGTCCGGCGATCTGCAGCAACGTCGACTTGCCCGTCCCGGACGGCGCGATCAGGGCGACCGACTGCCCGGCCCAGACGGCGAGATCGGCCCCGCGCAGGATCTCCAGCGCGCCGGCGCCTTCCTTGAAGCGGCGCTGCACCTGGTAGAGATAGAGCGCCGGGTAGTCGTCCTTGGCCATCGCGGTCACTCGTACCGGAGCGCTTCGACCGGATCGAGCCGGGCGGCGCGCCACGAGGGATAGAGCGTCGCGATCAGCGACAGGACGAGGGCCAGCGTCACGATGGTGACGACCTCGTGCGGGTCGACCTCGGAGGGCAGCCGGCTGAGGAAGTAGAACTCGGCCGGAAACAGGTTGGTGTTGGTCATCCGCGACACGAAGGCCCGGATGGTCTCCACGTTCATGCTGACCAGCAGCCCCAGCAGGAAGCCCGCGAAGGTGCCCACCACCCCGATCGCCGCGCCCGTGATCAGGAAGATGCGCATGATCGCGCCGCGCGTCGCCCCCATGGTGCGCAGGATGGCGATGTCGGCGCTCTTGTCCTTCACCAGCATGATGAGGCCGGAGATGATGTTCAGCGCCGCCACCAGCACGATCAGCATCAGGATGAGGAACATGACGTTGCGCTCGACCTCGAGCACGCCGAAGAACGTCTTGTTGCGCTGGCGCCAGTCCGACAGGATCATCGGCCGGCTGATCGACTTCTCCAGCTCCGCCTTCACGGCGTCGATCTGGTCGGGGCGCGACAGGAAGACCTCGATGGCGGTGACGTCGTTGTCCCGGTTGAAATAGGCCTGGGCCTCCGTCAGAGGCATGTAGACGAAGCCGGCGTCGAACTCCGACATGCCGACCTCGAACACCGCCGCGACCGGATAGCTCTTGATGCGCGGGGCGACGCCGAACGGCGTCTCGGCGCCCTTGGGGGCGGTGAGCGTGATGGTGTCGCCCGGCCGGATGAAGAGCTGCTCGGCCAAGCGGCGGCCGATGGCGACGCCGCCGGACGTGTCGAAGCCCTCCAGCGTGCCCTGCCGGACGGTGCCGCCGATGGCCGGGATCTGGGTGATGTCCTGCCCGCGCACGCCGCGCACCAGCACGCCCGCGGCCGCGCTCGGGGACGAGGCCAGCGCCTGCCCCTCCACCATCGGGAACGCGAATTTGACGCCCCGGACGGCGTTGGCCTGGTCGGTGACCTCGGCGAAGTCCGTCATCGGCTTGTCGATGCCGGCGATGAAGACGTGGCCGTTGATGCCCACGATCTTGTTCAGCAGCTCGGAGCGGAAGCCGTTCATCACCGACAGCACGATGATGAGCGTCGCGACGCCCAGCATGATCCCGGCGAAGGAGAAGCCGGCGATCACCGAGATGAAGCCCTCGCGCCGGCGGGCCCGCAGATAGCGGCCCGCCACCATCCACTCGAAGCCCGCGAAGGGCCGCGTCCCGCGGGGGCCGGCTTTGGGTTCGACCGCGCCTGCCCTCATGCGCGCCTCAGGCTGTCAATCGCACGACGGCGTCCTCGACCGAGACGAGCGAGCGCTCGCCGGTCGCGCGCCGCTTCAGCTCGACCTTGCCCTCCGCCAGGCCCTTGGGCCCGACGAGCACCTGCCAGGGCGAGCCGATGATGTCGGCGGTGGCGAATTTCGCGCCCGGCCGTTCCTCGCGGTCGTCATAGAGCACGTCGACGCCGCGCGCCCCGAGCGCCCGGTAGAGCGTCTCGCAGGCGCCGTCCGTGCCGCTGTCGCCCACCTTGAGGTTCAGGAGCGAGACATTGAAGGGCGCGATCGCATCCGGCCACACGATGCCGGCCTCGTCATGCGACGCCTCGATCAGGGCGGCCGCCAGGCGAGACGGGCCGATGCCGTAGGATCCCATGTGGACGGGTCGCTCCTGCCCGTCCGGGCCGGCGACCACGGCGCGCATCGGCTCGGAGTATTTCGTGCCGAAATAGAAGATGTGGCCCACCTCGATGCCGCGGGCCGACACCTGCCGGTCCGCCGGGACGGCGGCGTAGGCGGCCGCGTCATGCATCTCGCTGGTGGCCGCGTAGGGCGCCGTGTAGGCGTCGAAGATCGCCTGCAGGCCGGCCGCATCCTCGAAATTCGTGTCGGCGGGCGGGATCGGCAGGTCCAGGATGGACTTGTCGCAATAGACCTCGCTCTCGCCCGTGGAGGCCAGGATGATGAACTCGTGGCTGAGGTCGCCGCCGATGGGGCCGGTGTCGGCGCGCATCGGGATGGCGGTGAGGCCGAGCCGGTCGAAGGTCCGCAGATAGGCGGCGAACATCCGGTTGTAGGAGTGGCGCGCGCCGGCCTGGTCGAGGTCGAACGAATAGGCGTCCTTCATCAGGAACTCGCGCGAGCGCATGACGCCGAAGCGCGGCCGCACCTCGTCGCGGAACTTCCACTGGAGATGATAAAGGTTCAGCGGCAGGTCCTTGTAGGACCGCACCGACCCCCGGAAGATCTCGGTGATCATCTCCTCGTTGGTCGGGCCGAACAGCATCTCCCGGTCGTGCCGATCCTTGATGCGCAGCATCTCCTTCCCATAGGCGTCGTAGCGGCTGGATTCGCGCCACAGGTCGGCCGACTGGATGGTCGGCATCAGGAGTTCGATCGCGCCCGCGCGATTCTGCTCCTCGCGCACGATGGCGCTGATCTTGTTGAGCACGCGCAGCCCCAGCGGCAGCCAGGCGTAAATGCCGGCGGCCTCCTGCCGGATCATGCCCGCGCGCAGCATCAGGCGATGCGAGACGATCTCCGCCTCGCGGGGGGCCTCGCGGAGGATGGGCAGGAAGTAGCGGGTGAGGCGCATGTCGGTCCAGGGCGGGCTAGAATGGATGATGCGAGACGGCGCGGCGGATCGCCGGCTTTTCGCTCCGCTCCATCAAAACCATCGTCAACCAAAAGACAAGCGATCCCGATCGGCGCCCTGCGGACCGAACCGGACCGACCTGGCCGGAGCCCCTGCATCTTTTCGCGTCGATCCATGCACAAAGAGATGACAGCGCGTTTTTGTTTCGCTATGAGTCTTCTACACAACAACAGGCCCACCCCGAACCAACGGGGAAAGGGTTCGTGGTCCAAGTCTTGGGAGGAAGACGGCCAAAAAGCTCGAGAAGGGCGACTGAACAGCACATTGCCCGGCGCCAGTAAGGCTGACGAGATGTTCTGTTCAAATAAGAAGACTAAAACAAAAGGCAAGACGAAAGTCTTGCCTTTTTCTTTTTGCGCAACTCTCAGTTGCAGGATGATCTTGCTGGCGAATTTTGCCGGCAGCGCCGCCGCACGGCCCATGTCTTCCCCTCAATCGGCAGCCGCGAGCGGCTGAGCGGCGGGCCGCCACAGCGTCCTCCTCCGGAGGGTCCGCGCCGCGCACGCCCGCATCATGAGGCGCCTGCGATTCAGGCGCCTCATGGACGCACAGGCAGCGAATCGCTCCGCGGGGCGGAGCGCCTCAATACTCGACGTAGACGATCATCACCCAGGCCAGCGCGAAAACCGGGATCGCCGCCAGCGTGGTCAGGACGACCTTGCGGCCCATGCGCGGCAGCATCGGCGCCCCGGGCTCGGTGCCGTCGGTGACCTCGCCGTCCTCGTGCTGGCTGCGGACGCCGAGCGGCAGGATCGCGAACAGCGTCAGCCACCAGATGATGAAGTACAGCGCCAGCGCGCCCGAAATGCTCATGGGACACTCTCGTCCGGGCGCGAGCCCGGCTCAGGCCTGCTCGAGTTCGACGAGCGTGCCGTTGAAGTCCTTGGGATGCAGGAACAGCACCGGCTTGCCATGCGCGCCGATGCGCGGCGAGCCGTCGCCCAGCACGCGCGCGCCCGTCGCCTTGAGACGGTCGCGGGCGGCCAGGATGTCGTCCACCTCGTAGCAGACATGGTGGATGCCGCCGTCGGCGTTCTTTTCGAGGAATTTGGCGATGGGCGAGTTCTCGCCCAGCGGCTGCAGGAACTCGATCTTCGTGTTGGGCAGGTTGACGAACACCACCGTCACGCCGTGTTCGGGCTGGTCCGTCGCCGCGGAGACGTCGGCGCCCAGCGTGTCGCGATAGAGGCGCGAGGCGGCCTCGATGTCGCGGACCGCGATGGCGACGTGGTTGAGCCGGCCGATCATGCGCTGTTCCCCTCTTCGCGGCGCTCGCCGCCTCAGACGTTGATCGGCCCCAGATGGGTGTGGAACGCCTTGATGCGACGGAACACCGGCGTGTCGTAGTTCGACGGCGTCGGCGCCTCGCCGGTGAGCCACGTCAGGATGTCGCGATCCGGGGCCTCGATGAGGTGCTCGTAGACGTCGAGCTCGGCGTCGGTCAATTGATCGATCTGCGCATCCGCGAACTGGCCCATGATGAGGTCCATCTCGCGCATGCCGCGATGCCAGGACCGGAACAGCACCTTGCGGCGGCGCGGGTCGAGGTCGGCGCTGGTGCGGGTGGTGCCGGTCATCGCAAGGCTCCGTGGTCGTTGCGGCTCTCTATAGCGGGGCGGCCAACGCCTGTCATCGCGCAGGACGCCGCGCCCTGCGGGACCGCGAGCCTCCGGCTCGCACCGGAACAAGCGGGGCGGCATGCGAGCCGGAGGCTCGCGGTCCATGGAGCCGCCCTACCCCGCCCAGGGCTCCAGGTCGCCTCGCGCCCAGCAGTCCTTGGTCTCGGCGGCGAAGTCGTCGTAGCGGCCCTCGGCGATCGCCTTGCGCATGCCTGCGGTGAGGTCCTGGTAGTAGGCGAGGTTCACCCAGGTGAGCAGCATCATGCCGAGGATCTCGCCGGCCTTCACCAAGTGGTGCAGATAGGCGCGGCTGTAGTCGCGGGCGGCCGGGCAGCTGGACTGCTCGTCGATCGGGCGCGGGTCGTCGGCGTGGCGGGCGTTGCGCAGGTTGATCTTTCCGAAACGCGAGAACACCTGGCCGTGCCGGCCGGCGCGGGTCGGCATCACGCAGTCGAACATGTCGACGCCGCGCCGCACCGCCTCGATCAGGTCGTCCGGCGTGCCGACGCCCATCAGGTAGCGCGGCTTCTCCTTCGACAGATGCGGCTCCACGGTCTCGATCATGGCCAGCATGACGTCCTGCGGCTCGCCCACCGCGAGGCCGCCGATGGAGTAGCCCTTGAAGTCCATGTCGGCGAGCGCGCGAGCGCTGCGGACGCGCAGATGGGGGACCGCGCCGCCCTGCACGATGCCGTAGAGCGCCCGGCCCGGCTGCTCGCCGAAGGCGACGCGCGAACGCTCCGCCCAGCGCAGGCTGAGCTCCATGGCCCGCTCGGCCTCCGCGTCCGAGCACGGCAGCTTCACGCATTCGTCGAGCTGCATCTGGATGTCGGAGCCGAGCAGTCCCTGGATCTCGATCGAGCGCTCGGGCGTGAGCACGTGCTTGGCGCCGTCCACGTGGGAGCGGAACGTGACGCCGTTTTCGTCGAGCTTGCGCAGCTGGGCCAGCGACATCACCTGGAAGCCGCCCGAGTCGGTGAGGATCGGGTACGGCCAGTTCATCATCTTGTGCAGCCCGCCGAGGCGGGCCACGCGCTCCGCGCCGGGGCGCAGCATCAGGTGATAGGTGTTGCCCAGCACGACATCCGCGCCCAGCGCCTTCACCTGCTCGGGATACATCGCCTTCACGGTGCCGGCCGTCCCCACCGGCATGAAGGCCGGCGTGCGGATGACGCCGCGCGGCATGCGGATCTCGCCCGTGCGGGCGGCGCCGTCCGTGGCCGACACCGTGAAGGTGAAGTCCTCGACAGGAGCGTCCACGGGGATCATGAGGCTTTCTCCGCGAAGCCGTCGGAGGAGGCTCGTCCCTCCCCGTCAGGAGAGTGAGGGAACAGCAGGCTGGCGTCGCCATAGCTATAAAAGCGGTAGCCCGTCGCGATGGCGTGCGCGTAGGCGGCCCGCATCGTCTCCAGGCCGCTGAAGGCGCTCACCAGCATGAACAGCGTGGAGCGCGGCAGGTGGAAATTGGTCATCAGCGCGTCCACGGCCCGGAACCTGTAGCCGGGGGTGATGAAGATCGAGGTCTGCCCCCGCCAGGGCGCGAAGCGGCCGTCCTCGGACGCGGCGCTCTCCAGCAGGCGCAGCGACGTGGTTCCCACGCTGACGATCCGCCCGCCCGCTTCGCGCGTGGCGTTCAGCTCGGCGGCGGCGGCGTCCGAGATCATGCCCCACTCGGCGTGCATCTTGTGCTCGGCCGTGTCGTCGGCCTTCACGGGCAGGAACGTGCCGGCTCCCACATGGAGGGTGAGCCGGGTCAGGCCGACGCCGCGCGCGGCGAGGCGCTGCGTGAGATCCGGCGTGAAATGCAGCCCGGCCGTGGGCGCCGCCACCGCGCCCTCATGCTCGGCGAACAGGGTCTGGTAGTCCTGCCGGTCGCGCTCGTCCTCGCCGCGCCTGGCCGCGATGTAGGGCGGCAGCGGAATATGCCCGACCCGCGCGACGGCCTCGTCCAGCGCCGGTCCGGAGAAGGCGAAGCGCAGCAGCGCCTCGCCGCCCTCCCCCTTCTCGACCACCTCGGCGTCCAGGCTGGCGAGGAGGCAGGCCATGCTCTCGCTCGCCTCGCCGAAGCGGATGCGCTCGCCGACCGCGAGGCGCTTGGCGGGCCGCACGAAGGCGCGCCAGAGGTCCGGCCCCTCGCGCAGGTGCAGCGTCGCCTGAATATGCGCGACGGCGTCGCCGCGGACCCGAACGCCGTCCAGCCGCGCCGGGATCACGCGGGTGTCGTTGACCACGAGCCGGTCCCCCGGCCGCAGCAGGTCCGGCAGGTCGCGGACGACGCGGTCCTCCAGCGCGCCGCCCGGCCGGACCACGAGCATCCGCGCCGCGTCGCGCGGCTGCGCGGGGCGCAGGGCGATGCGGTCCTCCGGGAGCTCGAAATCGAAGAGGTCGACTTTCATGGGGTCTCTTAGATGCAAGCAGCAGGTCTGTGTCGAGGGCCTTGCACACGTCAAGACGCGCCTCCATCATCCGTCATGGAGAATGGAAATGCCGACTCTCACGATCCCGCTTTCGCCTGAACTTGACCGTCGCATCAGAACGGCCGTGCGCGACGGTGGTTATGACTCCGAGGGCGAGGTGCTGGAAGAGGCTCTTCGGCTTTGGGAGGAACGGCAGCAAATCCTCGACAGCGAGGATCGCCGTCTCAAGCAGGCTTACGACGAGGGCTTGGCGAGTGGTCCTGGTCGAAAGATCGACCCGACTGCCTTGCTTGCGGAGTTCAAGGCCCGAGCCCGTTGAGGTGGGAGACGTCTATCTCACACCGCGCGCCGACAAGGATCTGTTCGATATCTGGGCTTCCATCGCCGCGGACAACGCTTCCGCGGCGGATCGGCTCATCCAAAACCTCTTGGGCAAGATGCAGCTTGCGGCCGAAAACCCGATGATGGGCTCGCCCAGGCCCGTCCTGAGTTCAACGGCCCGCATCCTGATCGAGGGACGCTACATCGCCATCTATGAGCCACGCGACGACGGGATCACCGTCGTCGCCGTCGTTCACGGAATGCGCGATCCGGAGCGCTGGCTGCGCTGACGGATGGTGGCGAATCAGGCCGCTTCGTCGGCCATTCGGGCGGTGACGATCTTGTCGGGATCCTTCACCGGCTCGCCGCGCTTGATCTTGTCGACGTTGTCCATGCCTTCCACGACCTTGCCCCAGACCGTGTATTGGCGGTCGAGGAAGCGGGCGTCGTCGAAGACGATGAAGAACTGGCTGTCGCCGGAGTTCGGATCCTGCGAGCGCGCCATGGAGCAGACGCCGCGCACATGCGGCTCGGCGTTGAACTCGGCCTTCAACTTCTTGCCGGATCCGCCCATGCCGGTGCCGGTGGGATCGCCGGTCTGGGCCATGAAGCCCTCGATGACGCGGTGGAACGGCACGCCGTCATAGAATTTCGACCGCGCCAGTTCGGCGATGCGGGCGACGTGGCCGGGGGCCAGATCGGGGCGCATCTCGATGACCACGCGGCCCTGGGTGGTCTCGAGGATGAGGGTGTTGGAGGGGTCGCTCGCCATGGATGTGGCTCCTTCCTTGATGGGTTCGGCTTGATGGGTTCGGCTGGGCGGGGGCGATGCTGTCGCCCCTTGTGGTGGGTCGTTACTTCGCGTCGGCCAGGAGGCGCAGGCTGACGATCTTGTCCGGGGCCTTCACCTGCCCGTTGGCGTTGGGGTCGCCCTTCTTCACCTTGTCGATCACGTCCATGCCGGACACCACCTCGCCGATGACCGTGTACTGGCCGTTCAGGAAGCTCGCGTCGTCGAAGCAGATGAAGAACTGGCTGTTGGCCGAGTTCGGCGAGTTGGCGCGCGCCATCCCGAGCGTGCCGCGCTTGAAGGGCTCGCGGGAGAACTCGGCCGGCAGGTTCGGCAGGTCCGAGCCGCCCGTGCCGGTGCCAGTCGGGTCGCCGGTCTGGGCCATGAAGCCCGGGATCACGCGATGGAAGACGATGCCGTCATAGAAGCCGCGCTTGGTCAGCGCCTTGATCTGCTCGACATGCTTGGGGGCGAGGTCGGGCCGCAGCCGGATCGTGACCTTGCCGTCCTTGGTGGTCATCACCAGCGTGTTTTGCGGGTCGGCGGCGGGTTGGCCTTGCGCCTGCGCGGGGGCGACCGCCACAAGGCTGGCCGCAAGGGCGAAGGCGGCGACGAACAGTCTGATCATGAAACCTCCCGATGAAGCAGGGAACCGATGGGCGACGGGCGGACCAGGCTCGATCCGGCCCATGCCGGGCGGCGACCCCGGGGCGTGCGTCGAACTCAAGCTTTGCCGGCGAACTTCGCTTTCAGCCGCGCCGCGACGCCTTCCGGGACGAAGCGCGAGACGTCTCCGCCCATCGCGGCGATCTGGCGGACGAGCGTGGCCGTGATGGGGCGCACCATGGGCGAAGCCGGCAGGAAGACGGTCTGGATGTCGGCGGCCATCGCCTCGTTCATCCCGGCCATCTGCATTTCGTAGTCGAGATCCGTGCCGTCCCGCAGGCCGCGGATCAGCATGGAGGCGCCGACCCGGCGGGCGGCCATGATCGCCAGGTCGCCGAAGGTCACGACGTTGAGGCGCGCGCCGGCCTCCCGGGCCACGTCGGCGCACTCGGCCTCGATGAGCGCCTTGCGCTCGTCGGCCGTGAACAGCGGCGCCTTGCCGGGATGGACGCCGATCGCGACCACGAGCTCGTCCGCCAGCCGGCAGGCGTTGCGGACGACGTCGATATGGCCGTTCGTGATCGGATCGAACGATCCGGCGTAGAAGGCGATGCGGGACGGCCGGGGCCGGACGGGAGCGGAAGACATGCGGCAAGCTCTATCGCGCGCGCCTTTCAGCGGCAAGCGCGGCGGGCGTCGAGCGCCGGAGCGGCCCGCCGCGCCCCGCGAAACCCGCTGGGAAACTTTTGCAAAATCGGTCCCGAGCGGTTGTTCAGGCCGCGCCGGGCCCCGATAGTGCCGGTATGAACGCCCTCTTCGCCGCGCACGCCACTCTCCTCTTCGCCGCCGCCGCCGCCCTGATCGGCATTCTGTCCAGCCTGGCCGCGTCCCGCTTCGGCGTGCCGATCCTGCTCGTGTTCCTCGCCGTCGGCATGCTGGCGGGCGACAGCGGACCGGGCGGGGTGGTGTTCAACGACTACGGCCTCACCTATCTGGTCGGCTCCGCCGCCATCGCGATCATCCTGTTCGACGGTGGGCTGCGCACCCGCGCGGCGACGATCCGCTCCGTCCTCGCCCCGGCCGGCGTGCTGGCCTCCGCGGGCGTGCTGATGACGGCGGCCATCACGGGCGGCGTCGCGCGGCTGGCGCTGGGGATCGACTGGGTCCCGGCCCTGCTGATCGGCGCCATCATGGCGTCAACCGACGCGGCGGTGGTGTTCTTCCTGTTGCGCACCGGCGGGTTGCAGCTGAAGCGGCGCGTCGGCGCGACCCTGGAGGTTGAGTCCGGCACCAACGACCCGTTCGCCGTGCTGCTCACCGTGATTCTGGTCGAGATCGCGCTGGGCGGTCCCGGCGCCGACGCCGCCCATATCGTGGTGGCGATCCTGCGGGAGGCGTCGCTCGGCGTCATCATCGGGGTGGCGGGCGGGCTCGGCCTCGTCTTCGTGCTCAACCGCCTGAGCCTTCCGGCGGGCCTGCATCCCGCCTTCGTGGTCACGGCGGCGCTGGTGGTGTTCTCGCTGACGCAGATCCTCGGCGCGAGCGGCTTCCTGGCCGCCTATGTGGCGGGCCTCGTCGTCGGCAACCGGCCGGTGCGCGCCTATGCGTCGATCGCCAGCTTCCACGACACGGCGACGTGGCTGTGCCAGATCGCGCTGTTCACCCTCTTGGGCCTGCTGGTCTCCCCGAAGCTGATCCTGCCGGTGCTCGGGCCGGCGCTCGCCATCGCGCTGGTGCTGATCGTCGTCGCCCGGCCCCTGGCCGTGTTCCTGTGCCTGACGCCGTTCCGGTTCTCGCGGCGCGAGATGGCCTTCGTGTCCTGGGTCGGGTTGCGCGGCGGCGTGTCCATCTTCCTCGCCACCATCCCGACGCTGGCCGGGCTGCCGGGATCGGAAATCTATTTCAACGTCGCCTTCGTGGTCGTCGTGGTCTCGCTCATCGTGCAGGGCTGGACGATCGGCTACGCCGGGCGACGGCTCGGCGTGGCGCTGCGCGATCCCGCGCCCGAGGTCCAGCGCATCGACATCGACCTGCCGGGCCAGCTCGACGCCGAGTTGGTGGGCTATCCGTTGCTCGAGCAGAGCCCGGCGAGCCGGCACAGGGCCATGCCGCCCTGGGTGAAGCCGGTGCTCGTGGTGCGCGATGGGCGCATCCTGGAGCCGGGCGAAGCCGGCCCGCTGCTGCCGCGCGACTATGGCTACTTCCTGGCCCCGACATCGCGGCTGGCCCGCCTCGACCGGTTCTTCGCCGTGGACGGCGCCGCGCCGGAGACCGAGGCGATGGCGGAGTTTCCCTTCGACGGCAGCCTCAGCGTGGGCGCGGTGGCGGATCTCTACGGCCTCGACGTGGGTTCCGACGAGCGCGCCATGTCGATCGCGGAGCTCTTCGCGCAGCGCCTCGACGACGCGCCGCAGGAGAACGACCGGGTCGACCTCGGCGCCGCCAGCCTCATCGCCCACAACGTCGTCGACGAGAAGGTCCGGCTGGCGGGCCTGATCCTCGAGGCCGGCCCGGAGGACGAGGAAGCCGCCGCGAAGGCCGAACCGTGGTGGAGCCGCCTCTTCGCCCGGATCGGTTGACGTTGCGTAAAGCTTCCGCTGGATGAGCGGGCGGACCGGAGAATCGGAGCGGGGGCGGCCATGGAGTTCGTTCTTCTCATCCTGCTGGCGCTGGCGATCCCGGCGCTCGGCGTCATCGGCTTCTTCCGGACGCTCACCCTGGCGCGCCGGATCGAGACGCTGGAACGCGGGCTGGCGGCGCTCGAGGCCCGCTCGACCCTGGCTGCGCCCGAGGCGCCCGCCATCCTCCCGTCGCAGCCGCCCGCCGCGGAGCCCGAAGCAGCGGCGCCCGCCGCTGAGCCCGAAGCCGCGCCGGCCGCGGAGCCGAAGGGCGAAGCCGCGCCGGTGCCCCGCCTCGACGCCCCGCAGCCCGAAGGCTTCGACGTCGCGCCGCCGGAGCCGGTCCGCGCGGCGCCCCAGCGGCCCCGTTCGCTGGAGGAGACGATCGGCGCACGCTGGGCGGTCTGGCTGGGCGGCCTGGCGCTGGCGCTGGGCGGGCTGTTCCTGGTCCGCTACACCATCGAGCAGGGCCTCATCGGCCCGGGCGCCCGCATCGTCCTCGGAACGCTGTTCGCGCTCGCCCTCGTCGGCGCCGGCGAGCGGATGCGCCGCTCGGAGCGCGCGGCGGGCGACGCGATCGTCTCCATTCCGGTCGCCCATGTGCCGAGCATCCTCACCGCCGCCGGCATCGTGACCGCCTTCGGCGTCGCCTACGCGGCGCACGCCCTTTACGGCTTCGTCGGCCAGACGGTCGGCTTCATCCTGATGGCGGCGATCGCGCTGGCCGCGCTCGCCGCGGCCGCCCTGCACGGCCCGGCGCTCGCCAGCCTGGGGCTGGTCGGCGCCTTCGTGGTCCCGCTGCTGGTGTCGAGCCAGGAGCCGCGGGTCTGGCCGGTGGTGTTCTACCTGGTCGTCGTCGCGGCGGCGGGCTACGCCCAGGCTCGCCTGCGGCGCTGGCTCTGGCTCGCGCGGGCCTCCGCGCTCGGGGCCGGGACATGGGGCGTCGCCTTCATCGGGATCGGCGATCCCTGGCTGGCCTGCGCGACGCATCTCGTGGTCCAGACGGCGCTGGCCGCCTTCTTCCTGGCGCTGGAGCCCTATCGGGGCCAGCCCGACGCGCAGGGCGCGCCCGACCTCTTCGCGCTCGCCGTCCTTGCCGCCTTCGCGGCCCTGGCCGGCCTCGCCCTGCAGGAGCCGGGCCTGGGCGCGGTCCGCCCGGCGCTGGGCGGCCTCGCCTTCGCGGTCCAGCTGGCGACGGCGCTGGCGATCGCGCCCGCCTCCGGGGCGGCGATCCTGGCCGCCGCGGTCGCCTGCGCGACGCTGTGGGGCTGGCCGGTCCTCGCCGAATCCGCCGCCGAGAGCCCCACGGTGCTGCCCGGCGGGCCCTCGCGGCCGCCGATGCCGGACGCGCTCTGGCTCTTCCTGACGATGGGGGCCGTCGCCGGCTCCGCCCTTGGCGCGCTGGGCTGGACGCGGCTGATGCGCAGCCCCTCCTTGCCCGCCCTCGCCTCCGGCCTCATCGCGGCGGCGGCGACCGCGGGCCCGCTGGCCCTGCTGGTCGTGGCGTGGCGGCGCGTGTCGGGCTTCGACGCCTCGATCCCCTTCGCGCTCGTGGCGGGGCTCCTGGCCGTCGGCGCCGTGACGGCCGCCAAACTCCTCCAGGACCATGCGCCAGAGGGAGGTGCGGCGGCCCGCGTCGGCCTGGAGGCGTTCGCGGCCGGCGCGATCGCGGCGCTCGCCATCGGCCTGACGATGATCCTCGACAAGGGCGCGCTCACCGTGGCGCTCGCGCTCGCGGCCCTCGGCGCCGCCTGGGTCACGACCCGCGAGCCCGTGGGATCCTTGCGCTACGCCGTGGCCGCGCTGGGCGCGATCGTCGCCGGACGCCTCGCCTGGAACACCATGCTGGTGGCCGGGGACGTCGGTTCGGTTCCGGTCTTCAACTGGCTGCTCTGGGCCTATGGCGTTCCCGCCCTCGCCTTCGGGTTCGCCGCGCGGCTGCTGCGGCGCCAGAAGGACGACCAGGTCGTCGCCCTCTGCGAGGCGCTGACCCTCGCCCTGAGCGGCCTGCTGGTGTTCCTGGAAATCCGGCACGCCCTCACCGGGAACCTCAGCTCGCCCCGGACAGACCATCTCGAAGTCGGGCTGCAGGTCTTCGCGGCGCTGCTCTTTGCGATCGTGCTGGTCAGCCTCGACGCGTTCCGCCGCAGCGCGGTGCTGCGGGTGGGGAGCTACGTCTTCGGCGGAGCGGCGCTCGCGGGCGGCCTCGTCGGACTGCTGATCCTGGAGAACCCCGCCCTGGGCGGCGGCAAGGTGATCGGCGGCGCCGTGTTCAACTCCATCCTGGTCGCCTACCTGCTGCCCTCGCTGGCCGCGTTCGCCCTGGCGCGCCGGGCGCGGGGCCGCCGGCCCTGGTGGTTCGAAGCCTGCGCGTCGGCGCTGGCCTTCGGGCTGCAGTTCCTGTGGCTCGTGCTGGAGGTGCGCACGCTGTTCCAGGGCGCCGACATCGGCGTCCTGCGCGGCGCCAGCCCGGGCGAGCTCTACGCCTATTCGGCCGCGTTCCTGGCCGTGGGCCTCGGGCTGCTGGCCTATGGCGTGTTGCGCCGCTCCACCACGGCGCGGCTGGCGTCGGCCGCCTACATTCTCCTGGCCGCCGTCAAGGCGTTCCTGATCGACATGAGCGGGCTTGAGGGCCCGCTGCGCGCGCTCTCGTTCATCGGGCTCGGGCTGGCGCTGGTCGGGATCGGCCTCGTCTACCAGCGATGGGTGTTCGGGCGGGCCGATCACGCCGACCGCGACGCCGGCCCGGCGCCGGCGTCATGAGACGGCTCAGATCCCCAGGATGCGCTCGGCGCTGACATAGGGCAGCCCAAGCGCCTCCGCCACGGGCTGGCAGGCGATCTGGCCCTCATGCACGTTCAGCCCCTCGCGCAGATGCGGATCGTCCGTGAGCGCCTGGCGCCAGCCCTTGTCGGCCAGCGCGAGCAGGAACGGCAAGGTGACGTTGTTGAGCGCGAAGGTGGAGGTGCGCGCCACCGCGCCCGGCATGTTGGCCACGCAGTAATGGACCACGCCGTCCACCACATAGGTCGGGTCGTCATGCGTGGTGGCGTGCGAGGTCTCGCAGCAGCCGCCCTGGTCGATGGCGACGTCCACGATCACGGCGCCGGGCTTCATCGTCTTCAGCATGTCGCGGGTGACGAGCTTGGGCGCCGCCGCGCCCGGCACCAGCACGCAGCCGATGACGAGGTCGGCGCGCTTGACGAGTTCGCGCACGGCGTCGCGGGTGGAGAACACGGTGCGCAGTCCCGTGCCGAACTGGCTGGCGAGGCGCCGCAGCGCGTCGGCCGAGCGGTCCACCACCGTGACGTTGGCCCCCATGCCGAGCGCGATGGTGGCCGCGTGCGTGCCGGAGACGCCGCCGCCGAGCACCAGGACGTCGGCCGCCGGGACGCCCGGGACGCCGCCCAGCAGCACGCCGCGGCCGCCCGCCGCCTTCTCCAGGCAGTGCGCCCCCACCTGCGGGGCGAGCCGGCCGGCGACCTCCGACATCGGCGTCAGCAGCGGCAGTCCGCCGCTGGGCGAGGTCACGGTCTCGTAGGCGATGCAGGTCGCCCCGGAGGCGACGAGGTCGCGGGTCTGCTCCAGGTCCGGCGCGAGGTGGAGATAGGTGAACAGCGTCTGCCCGCGCCGCAGCCGCGCACGCTCGTCCGGCTGGGGCTCCTTCACCTTGACGACGAGGTCAGCGCCCGACCAGACCGCGTCCGCGTCGGCGACGATCTCGGCGCCCGCGGCGGCGTAGTCCTGGTCCGGGATGCCGGAGCCGACGCCCGCGCCGGTCTCCACCAGCACCGTATGGCCGTGATGGACCAGCTCCGCCGCCGAGGACGGGGTCAGCCCGACACGGTATTCGTGGTTCTTGATCTCCTGCGGAACACCCACGCGCATGGTCGCCTCCCTGGCGGAAAATACACGGAAAGCTTACGCCCCGGCCCAGGCGCAACCGACGAAACAGGCCTTCGCAGGACCCGCTTCTCAGCATAGAATTGCGCCCCGGCGCTGAGGGGGCGCAAAACATGCGAATGCCTGATCTGGATGCGCGGGATCGTGCGATCCTGAAGCTGCTGCAGCAGGACGGCAGGATCACCAACGCGGATCTCGCCGACCGGGTGCATCTCAGTCCGTCCGCCTGCCTGCGCCGGGTCAAGATCCTCGAGGACTCAGGCCTCGTGAAGGGCACCGTGATGCTGCTGGACGAGGCGGCGGCGGGCCTGCCCGGAACCGCCTTCGTCTTCGTCACCCTGGACCAGCAGGGGCGCCAGAGCCTCGACGCCTTCGAGGCCGCGGTGGCGCGCCACGCCGAGATCCTCGAATGCTACCTGCTGGCCGGCACGGCCGACTACCTGATCCGGGTGGTCTTCGCCGACACGGCCGACTTCGAGCGCATCCACCGCAGCGTGCTCACGACGCTGCCCGGCGTGGTGCGGGTGCAGTCCACCCTGGCGCTCAGGACCGTGAAGCGCACGACGGCGCTGCCGGTGTGAGCGTGCTGGGTCGGACGATGCTTCCCCGGCGGCGCGACGGCCTCCCGTGAGGCGCCCGCTTGCAACCTCGCGCGGGGCGGTCGATATACGGCGGCGCAAACGCACGGAGTTGCCTCGTGACCGACGCCCAGCCGACCGCAGCCGCCGCCGACATCGCCGCCATGCCGTTCGAGACCGCGCTCGCCGAACTCGAGACGATCGTCGGCCGCCTCGAGCAGGGCAACGTGCCGCTGGAGGACTCGATCGCCATCTATGAGCGGGGCGAGGCGCTGAAGAAGCATTGCGAGGCGCTGCTGCGCAAGGCCGAGGCGCGGGTGGAGAAGATCACGCTCGGCGCCGACGGCCGCGCCCGCGGAACCGAGCCGCTGGACGTGGACCGCTGACGGCGCGGCTTCATTTCGCCCCTGCGACTCTGGATCGATTGTGAGCCACGGCGGTTTTCGTTTAATGAGTGATCAGATCAACGGGGATTGCGCGCTACTCCCCCGACGGGCCCCGACGTGACGCAAGCTCCCTCCTCCCACCCCTCCCGGACGCCGCTCCTCGACCAGGTCGACATCCCTGAGGACCTGCGCCGCCTCGACCAGTCCCAGCTCCGCCAGTTGGCGGACGAATTGCGGCTGGAGACCATCGACGCCGTGTCGGTGACGGGCGGCCATCTGGGCGCGGGGCTCGGCGTGGTCGAGCTGACGGTGGCGCTGCACTACGTCTTCGACACGCCGGGCGACCGGATCATCTGGGACGTCGGCCACCAGGCCTATCCGCACAAGATCCTGACCGGACGCCGCGACCGGATCCGCACCCTGCGCCAGGGCGGCGGCCTCTCCGGCTTCACCAAGCGCTCGGAGAGCGAGTACGACCCCTTCGGGGCGGCGCATTCCTCCACCTCGATCTCCGCCGGCCTCGGCATGGCGGTCGCGCGCGACCTCGACGGGCGCAAGAGCAACGTCGTGGCGGTGATCGGCGACGGCGCCATGTCGGCCGGCATGGCCTACGAGGCGATGAACAACGCCGGCGCGATGGACAGCCGGCTCATCGTCATCCTGAACGACAACGACATGTCGATCGCCCCGCCGGTCGGCGCGATGTCGGCCTATCTGTCCCGGCTCCTCTCCGGCCGCACCTATCTGACGTTGCGCGACATCGGCAAGCACGTCACCGGGCGCCTGCCCAAGCGGCTCGACCGCACGATCACCCGTGCGGTGGAGCATGCGCGCGGCTTCCTGACGGGCGGCACGCTGTTCGAGGAGCTCGGCTTCACCTATGTGGGGCCGATCGACGGGCACAATCTGGAGCACCTCCTGCCCGTGCTGCGGAACGTGCGGGACGGGCAGGCCGGCCCCGTGCTGATCCACGTGGTCACCCAGAAGGGCAAGGGCTATCCGCCCGCCGAGGCCTCCGCCGACAAGTATCACGGCGTCAACACCTTCGACGTGGTGACCGGGGCGCAGTCGAAGCCGAAGGCCAATGCGCCGTCCTATACGCGCGTCTTCGCCGACAGCCTGATCAAGGCCGCCCGCGAGGACGACCGCATCATCGCCATCACGGCCGCCATGCCGTCCGGCACGGGCCTTGACCTGTTCGGCAAGGAGTTCCCGAAGCGCACCTTTGACGTGGGCATCGCCGAACAGCACGCCGTCACCTTCGCGGCCGGCCTGGCGACGGAGGGCTACAAGCCGTTCTGCGCCATCTACTCCACCTTCCTGCAGCGCGCCTACGACCAGGTCGTGCATGACGTGGCCTTGCAGAAGCTGCCCGTGCGCTTCGCGCTGGACCGGGCCGGCCTCGTCGGCGCCGACGGGGCGACGCATGCCGGAAGCTTCGACGTCGCCTATCTGGGCTGCCTGCCCGACATGGTGGTGATGGCGGCCGCCGACGAGGTCGAGCTCGTCCACATGGTGGCGACCGCGGTGGCCTATGACGAGGGTCCGATCGCCTTCCGCTACCCGCGCGGCGAAGGCGTGGGGCTGGAGCTGCCGGAGCGCGGCGTTCCGCTGGAGATCGGGCGGGGGCGCATCCTGCGCGAAGGGACGCGCGTCGCCCTGCTGTCGCTGGGCACGCGCCTGGCCGAGTGCCTGAAGGCCGCCGACGACCTCGCTGCGATGGGGCTGTCGACCACCGTCGCCGACGCCCGCTTCGCCAAGCCTCTGGACACGGCCCTGATCGAGCGCCTCGCGCGCGAGCACCAGGTGCTCGTGACCATCGAGGAGGGCTCCGTCGGAGGCTTCGGGTCCTTCGTGCTGCACCACCTCGCCGAGGTCGGCGCGCTCGACAAGGGCCTGCGCGTCCGCTCGATGACGCTGCCCGACGTCTGGCTGGACCACGACAAGCCCGACCGCATGTACGCCCGCGCCGGGCTCGATGCGAAGGGCGTGGTCGCCAAGGTCCTGGAGGCCCTGGGCCGCGACGAGACCTCGGCCGCCGCGAAGGCCGCCAGCCTGATCGCCTGACCTCAGGCGAAGAGGTCGGGCCGGCGCACCTGCAGCGACAGGAGCAGCATCAGCGTCTTCACGTCAGTGACCTCGCCGCGGGCGGCCTGGGCCGCGAGATCCGCCAGCGGGATCTCCAGCACGGTGATGTCCTCGTGCTCCTCGGCGAGCCCGCCGCCGTCCCCCACCCTGTCGCGCTCGCCATAGGGCGCGAGGTAGAAGTCCATCCGCTCGGTGGAGATGCCCGGCATCGTCCAGCCCCTCACGACGTGCTCCAGGGCGGAGAGCCGCAGGCCGCACTCCTCCATCGCCTCGCGACGGGCGCAATCCTCGGGGTCGTCCTCGTCCAGCAGGCCCGCCGGCGCCTCGGTGACGAAGGCTTCGCCTCCGGCGACGAAGGCCGGCGGCCGGAACTGGCGGATCAGGATCGCGGTCTTGCGCAGCGGATCATAGGGCAGCACGCAGACGGCGCGGCCGTGGTCCTCGATCTCGCGGTTCACGACGGCGCCGCTGGGCAGCCGAATCCGGGCGATCACGAAGGTGCTCCAGCCGTCATGGACGATCTTGCGGTCGAGCACGGCGGGGCCGCTCTCCGTCTGATCAGCGCGCATCGGGGGGACCTCCAACCGGTTTCGGGTCGTGACATGCCGACGCCATCGGGCGGATTTGCGGCGGCGGCCGTAAGGTGCTGCACTGCCGTCGAAATGAGGGGGGACGACATGCGATTCAGGCGGCCGATCCAGCTGGCGGCGTTGGGATGGGGCTGTGTGCTGGGAGCGTCGAGCGGGCTCGCGGCCGAGCGCGGCGGGACGCGGCTGTGGAACCTCACGGGCGTGACCCTGTCTGAGGTTCGGCTAGCCCCCGCCGGCACGACCCGCTGGGGGCGCAACCAGTGCGAGAACGACCGCGACGGCACGGTGGACTTCGACGAGCGGCTGCGCATCACCGACGTGGCGCCCGGCGTCTATGACGTGCAGGTCAAGGACGACGCCGGGCGGGTCTGCCTGGCCAAGGGCGTGGCCGTGAAGGCCGGCGAGGTTTTCGCCGTGCACGAGAACGACCTCACCGACTGCAAGCGCTGAACCCGTCCGAAGGCTCGCGGACGGTTATCGGGTTCCAAAGGTCGCGGCGGAGAGCGTGAAGCCAAGTTGACACTTGGTGGGATCGAGGCGCAGCATCGTCGTCGCAGGCGAGCTCAATCGCCGCACGCGCGCAGGCCCTGCCTGCGCCAGGGGAGGACTTGGGGATGTTTTCGAGAAAACGCCAGTTTCTGGCGGCCAGCGCCTTTGCGGTTGCGGCCAGCCTCGCCGCATCAGGGGTCGTTCGGGCCCAGGAAGTGAAGTCCGCCTCCAAGTGGGGCGACATGAACACCGTCAGTCAGGACCTCCTGAACCGCGCCGCGGGCGACGGCAACAACTTCCTGCACACCAACGGAAACTACCAGCAGACCCGGTTCTACCCGAATCGCCAGATCAACGTCGCCAATGTCGGCAAGCTGCGTCCCGCCTGGATCTTCCAGACCGAGGTGAAGGAATCGCTGGAGACCAGCCCGATCGTGGTCAACGGGGTCATGTACGTGACCACGTCGTTCAACCACGCCTACGCGCTGGACGCGCGGACGGGCGAGGAGCTCTGGCACTACAAGCACAAGATGGGGCCGATCACGGTCTATTGCTGCGGCCCGAACAATCGCGGCGTCGCCGTGCATGGCGACATGGTCTACATGGCCACGCTCGACGCCAAGCTGGTCGCGCTCGACGCCAAGACGGGCAAGCCGGTCTGGGAGACCCAGATCGCCGATCCGGAGCTCGGCTACAGCGAGACGATGGCCCCCACCGCCGTCGACGGCAAGATCCTGATCGGCACCAATGGCGGCGAATACGGCATCCGCGGCTTCGTGAAGGCCTATGACGCGAAGACCGGAAAGCTGCTGTGGACCTTCAACACGGTGCCGGAGAACTCCGTCGGCGTCTGGGCCACCAAGGACGCGACCGGCCGCGACATGCACCGCAACATCGAGGCCGAGAAGGCCCAGCTCGCCAAGACCGGCGACCCCTTCAAGACGCTCGGCGGAGGCGTGTGGCAGAACCCGGCCGTGGACCTCGAGACGCGCCGGATCTACTTCGTGGTCGGCAACCCCTCGCCCGACCTCGACGGCTCGCTGCGCCCCGGCGACAACCTCTACACGGACTCGCTGGTCTCGGTGAACCTGGATACGGGGCAGTATGTCTGCCACCTCCAATACATCGCGCACGACGTCTGGGACCTCGACGCGGTCAGCCCGCCGGTGATCACCACCGTGGCCGACAAGGACGGCAAGCCGATCAAGGGCGTGCTGCACGCCGGCAAGACCGGCCATGTCTATGTCCACGACGCCAAGGACTGCAGCCTCATCCGCTTCTCCGAGGCCATGGTGCCGCAGGAGAACATGTGGGTGCTGCCGACCAAGGACGGCGCGCGCATGCTTCCCGGCGCCAATGGCGGCGTCGAGTGGTCGCCCATCGCCATCAACCCGAACCTGAACCTCAGCTACGCCATCAACCTGCACCAGCCGATGACGTATCACGTGGAGAGCTCCAACTACCCGGCCGGCAAGCTGTGGCTGGGCGGCGCCTTCAAGGTGATCCCGACCGAGGAGCAGTGGGGCAACGTCACGGCGGTGGACTACAACACCGGCAAGATCCGTTGGCAGGTGAAGACCGCGCAGCCCATGATCGGCGGCATCTTGGCGACGGCCGGCGGGCTCGTGTTCACCGGCGAGGCGAACGGCCTGTTCAAGGCCTATGACGCGGAGACCGGCTCGACGCTCTGGAAGTTTCAGGCCGGCGCCGGCGTGAACGCGCCGCCGTCCTCCTACACGGTCGACGGCAAGCAGTATGTGGTGGTCGGAGCGGGCGGCAACACCCAGATCGACTACAAGCGCGGCAACAGCATCATCGCCTTCACGACGGCGGACTGAACGGGCGCGCCCGACACGCTCAATCAGGACGGGGCCGCCGCTCGCGGCCCCGTTCCGTTAGGGAGCCTCCGCCGGGCGTCCCTTCTCCCATCCCGCTTCCCCCGAGATCCAGCATGAGCCACCTTCCGCTTCGCGCCGCGGCCCTGCCCCTTCTGGCGCTGCTCGCCCAATCCACTCCTTCGCCCGCGTCCGCGGGCGCCGAAGACATCGAGGAGAAGGCCCAGGTCTGCGCCTCCTGCCATGGCGAGGCCGGTACGCCGGTCGACAAGTCCTACCCGCTGATCTGGGGCCAGCATCAGGGGTACCTCTATCTCCAGTTGCGCGACTTCAAGCTCGGCCAGCGCAAAAACGAGATCATGAACGGCATCGCCCAGGACATGTCGCGCGAGGACATGATGGGGCTGGCCGAGTATTTCTCGAAGAAGACCTGGGTGAACCTCAACCAGCCCCGGGCGTCGCCGGAGGAGGCCAAGCGGGCCGAGACCGCCATCACGGCCGGCCAGTGCAGCTCCTGCCACGGCGCGGAGGGGCTGGGCGACAGCACCAATCCGCGCATCGCCGGGCAGCGGCGCGAATACATCCTCAAGACCCTCCAGGATTTCCGCGCCCGGACGCGCACCAACAATCCGTGGATGAGCGACATCACCAACACGCTGGCGCCGGAGGACCTGGAAGCCCTGGCGTCCTACATGGCGGGCCGCTGAGAGCGGCCCGCGCCGGTCCGGAACGCCCTATTTGATGACCGCGCAGGCCAGCCTCGCCCCGGCGTTGCCGATGGGCTGGGCCGTGTGGTCGTCCTCCGCCGCATGGATCACGAAAGCCGAGCCGTCGGCGTCCTTGAGGCCGTTGGCGCCGGTGAGCTTGGCGAAGGGCGTGAACAGCTCGGCGTTCACCGACCCGTCGGCGGCGGCGTAGAGGTTCGGCAGGTCGCCATTGTCGGGCCCCTCCGCGTTGAGCAGGCCGTGCTTCCTGGCGTCGTGGTTCACATGCGCCTTGGAGTTCATGAACTTGTCGGTGTCGCTGCAATCGCCCACGGCGTGCATGTGCGCCCCGTGCCAGCCAGGCGGCAGCGCCCCGGCCTTCAAGGACACCCGGACGACGACGCCCGCGCCCGAGCCGCGCAGCCGGATGGAGCCGATGGCCGCGCCCTTGTTGTCGATCACCGGAGCCTCGGCGACCTCCTGGGCTGCGGCGCTCGAAGAGGCCGCCGCAAGCGCGACGGCGATCATGGGAAGGACGAAACGGAGCATCGGGAACCTCGCAGGTCAGGGGGTGCGGGAGAGGAGCGCCGGTCAGGGTCGCGCAGGGGGCCTTCGCGACGCGCCCCGGCATGCTATACGAGCGGCCGCCGCGGCGCCCAGCGCCTGCGCACCCCCAGCCGCATGTGACGCACGAATGTCCGACGCCCGCTCCCTTCCGACTGAGCCGCCAGCCGCCCCGCGGCGGGCCGACCTGGCGTTGGTCGAGCGCGGCTTCTTCGAGAGCCGAGCCAAGGCGCAGGAGGCGATCGCGGCGGGCCTCGTCGCCGTCGACGGCAGGCCGGTCCGCAAGCCGTCGGAGACGATCCCGCCCGGCGCCGCCGTGACGGCCGAGCCGCCCTATCCGTGGGTGTCGCGCGGCGGGCTGAAGCTCGCCGCCGCCCTGGAGCGGTTCGGCTACGACCCCACGGGGCGCGCCTGCCTGGATGTCGGCGCCTCCACGGGCGGCTTCTCGCATGTGCTGCTGTCGGCCGGCGCCCGCCGCGTCTGCGCCGTCGATGTCGGCCACGGCCAATTGCACCGCACGGTGCGGGACGACCCCAGGGTGGCGTCCCTGGAGGGCCGCGACGCCCGGACGCTCGCGCCCGAAGACCTGGGCGAGGCGCCGACGCTTCTCACCTTCGACGTGAGCTTCATTTCGCTGAGGCTTGTCATGCCTCACGTTCTTGCGCTGGCGGCGTCCGACGCCGCCATGGTGGCGCTGGTCAAGCCGCAATTCGAGGCCGGCCGCGCCCATGTGCGCAAGGGCCTCGTGAAGGATCCCGCCATCCACCGCACCGTGTGCGACGGCGCCCGGGATCTCGTCGCGTCGCTCGGCTGGCGCTGCGACGGCGTCATCCCCTCGCCGGTCGCCGGGGGCGACGGCAACCTCGAATTCCTGATCGGGGCCCGGCGCGGCGCCTTTCCGGCGGAGCCCCATCATGCTTGAGCGCCTCACCATCGACCGGCTGGGCCAGCGGGGCGACGGGGTCGCCGTGACCCCGAACGGCGTCGTCTTCGTCCCCTACGCGCTGAGCGGCGAGACCGTGACGGCCGAGGTCGAGGATGGCCGCGGGCGGCTCGTCTCCATCGAGGCGGCCTCGCCCGAGCGCGTTCCGGCGCCCTGCCCTCTTTTCGGCGTGTGCGGCGGCTGCGCCGTCCAGCATCTGGCGCCGGCCGCCTATGCGGTCTGGAAGACCGAGCAGGCCGCGGCCCCGCTGCGGCAGGCCGGGCTCGACGTCGCCCTCTCCCCGCTCGTCGAGGCGCATGGCGAGGGCCGCCGCCGGGCGACGTTCCACGCCCGGCGCATCGCCGACGCCGACGGCCGCACGCGCACCGCCGTGGGCTTCATGGCCGCCCGCACGCATGACCTCGTTCCGATCCCCGCCTGCCCGCTTCTCGTCCCGGCCCTCGACAGGGCGCCCGAGGTCGCGCTCGCGTTGGCCGAGCCCTGCGCCAAGAGCGCCAAGCCGCTCGACATCCAGGTCACGGCCACGCAGGGCGGCCTCGACGTCGACCTGCGCGGGCATGGTCCGGCTTCGCCGCGGCTCAAGACCGATCTCGTGGCGCTGGCGGAACGCCTCGGGCTGGCCCGGCTGTCGATCCATGGCGACGTCATCTCGGCGCGGACCCCCGCTTTGGTGGCGATCGGCCCGACCCTGGTCGAGCCGCCCGCAGGCGGGTTCCTGCAGGCCACCCAGGCCGGCGAAGACGCCCTCTCGCGCCTCGTGCTGGAGGCGCTCGGCAAGCCCAAGCGCGTCCTGGATCTCTTCGCCGGCGTCGGGCCCTTCGCGCTGCGCATCGCCGGGCGCGCCGCCGTGCACGCCGTCGAGGCCGACGCCGCGGCGCTGGAGGCCCTCTCGGCAGCCGCGCGGCGCACCCAGGGGCTCCGCCCCGTGACGGTGGAGGCTCGCGACCTCTTCCGTCGGCCGCTGCTGGGGCCCGAGCTGGCGAGCTATGACGCGGTGGTCTTCGATCCGCCCCGCGCCGGGGCGGAGGCGCAGGCGCGCCAGCTCGCCGCCTCGCAGGTCCCCACCGTCGTGGGCGTCTCGTGCAGCCCGGCCACTTTCGCGCGCGACGCCGCCATCCTGGTCGGAGGCGGCTATGCGCTGGAGGCCGTGACGCCAGTCGACCAGTTCCTCTTCTCGGCCCATGTCGAGCTCGTGGGCGTGTTCCGCCGCCCCCGCGCCAGCCGGGCCCGTCGCACCTTGGGATAACGCCGATGCAGCAGGACCCCGCCGTCACCCAGCTCGCCGCGATCGTGGGCGACAAATACGCCATCGCGGACCCCGCCGAGATGGCGCCCTATCTGGTGGAATGGCGCGGCCTCTACCGCGGCAAGGCGCGCTGCGTGGTGCGGCCGGGCTCCACCGCGGAGGTCTCCGCCGTGCTGGCGCTAGCCAACGCCCAGGGGTGGCCCATCGTGCCGCAGGGCGGCAACACCGGCCTCGTGGGCGCGCAGGTTCCGCACGAGACCGGCGACGAGATCGTGCTGTCGCTGAACCGCATGGACCGGGTGCGCGAGGTCGACCCGCAGTCCGACACGCTGGTGGCGGAGGCCGGCGTCACGCTGCTGCGCGCCCAGCAGGCCGCCGAGGCGGCGGACCGCCTGTTCCCGCTCTCGCTGGCGTCGGAGGGCACCTGCACGATCGGCGGCAATCTCGGCTCCAACGCCGGCGGCACGGCCGTGCTGGCCTATGGCAACGCCCGCGACCTCGTGCTGGGGCTGGAGGTGGTGCTGGCCGACGGCCGGATCTGGAACGGCCTCGGCAAGCTGCGCAAGGACAACACCGGCTACGACCTGAAGAACCTGTTCGTCGGCTCGGAGGGCACGCTGGGCGTCATCACGGCCGCGGTGCTGAAGCTGTTCCCCCGCCCGCGCCAGATGGTGACGGCGCTGTGCGGCCTCACCGATCCCGCCGCCGCGCTCGACCTGCTCGGCCGCGCCAAGGCGATGGCGGGCAACGCCGTGACCACCTTCGAGCTGATCCCGCGCCTCGGGATCGAGATGTCGGTGAACCACATGGGATGCCGCGACCCGCTGCAGGGCGCGCATCCCTGGTACGTGCTGGTGGAGCTCTCCTCGCCGCGCGACGAGGGGCTCGAGGAGGCCATGGAGGCGCTGCTGGGCGCAGCGATGGAGGCCGGCGGCGTCGAGGACGCCGTGATCGCGACCTCGCTCGACCAGCGCAACGCGCTGTGGAAGCTGCGCGAGACCCTGTCGGAGGCCCAGGGCTTCGAGGGCGGCTCGATCAAGCACGACATCGCCCTGCCGATCGCCCGGATCCCGCGCTTCATCGAGGAGACCAACGCGGCCCTGGAGCAGGCGATGCCGGGATGCCGACCCCTCCCCTTCGGCCATCTCGGCGACGGCAACCTGCATTACAACGTCACCCAGCCGGTCGGCATGGACAAGGCCGCCTATCTGGGGCGTTGGGACGAGATCAACCGCGTCGTGCATGGGCTGACGGCGCGCTATGGCGGATCGATCTCGGCCGAGCACGGCATCGGCCGGCTCAAGCGCAAGCTGCTGGCCGAGGTGAAGGATCCGGTCGCGCTGGAGATGATGCGGGCCATCAAGGCGACGCTCGACCCCAAGGGCGTGCTCAATCCCGGCAAGGTGCTCTGACGGTTTCCAGGGCGGCCTTAACCGGCTGGGAACCCGGACATGGCTTGATCGGACGACCGCGCGCGCCTTGCGTGCGCGCCGGAGCCGCGCCGTGACCGTCGCCAGCCTCGCCCAGCAAAGCGTTCCGTCCGCAGCCGCCGCCGAGCCGGCGCTCGCGGCGCTGCAGGCTGGCGACGAGATCGCCGCGCGCGTCGCCGCCATCACGGAGGCCGGCCTCGCCCGCCTCCTCACCGCATTCGGCGCGCTGGAGATCCCCGCCTGGGACGGGCTGGCCGCAGGCGCGTCCGTGAGGCTCGTCGTCGAGACGGCGGGGCCGCAGCCGACGCTGCGGCCGATGGCTGACCCTGCTGGCGCTCCGTCCGGCGCGGCCCGGGCCAGCCTGCCTCTTCCCGTCGCCGTGACGCTGGCGGTCCGCGAGGAAGCTGGACAGCCGGGCCGCATCGAGGCGGGCGTAGAATGTTCCGCTGATCCGGCCGTCGCCTTGGCGGGCGCCGTGGCGCGGGCCGCCGGCCGGCAGCAGGCGCCGCCCGAGTTGCTGTCCACCCTCCGCGCGCTCCTCGCGAACCCGCAGGCCGCGGCCGCCTCGCTGCCCGCCGCCGCCCAGCCGCTGCTGCGGGCGCTGCTGTCCTCGGGGCTCGACGCAGCCGCCCCGATCGACGCGCCGACCGTGCAGGCGCTGGTGCGCCAGTCCGGCGTGTTCCTGGATTCGCGTCTCGCCGCCGGCGACGGCGCGCCCCCGCGCGACGCCAAGGCGCTCCTGCTCGCGCTCGGCGCCATCCTGGCGAAGGTCGCTTCGCCGCCGCAGGCTGCGGCGACGCCGCCCCCAGAGCCGGCGGCCGTTGGTCCCCAAGCCGCGCCGCCCTTGGCCCTTCCCGCCGCGCCGGCAGCCGCCGCGAGCGACGTCCGCCCGGTCCCAGGCGCGCCGGAACCCGCGAGAGACCCGGCCGGGCCGGCCCTGCGCGACCCTGCCGGCGAGAACCAGCCGTCCGATCCGCGCGGCATCCCGCGCTCCCCGGTCGGCGACGCGCGCCTGCTCGTCACCGCCCTGAAGGCGGCGCTCGGCCAGGGTCTCGGCCCGGCCCGCGAGACGGCGTCCGGACCGTCGGACCCGCCGGATCCCGCTTCGCCCTCCCGCCAGCAGGGCGCGTCGGAGCCCAGGGCCGGACAGGCGGGCGGCCGCGCCAGCCTGCCCCGGACCGACGCCGCGCCCCGATCCGAGCCGGCGGTCCCTCTCGCCGACCTGGGGGACCGGTCCCCCGACGAGGTCGCCCGGACCTTGCACGGGCAGGTGGAGGCCGCGCTCGACCGCATCCGCCTGTCGCAGGCGGCCGCCCTGCCGCGCGACAACGCCCGCCCGACGGACGGCGCGCCGGGCCGGCCGGCGCCGAATCCCGCCTGGGTGATGGACGTCCCCGTCCTGCTGCCGCGCGAGACGGCCAACGCCCAGTTGCGCATCGCGCGCGAGGGCGGCGGATCCGGCCAGGCCGGCGCCTCCGACGGACGTTGGAGCATCGAATTCGCGATCGAGACCAGCGAGGCCGGACCCGTCCACGCGCGCCTGACGCTGGGCGGGACGCGGCTCGGCGTCACCCTGTGGGCCGAGCGCAGCCAGACGCTCGCGTCGCTTCGGGTCGGGGCGGACGCGCTGAAGCGGGCGCTCGACGAGGCGGCCTTCGACACCTCGGAGATCGCCGTGGTGGCGGGCGCGCCGCGTCGGCCGGCTCCGACGGCGGGCGTCCTGCTGGATCAGCGCTCATGACCTCCGTGTCGCCCCGGAAGCTCGCCGTCGCGCTCGAGTACCGCAAGGGCGAGCAGCGGGCGCCGCGCGTCACCGCCACGGGCCGGGGCGCGGTGGCGGAGCGCATCGTGGCGGCCGCCGAGGAACACGGCGTCGCCATCGAGGAGAACCCGGCGCTGGCCGAGGCGCTGTCCAAGGTGCCGCTCGACGACGAGATCCCCGAGGCCCTCTACCGGGCGGTGGCCGAGGTGCTCACCTTCGTGCTGCGGGCGACGCTCAGCGGCCGTCGGGGATGACCAGAGCGCCGGGCGAGGCCACGTAGGACCATGGCCCGACCTCGTCGGACCCGCCCGGGGTGACGCTCCATCCCTGGCTCCGGTAGAAGGCCAGCGCGTTCAGGTTGCCCTGCTGGCACTTCAGCCAGACGCGCGGGCCGAGGATATCGAGCGCATGCGACAGCAGCGCACGGCCGACCCCGCGCCGATGCAGGCGCGTGTCGACGAAAAGCAGGTGGATGAAGCGCTCCGGCAGCCACAGCGACAGAAACCCGGCGACCCGCCCGTCCAGCTCGGCCACGTAGATGGCCTCTCCCAGCGAGTCCCGCTCGAAGTCGTCCGACCGGAAGATCGACGGCGGACACCAGGTGAAGGCGAAGCGGCGGGCCTCGACATAGATCTCGGCGCAGGCCTGCAGGTCCGCGCGGACATAGGGGCGGATCGCCAGCCCGGCGGGCGCGGCGGCCGGGTGCTGGACGGCGGCGCTCAGAACAGGCTCCCCTGGGCGGGCGGCTCCGGCTCGCGGCGCGGAGGGGACGGGCGGGCGGCTTTGGTCCCGCCCACCGTCAGCCTCGCCCGCTCGGCGGCCGGCAGGCTGGGGTCGCAGGGCTCCACGGCCAGGAGATCGTCCGCGCAGGGCCGGACGAGGGTCAGCGCCGCGCGGGGATCCTCGCCGACGCAGTCGAGCCAGGTCCTTGCGTCGCCGGGCTCGATCACGACCGGCATGCGCTCCTGCAAGGCGCAGACCGCGCCATTGGCGTGCGTGGTGACGATCAGGGCCGTGTCGATCTCGCCGCCGTCGGGCGACACATAGGTCTCCCACAGCGCGGCGAGCGCCATGGTCGCGCCGTCGCGCCGGCTGATCCGGTGCGGACGCCGGGCGGCGCCGGGGCCCCGGCTCCACTCGTAATAGGCGTCCGCCGGCACGAGGCAGCGGCGCCGGCGGATGGCGTTGCGGAAGGCCGGCTTCTCCGCCAGCGTCTCGCCGCGCGCGTTGATCAGCAGCGGGAACGCGCCCGGGTCTTTCGCCCAGGCCGGAATGAAGCCCCAGCGCACCAGCCGGAACGCCGGACGCCCCCGCTCCTGCGTCACGATCGCGATCGGCTCGGTCGGGGCGACATTGGCCCGCGGCGGGAAGTTCGGCTGCTCCTCATAGCGGAACAGCGCGCGAACCTGCTCGGGCGAGGCGGTCAGGGCGAAGCGGCCACACATGCGCGAAGTCTGGGCTCTGGAGGCGGATTTCGCAACCGCGCGAGTCGCCTAGAGCCATCTCTTCCAGCGGAAGAAGACGTAGGGCAGCACGCCGGCCATCACCATCATGGCGAGCGCCATCGGGTAGCCCAGATGCCAGTCGAGCTCGGGAATGACCTTGAAGTTCATGCCGTAGATCGAGGCGATCAGCGTCGGCGGCATGAAGATGACCGCCATCACCGAGAACAGCTTGATGATGTTGTTCTGCTCGAGATTGACGAGCCCCAGCGTGGCGTCGAGCAGGAACTGGATCTTCTGCGACTGGAAGGTGGCGTGCTCCTCCAGCGACTGCAGGTCGCGCAGCGTGGTGCGGACCTCCTCGCGCAGCTCCATGGGCACCCGCGCCGTGCGGTAGCTCACCGAGAGGAACAGCAGCAGCCGCTCGATGGAGACGAGGCTTTCGCGGATCTTGGAGATCAGGTCGCCGTGGCGTCCGAGGCTGCGCAGCGTGTCCTGGTGCTCGGACTGCCGGGCCCCGGGGTCCGGGCGCGCCTCGAAGACAGAGCGCGACAGGGCGTCCAGCCGCGCCCCGGTCTCCTGGAGCACGTCGGCGGCGCGGTCGATGATGGTCTCCACCAGCCCGGCCATCACCGCCTCGGCGTTGGCGGCGCAGCCCTCCGGCCGCGCGATGCGGTTGGTGAACATCTGGAAGGCCTTCGGCTCGGCGTAGCGCACCGAGACCATCGTGCGGTCCTTCAGGATGAAGGTGAGGCCGGTGATCTCCGGCACGGTCTCGACATTGTAGACGACCCGGGCGGTCATGTAGCGCGCGCCATGCTCGGCGTAGAGCAGCTCGGACGGCTCGATGTCGCTCATCTCCTCGCGCGTCGGGATGCTGACGCCGAGGAATTCCTCCACCTGCCTGTCCTCCTCGCGGGTGGGCTCGACCAGGTCGATCCACAAGGCGTCGGACGGGATGGCCTCGCCGTCCTGCAGCAGCCGCTTCTCGAAGCGGCAGCCGGGGCCCGCGTCGGAGGCGCGATAGACGATGATCATGGCGCCGCCTCCCCTACGCGCGGCCCCTTGCGGGGCGACTGGCCAAGACCACGCCCATGCGCGCCGGTCAAGCCTCGACCGGATCCAGGCTCGCCGGGCCCACGCTGTCGGCCGGGACGAAGAAGTCGACGAAGAGGCGCTGCGTGGGGTCGACGCGGTAGTGGTCGAACTCGGTCACGCCCTCGGAGGCCAGGAAGCTGTCGTCGATGAGGAAGCGGCCCGTGAACTCCCGCGACGGCTTCTGGAAGACCAGATGCGCGGCGTCCGCGACGATCTCGGGCGTGCGGCTGGCGCGCACCAGCGAATCGCCGCCCAGCAGGTTCTTCACCGCCGCGGTCGCGATGGTGGTGCGCGGCCAGAGCGCGTTCACGGCGATCCCCTGCTGGCGCAGTTCGCCAGAGAGGCCCAGCACGCACAGGCTCATGCCGAACTTCGCCATGGTGTAGGCGAGATGCGGGGCGAACCACTTCTCCTGCATGTCCAGCGGCGGCGAGAGCATGAGGATGTGCGGGTTGGCCGCCTTGGCGAGGTACGGGATAGCGTGTTTGGACACCATGAACGTGCCGCGCGCATTGATCTGGTGCATCAGGTCGAAGCGCTTCATGTCGGTCTGGGTGGTCGGCGTGAGCTGGATCGCCGAGGCGTTGTTGACCACGATGTCGAGCCCGCCGAACTCCTCCACGGTGCGGCCGATCGCGGTCTGCACGGAGGCTTCGTCGCGCACGTCGACGACCAGCGGCAGCGCCTTGCCGCCCGCCTTCTCGATCGCGTCCGCCGCGGTGTAGATCGTGCCCTCCAGCTTGGGGTGAGGCTCGGTCGTCTTGGCCGCGATGGCGATGTTGGCGCCGTCGCGGGCGGCCTTCAGGGCGATGGCGAGGCCGATCCCTCGCGACGCTCCGGTGATGAACAGCGTCTTGCCTCCCAGGGGGCCTGCGGCGGTGTCGGACATGGCGCGCTCCTCAGCGTGATCTTCAGGGCGCGGTCGCGCCGGGCGGGGCGTAGCGGGGCGGCTGGGAGCCGTCCGCGTCGGTGAAACCATGAGAGCGGGCGAGGTCCGCGACGAACAGCGACCGCCCATTGTGGCGGGCGACGTCCGGATCCGCGGCCAGCGCCGCGACGGCGCGGCCGGCGTAGAGCGGCGTCTCGGTCGCCTGGGCGGCGAGCCCGGCCGAGAAGGTGCGCTCGGTGCGCACATAGCCGGGCGACAGGTGCAGGCACGCCAGCCCGTGGGGAGCGAGTTCGGCCGCCATGGCGGCGCTGGCCCTCAGCGTCGCGGCCTTGCCGAGGTCGTAATAGACGTCCCCGGCCGACCCCTCGCCGGCGTCGAAGCCGAGCGCGACGATGAGGCCGCGCCGGGCCGGGATCATCACCGGCGCGAAGGCGCGGGCCGTCGCCAGCAGCGCATAGGCGCCCGTCTGGATCGCGACCTCGTAGCCCCGCAGCGACCTCTCGAAGAACGGCGTCCCGAAGGACGCGCCATCGGCGTAGCGGGCGCCGTCGAACCCTTCCGCGCCGCCCCAGACGGAGCACGCGACCAAGGCCGGCGGGCCGAACCGGCGCGTCACATAGGCGGCGAACTCGTACAGGGCGCGCGGATCGGTATGGTCGCAGACATAGGGGTAGCCGCGGCCGCCGGCCTCCTGCGCCGCCTCGGCCGCATCCTCCACGGTCTCGCGGCGCCCCTCGGTGCGGCCGCCGAAGCGCGTCGAGCGGGCGCTGCAGACCACGGTGGCGCCCGCCTCCCCCAGCGCGATCGCGACGCCGCGGCCGACGCCCCGCGAGGCGCCCGCCACGATGCAGACCTTGCCGGAGAGCGGCCGGGCGTCCGTGGTCACGCGGCGAAGACCAGGGCGCCGTCCGCGACCGCGCCCGCGCCGTCGACCACCGCGCGCTCCAGGGCGGGCGCCTCGGTGGCGACCTGCTCGGCGAAGAAGCGCGCCGTGGCCACGCGCGCGGCGCGGCCATGCTCGTCGGGAACCAGGGCCTGGGCGGCCAGCGACGTTCCGCCCTGGGCCAGGGCGAACAGCTTCAGATAGTCGGTCGCGCCCGCCAGGGCCTCGTCGGGCCGCGTCCCCAGCACGCCGAGCATGTGCGCGGTGGCGCGATCGAGGCTGTCGACGGCGTCGCGTAGCCGCTCGCCCATGCGGCCGAAGCCCGGATCGTTGGCCTTCGCCACCTCGGCCACGGCGTCGCGCATGCCGGCGATCAACGTCCGCACGGCGTCGCCGCCGGAGAGCGGCAGCTTGCGGGTGACGAGGTCGATGGCCTGGATGCCGTTGGTGCCTTCGTAGATGGTGGCGATGCGGGCGTCGCGCAGGTGCTGCGCCGCGCCGGTCTCCTCCACGAAGCCCATGCCGCCATGGACCTGCACGCCCATCGACGCGACCTCGACGCCGATGTCGGTGGAATAGGCCTTGGCCACCGGCGTCAGCAGCGCGGCGCGCTCGGAGGCGGCCTTGCGGGCCGTCTCGTCGGTCTCGCGGTGGGAGCGGTCCAGCGCCTCGGCGACGAGGTAGCAGAGCGACCGGGCCGCGCCGGTCTGCGAGCGCATGCGCAGCAGCATGCGCCGCACGTCGGGATGTTCGATGATCGGGCTCATGCCCTCGCCCTTGTGGCCGGGCGCGCAGCCCTGGCGGCGATCCTGGGCGTAGCGCAGGGCCTGCTGGGTGGCGCGCTCGGCGATGGCGACGCCCTGCAGGCCGACATTCAGGCGGGCGTTGTTCATCATCGTGAACATGCAGGCGAGGCCGCGATTCTCCTCGCCGATGAGCCAGCCCACCGCGCCGCCCTGGTCGCCATACACCATGGTGCAGGTCGGCGAGGCGTGGATGCCGAGCTTGTGCTCGATGGAGTGGCAGCGCACGTCGTTGGCCGCGCCCGGCGTCCCGTCCGGGTTCACCAGATATTTGGGCACCAGGAACAGCGAGATGCCGCGCGTGCCGGCCGGCGCGTCGGGCAGCCGGGCCAGCACCAGGTGGACGATGTTGTCGGTGAGGTCGTGGTCGCCATAGGTGATGTAGATCTTCTGCCCGAAGATCCGGTACGTGCCGTCTCCGGCCCGCTCGGCCTTGGCGCGCAGGGCGTTGAGGTCCGAGCCGGCCTGGGGCTCGGTGAGGTTCATGGTGCCCATCCACTCGCCTGAGACGAGCTTGGCGAGGTAGGTCCGCTTCAGCTCCTCCGAGCCGTGAGCGTGCACGGCCTCGATGGCCCCAGCCGTCAGCAGCGGCCCGAGCGCGAAGGCGAAGGAGGCCGAGTTCCACATCTCGACGCAGGCGGCCTGGACCAGCTGCGGAAGCCCCTGCCCGCCGAAATCCGGGTCGGCGGTGAGGCCGTTCCAGCCCGCCTCCGCCCAGGTCCGGTAGGCCTCCCGCCAGCCCGGAGGCGTGACCACCTTGCCGTCCACGATCCGCGAGCCGATCTTGTCGCCCACCGCGTTCAGCGGCGCGATCACGTCGCCGGCGAACTTGCCCGCCTCCTCCAGGATGGCGGCCGCCATGCCCCCGTCGAGCTCCGGGGCGAGGCCGTCTTCGGACAGCCGGTCGAGCCCCGCCGTATGGCGCAGCGTGAACAGCATGTCCTCGACAGGAGGGCGGTAGCTCATCGGTCGTCTCTCCCCATCTTCGGCCCTTCGCCCAGGGCCGCATCGCCCTGTCGGCGCGGTCGGCGCCATTGGCGCGCATCATAGTCCGCGTGCTAAGCGAAGCCGACAGAGAAATCCCGCAGACCGAAGGTAGTTTAGACGTGAACGATACGTCGTCAACTCGCGAGACCCTGAGGCTGGAGGCCGACGCCGAGGGGGTGGCCCGGGCGGCCGGGATCCTGCGCGCCGGCGGCCTCGTCGCGTTTCCGACCGAGACCGTCTACGGGCTGGGCGCCGACGCCACGGACGGCAAGGCGGTGGCGGGCATCTACGCGGCCAAGGGCCGGCCGACCTTCAACCCGTTGATCGCCCATGTCCCGACGCTCGACGTCGCCTTGGCGCAGGGCCGGTTCGACGCCGCCGCGCTGGCGCTGGCGCGCGCTTTCTGGCCTGGGCCGCTGACGCTGGTCGTCCCCAAGGCGCCGTGCTGCACGGTGTCGGACCTGGCCACGGCCGGGCTGGACAGCGTCGCCCTGCGGTCGCCGGCCCACGCCGTCGCGCGGGCCCTGCTGGACGCCGTGGGGCGGCCCGTTGCGGCGCCCTCCGCCAATCGGTCGGGACGCGTCAGCCCGACGACGCCGGCCCATGTGCTGGGCGACCTCGACGGCAGGATCGACGCCGTGCTGATGGGCGGCTCGACGGCAGTGGGACTGGAATCGACCATCGTGGCGTGCCTGGGCGACGGCCCCGTCCTGCTGCGCCCGGGCGGCGTTCCCAGGGCCGCGCTGGAGCAGGCGCTCGGGCGTCGCCTGGCGACGGCGACGGCCGCGGACCACGGGTCAGCCGACGGCGAGGCCCCGGTCGCGCCCGGGATGCTGGCCTCCCACTACGCGCCCAAGGCCGGCGTGAGGCTGCAGGCGACGCGCATCCGGCCGGGCGAGGCGGCGCTGCTGTTCGGCCCCGCCGGGGTCGAAGGGATCGGCGACGCCCGCGCCGCGCTCAATCTCAGCCCGACCGGCGACCTCGCCGAGGCGGCCGCCCAGCTCTTCGCCATGCTGCGGGATCTCGACAAAACGGGCGCCACGACGATCGCCGTGACGCCCGTTCCGGATGATGGTCTGGGCGAGGCGATCAATGATCGCCTGCGCCGCGCCGCGGCCCCTCGGCCGGGGCCGGGCGATTGAGCTACAGGCCCGCCTCGGAGATCAGCTTGCCGGTCTTCGAGCAGCGGCCGGTCACCAGGGCGACGATCCGCTCGCCGAGGCTGTGGTCCGCGCAGGCGTCCTGCGACGCAGTCGTCTCAAAGGCGTCCCGTTCGGAAAAGGCGTGGGTGGACGCGTCGAGGTCGGCGCCGTCCAGATCGGAATAGGGGATGTCAGTCATAAGGCGAAATCCAAAAGCGTGAGCCGCCTCGCTTCGCAGCGGGGCGGCCCTGGGGGAAGAACGGGAAATAGGTCAGGCGGTCTGCGCGGCAAGGCGCGGCGCGAAAGAAGTCGGGGTCGGGCGGAGCGCGAAGGCACCGTCGCCGCCGAGGATCAGCGTCACGGTCGCCAGGACCAGGAAGGCCGGGTACTCCCAGCCGCCATTCGCGGCCGTGAAGAGCCAGCCATTGCCGGAATGCACCATGAGGGCCCCCAGCAGCACCGGCAGGAGCAGCACGCCGACGAGACGGCTGTAGACGCCCAGCACGAGCGCGAGCCCGCCGACGATTTCAGCCGCGATGACCGGCAGGGCCATGAAGGACGGCAGCCCGACCTGGGCCAGGAAGCCGGCGAAGCCCGGCACGGTGAAGACGAACACCTTCAGGGCCGCGTGGGCGATGAACATGACGCCGAGCGAAACGCGCAGGAGAAAGAGGCCATAGGGAGCGGTGCGGGGGTCGATCATGATGGTGGTCCCTCAAGGGCGGCCCCGAAAACCCAGGGCGGCTGCATTTGGTGAAGGCACAATGCGCTTCTCCTTTTCGCAATTCCATGGCACAAGACGAAAGAATTACCTTGCAGGAGCGCAAGTTGAATCCGATCCCCTGGGACGATTTCCGCCTCGTGAAGGCGATCGCGGACACCCGGTCGCTGACCGGCGCGGCCGATACGCTGGGCGTCAATCACTCCACCGTCTTCCGCAGGCTCGCCGAGATCGAGAAGCGCGTCGGGCTCTCGTTGTTCGAGCGGCACCGCACCGGCTATGGGCTGACGCCGGCCGGCGAGGAGATGGCCGCCCTCGCCGAGCGGATGGACCGCGACGTCGTCGCTTTCTCGCGCAAGCTCGCCGGGCAGGCGCTGACCCCCTCGGGCGAGGTGCGGGTCACCACCAACGACACCCTGCTGGTGCATCTGCTGATGCCGGTCCTGGCGCAGTTCCGGCAGCTCTATCCCGACATCCGGGTCGACATGGTGCTGTCCAACCAGGCGCTGAACCTGTCCAAGCGCGACGCCGACATCGCCGTGCGGGCCACCGACAACCCTCCGGAGACCTTGGTCGGCCGGCGCGTGTCGAGCATCGTCTGGGCGGTCTATGGGCGGCGCAGCGAGTTCCCGGACTCCAGTCCCGGCGCGCCGGTGGAGGAGCGCGAGCTCTATGACCGGCCCTGGGTGTCGCTGGGCGACCAGTTCGGCCACCTCAAGGCGGCCCGCTATGTCCGCGAGCACGTGCCGGCGGAGCGCGTGGCCATCAAGATCAACACGGTGCTGGGCCTGACCGAAGCCGTCGCCGAGGGAATCGGGGTCGGCCCCCTGCCCTGCTTCATCGCCGACCGGCGGCCGGACCTCGTGCGGCTCACCGCCCTCAACCCGGACTTCTCGGCCGGGCTGTGGCTGCTGACCCATCCGGACCTGCGCGCCTCGCCGCGCATCCGGGCGTTCCTGGACTGCGCCGCGGGCGAGATCGTCAAGATGCGGCCGCTGCTGGAGGGCGACCGCCCCTGGGCGGGGTGACCCCTCACGCGTCCAGCGGCTCGGTCCCGACCAGTTCGATGCCGAAGCCGGCGAGGCCGACATAGGAGCGCGGCGTCGAGGAGAGGTTCACGATCGAACTGACGTCGAGGTCCCGCAGGATCTGGGCGCCGAGGCCGATCTCGCGCCACTGGCGCTGGCGCGCCGCCTCGGTCGGCGACAATCCCGTTTCCAATTCCTGCACCGGCACTCCGGCGGTGCCGTCGCGCAGATAGACCAGCACGCCCCGGCCGGCGGTCTTGAACCGCTGCAGGGCGGCCTGGATCGCCTTGCCGCCGCCGAAGGTGTCGGCGATGACGTTGGCGCGGTGAAGCCTGGTCACCATGGCGCGGCCGTCGCCGATGGAGCCGTACACGAAGGCGAAGTGGTGCACCGGATCGTAGGGCGTCACATAGGCGAAGCCGGTGAGTTCGCCGATCTCGGTCTTCACCGGGAAGGTGGCGACCCGCTCGACGAGCTTCTCGCGGGCCTGCCGATAGGCGATGAGGTCGGCCACCGAGATCCGGCGCAGATTGTGCCTGGCGCCGAACTCCTCGATCTGGGCGCCGCGCATCACCGTGCCGTCGTCATTGGCGAGCTCGCAGATGACGCCGACCGGCGGCAGGCCGGCCAGCTTGCACAGGTCCACCGCCGCCTCGGTATGGCCCGAGCGCATCAGCACGCCGCCGTCCTTGGCGACGAGCGGGAAGACGTGGCCGGGGCGCACGAAGTCGCTCGCGCCCATATTGCCGTTGGCCAAGGCCCGCACGGTGTTGGCGCGCTGCTCGGCCGAGATGCCGGTCGTCAGCCCGTGACGGACATCGACCGTGATGGTGAAGGCGGTGCCGAGCGGCGCGTCGTTGCTGGCCACCATGGGGGTGAGGTGCAGCCGGCGCGCCTCGCCGCTGGTGAGCGGCGCGCAGACGATCCCGCAGGTGTTGCGGATGATGAAGGCCATCTTCTCCGGCGTGCACAGAGACGCCGCGCAGACGAGGTCGCCCTCGTTCTCGCGGTCGTCGTCGTCCGTGACGATGACGATCTCGCCGCGCGCAAGCGCCTCGATGGCTTCGGTGACCGAGTGGGACATGGCGCGCTCCTCGAGCGAGGGGGTCGGCAGGACCGTGGGAAGGTTGATGAAGTCGTTCGGGGTCACGGCGCCTCCGGTGGCCTTGGAGATCAGCTCGGCCGTCTCCCGTGACATCCAGACGGTGTCGTTGTTGCACAGCTGGGTGACGGCGGCCGGCGACACGCCGATGCGCTGCGCGAACACGTTGCGCGCCATGCCTTTCGTCCGCAGCCACTCGCCAAGCTTCATGCCTGACCGTATCGCGGCCCAAATTTCAGCGCTACTGAATTTTTCAGGAATGAAGCGATGCTGAACTTCAGCGCGCCACGGGCCAGGCGCTCGTCTCTCCCACCTGTCCGCGGTGGCGCAGGAACTGGTCCGCGATGACGCAGGCCAACATGGCTTCGCCCACTGGCACCGCCCGGATCCCCACGCAGGGATCGTGGCGGCCCTTGGTGAAGATGTCCGTCTCGCCGCCCTTGCGGTCGACGGTGAGCCTCGGGTTCAGGATGGAGGACGTCGGCTTGACGGCGAAGCGCGCCACGACGGCCTGGCCGGTCGACACGCCGCCGAGCACGCCGCCCGCGTGGTTGGACAGGAACAGCGGCTTGCCGTCATTGCCGTAGCGCATCTCGTCGGCGTTCTCCTCGCCGGTGAGTTCGGCCGCGCCGAAACCGGCTCCGATCTCGACGCCCTTCACGGCGTTGATGCTCATGAGCGCGCCGGCGATCTCGCTGTCCAGCTTGCCGTAGATCGGCGCGCCGAGGCCGGGGGGCACGTTCTCCGCCACGATCTCGATGACGGCTCCGATGGACGATCCGGCCTTGCGGATGCCGTCCAGGTACTCCGCGAACAACGCCGCCGCCGTTGCATCCGGGCAGAAGAACGGGTTGCGGGAGACCTCGTCCCAGTCCCACCGGCTCCTGTCGATCCGGTGCGGCCCGATCTGGACGAGGGCGCCGCGCACGACGAGCCCCGGCACGACCTTGCGGGCCACCGCGCCGGCGGCGACCCGGGCCGCCGTCTCGCGGGCCGAGGAGCGCCCGCCGCCGCGATAGTCGCGGATCCCGTATTTCACGTCATAGGTGAAGTCGGCGTGGCCGGGGCGGTACTTGTCCTTGATCTCCCCGTAGTCCTTGGAGCGCTGGTCGACGTTCTCGATCATCAGCGCGATCGGGGTTCCGGTCGTCACCTGCACGCCGGATTCGTCGGGGAACACTCCGGAGAGGATCTTGACCCTGTCCGGCTCCTGGCGCTGCGTGGTGAAGCGCGACTGGCCCGGACGGCGCTTGTCGAGATCGGCCTGGATGTCCTCGGCCGTCAGCGGGATCCGCGGCGGGCACCCGTCGACGACGCAGCCCAGCGCCGGCCCATGGCTCTCGCCGAAGGTCGTGACGCGGAAGAGATGGCCGAAGGTGTTGTGCGACATGGCGGCGGACCCGGAGAATGGCTCCGCGTCTTAGAGCATTTTAGGGGATGGGGGAACGGCGGCTCTCAAAGCAAACGGCCCGCCGAAGCGGGCCGTCATCGCAGGATCGCCTCGCCCCTCAGGCCGCAACCTTCACGGGCTCGGCCACGGTCGCGGCCTCGACGACCGCCACCGGCATGGCGGGCGCGCCGGCCCAGCTGGTGTGGGCCGGAATGTTCTCGCCCTTCATCACGATGGTCAGCTGGCCGAGGCGGGCATACTCGCCCACGGTGCTGTCGTAGAGCACCGTGGCGCCCCAGCCGACATGGACGCCGCGCTTCACCTCGATGCGGCCGACCTTCATGATGCGGTCCTCATAGAGGTGCGTCTGCAGGCAGGAGCCCATGTTGAGCGTGGCGAAGTCGCCGATCTTCACGCAGTCGAACTCGGTGATGTCGGTGAGGTCCATCCAGACGCCCTTGCCGATCTTGGTGCCATAGAGGCGCAGCACCATGGGGAGGAACGGCGTGCCGCGCAGAAACTCGACCGAGGCCTTGCCGACGAGACCGCCATAGAGCACGGCGACAGCCTCGGTCCGCATGGCCCAGAAAGACCACATCGGCTTCATGGTGGGCTTGTAGACGCCCATCAGCAGCCACTTGGCCACCACCGACACGGCGATCAGCGCGAGCGCGATGACGATGCCGGCGGCGAGGAAGATGGCGGTCGCCTTGCCCCACTCGTTGTTGGTGATCGGGCTCTCCATCAGGTCGGCCGTGATGTAGCCGCAGGTGATGAAGGTTGCGGTCGGCAGCGAGGTGTGCAGGGTCTCGAAGATGGTGCGGCCGAACACCCACCATTTCGACGGCCGATAGGTCGACTGCGCGTCGGCGTTCACCTTCTGGCGAGCCGGGATCAGCATGGCGGGGCTGCCGAACGAGATCTCGCCGCTCTTGACGTGGAGGCTCGCCGGGATGGTCGACTTCACGCCGATCAGGCAGTCATTCTCCAGCACGGAGCCGGGCGGGATCACCGAATCATTGCCCATGAAGACGCGGTCGCCGGTTTTCACGGGCTCCAGGATCATCCAGCCGTTGCGGATCTCCTCGTCGCCCAGCACGGCCTCGTCGCCGACGAAGTTGTCTTCGCCCAGCTCCACGAGGTCGTAGCGGCCGGCGAGGTTGGTGGAGACTTCGGTGCCGCGGCCGATCTTCGCGCCGAGCATCCGGTACCAGTGGCGCATGAACACGGTGGCGTAGAGCGACGACACGGTCTCCAGCGTCACCTCGGTGGCGAGGCCCACCATCCACTTGCGGACATAGAACCAGCTGTGGATCGAGTAGTGGCCCGACTTCACCCGAGTCGGCATGATCGTCCAGCGCAGCGCCACGATGATGGCGACCGCCACCACGATCAGCGCCATGGCGGTCGGCCAGGCGAGGAAGGGCAGCGTCGCCCAGCTGACGCTGTAGTCGATTTGGCCGTCGATCAGGCCATCAAGATTGTAGAGAATGTAGAAGGCCGGGAAGATCGGCACGAGGCCGAGCATCAGCATGACGATGTAGGAGCCCGCATAGGTGGCGTTCTGCAGCGCGCGGGTGACCGGCGTCACGGTCGGGAATTCTGGCATGGAGGCGCGGTCGACCTCGCCGGTCTTGCGGGCGGGCGAGCCGGTCCAGGTCTCCCAGGCCGGGATGGTCATGCCGGGCGCCACGGAGGTGAGGTCGCCGACCTGGGCGCCCTCCTCCACCACGCTGTCGGGGCCGAAGGAGCAGGACGATCCCGTATAGGCGTCGTCGCCGATGGTGATCGGGCCGATGACGAACTCGTTGCCGATCGCGACCGCGTTGGCGAACTTGGTCTTGATGCCGAGCGTGGCGCGGTCGCCGATGCTGATCAGGTCGATGACGCCGGCCTCGAAGTCCGAGATCATCGCGTCCTTGCCGACTTTCGCGCCCAGCAGGCGCAGATAGACGCGCATCAGGGGCGAGTTCTGCAGGAACTTCAGCGACGTCACCTGAATCATGCGCTGCACGAACCAGACGCGGAAGTAGTACACGCCCCAGAGCGGGTAGCGGCCCGGCTTGGTGCGGCCGAGCACGGCCCATTTCAGCGCCACGATCAGCGCCTTGGTGCCGAGGTTCAGCGCCACGTAGACGCCCAGCAGCACCGGCACTTCGGCCAGCAGGCTCGGGTCGTCCTGCAGCAGGAACACGGAGGCGAGGAAGAGGCCGAGCCACTGGATGGTGACGAGGCCGAGAATGAACGGCATCGCGACGCCCTGCGCCAACCCGCACAGGAAGCGGCGGCGGAAGGACGGCGGCTCGAAGGAGAGGTCGGAGTCCACCGAGACGGCGCGCGCGTCGATGGCGGCGCCGATGGCGCGCAGCGTGCGCTGGCCGTAGACGTCCTGCAGGGTGACGCTCTCCAGCCCGCGGTTCTGGCGCACGGCCGAGATGAAGCGCGCGGCGATCAGCGAATGGCCGCCGAGCTCGTTGAAAAAGTCGGCGTCGAAGGGCAGGCTCTGGCCGGGGAACACCGACTGGGCGGCTTCCAGCAGCTTGGCCTCGGTCGCGGTGCGGGCCGGCTCCTGCTCGTCGGCGGGGCCGGTCGCGCTGGCCAGCGGCATGGCGCGCAGGGTCTTGCGGTCGACCTTGCCGGAGATCAGGCGCGGCAGCGTGGCGGCGAGCTCGAAGCGCGACGGCACCATGTAGGACGGCAGCCGCTCGGCGAGCGCCATGCGGACCTGCATGCGGTCGAGCTTGCCCTCGCCTTCCGGCACGATGAAGGCGACCAGCCGGTCCAGTCCGTCGTCCTGGCGCAGCACGACGGCGCACTGGGCGACGCCCGGCAGCGCGTCGAGCTTCACCTCGATCTCGCCGAGCTCGACGCGGAAGCCGCGAATCTTGACCTGGTCGTCGATGCGGCCGTGGAACACGATGGCGCCGGCCGGATCGATGCTCACGGCGTCGCCGGAGCGGTAGAGGATGGGGTCGGAGCCGTCGGACGCGAAGGGGTTGGCGATGAACTTCTCGGCCGTCAGCTCGGGCCGTTTCAGGTAGCCCTGCGCCACGCCCGGACCGCCGATCAGCAGCTCGCCCTGCACGCCCGGAGGCAGCAAGGCGAGGTCCTCGGAGGCGACATAGCAGCTGTAGTTGGCGATCGGCCGGCCGATGGTGACCGCCTCGCCGGCGACCGCCTCCCAGGCGGTGGCGACCACGGTCGCCTCGGTGGGACCGTAGGTGTTGAAGACGCGGCGGCCGGGCTTGGCCCATTTCTGCACGATGGAGGCGGGCAGCGCCTCGCCGCCCAGGATGATGACGCGCAGGCTGGGGATGTCGCGCGCGAACAGGCCGAGCAGGGTCGGCACCGTGTCGATGGCGGTGACGCCGGCCTCGGCGATCACGTCGGCGAGCTTGTCGGTCTCGGCCATGACCTCGGGCGTCGCCACCCAGAGGGTCGCGCCGGCGAGGTAGGGAACCCAGATCTCCTCCATCGAGAGGTCGAACGCCACCGAGGCGCTCTGGAACATGACGTCCTCGGCGGTGAGGCCGAACAGGGCGTTCGCGGCGCGCAGGTAATGGGCGATGTTGCGATGGCTGACCACGATGCCCTTGGGCGCGCCGGTCGAGCCCGAGGTGTAGATCATGTAGGCGGGATGGTCCGGCGTCAGGCCGCGCTGGCGCGGATCGACGGCCTCGCCGGTCTGGCCGGCGGCCAGCGAGGCGGAGGTTTCGACGGGAACGCCGGCGCCGGCGGCCTGGGTGGCGAAGGCGTCGCAGGTGAGGATCAGCCTGGCGCCCGAATCGGACAGGCAGACCGCGATGCGGTCGATCGGAGCGTCGGCGTCGAAGGGCAGCCACGCGGCGCCGGACTTGGCGACGGCGATCTGGGCGACGAGCAGCTCGGATCCGCGCGGGGCCCACAGGCCGACCACGTCGCCGGGGCCGACGCCCCTGGCGGCGAGGCCGCGGGCGATGGCGTTGGCGCGGCTTTCGATCTGCGCATAGGTCAGGATCTCGCCGCGGCAGACCATGGCGGCCTTGTCCGGCGTGCGGGAGACGGTCGCCTCGAAGATCTCGGAGAGAACCTCGTCGCGCAGCAGGTCAGGCCTGGCCTCGCCGCGCAAGATGGCGGGCGATGCGGCCTGGCCCTGACGCAGGTCGGGACCATCAAGCGCGGGATGCCCGGCGCCGATGGCGCTGGCGATGGCTACGAGGTCGGTCGGCGCCCGGTTCATCTCTCGCTCTCCCGGCGCTCCGGTCGCCATCGGCCACGACTCGTCGTTCGGAGGTTTCTCCGTCGGACGACCCTGGTTCTCGATGGCGCCCCGCAACGCCCGCTTCCCCTGGTCCCGGTCGGCGCCCAAGTCGGGCGAGCCGGGGTCGCAACCCAGCACAAGCAGCCTGTCGCGACCCTGCCTTTATGCGACCGGACGGCTGAACCCACGATGAACGAAGCTGAACGGCGCCGTTCAGGAAGCGCGACCTCGCAAGGCAAGGAGAATCAGCCGTTTAGGACGCTCACCCGGAGGGTCCCGTCAGGTCCAGGCGAAGCGGCCGTTCTCGAACAGCAGCACCCGCCCCTGCCAGATCTCGACGCTGGGCGCCACCAGGTCGGACACGCCGGATAGCAGGTACAACAGCGCCCGGGCGACGCCGCCATGGGCCACCACGACCTGCTCGCCCGCCAGCTCCTCGGCGAAAGGCCGGATGCGCTCGGCCAGCATGGCGTAGCTCTCGCCCCCCGGAGGCACGAAGCGCCACTTGTCGGCCTTGCGCTCCTCGGCGGCGTGGGGCGCCACCTTGCGCAGGTCTCGCCAAGTATGGCCTTCCCAGTCGCCGAAGGAGATCTCCTTGAGGCGCGGGTCCAGCGCGTAGTCCATGGGATCGAGCCCGATGGCGCGGCGCGCCCGCTCGGCCGTGTCCCGCGTCCGCCACAGCGGGCTCACGACCCAGGGCAGCGTCCCGGCCTGGGGAGCCAGCCGCAGGAGCCGCTTGCCCGCCTCGCCCGCCTGGTGGCGGCCGCGTTCGTTGATCGGGATGTCCTGCTGTCCCTGGAGGCGGCCCTCCGCGTTCCAGTCGGTCTCGCCGTGGCGGATGAAGAACAGCCGATACGGCGAGGCCATGCGGGCTCAGGCCTTGTCGAGCGTAATGTCCGGCGCGTCCGGGTTCTTCATGCCGACGACGTGGTAGCCGGCGTCCACATGCAGGATTTCGCCCGTCATGCCGCGCGCCATGTCGGACACCAGATAGGCGGCCGTGTCGCCGACCTCCTCGGTCGTGACCGTGCGGCGCAGCGGGGCGTTGTACTCGTTCCAGCGCAGGATGTAGCGGAAGTCGCCGATGCCGGAGGCGGCCAGCGTCTTGATCGGTCCCGCCGAGATGGCGTTGACGCGGATGTTCTTGGGGCCGAGATCCGCCGCGAGGTAGCGCACCGACGCCTCGAGGGCGGCCTTGGCGACGCCCATGACGTTGTAGTGCGGCATCCACTTCTCGGCGCCGTAATAAGTGAGGGTCAGCATCGAGCCGCCCGACGTCATCAGCTTTTCGGCGCGCTGGGCGACGGCGGTGAAGGAGTAGCAGGAGATCAGCAGCGACTTGGTGAAGTTCGCCTCGCTGGTGTCGACATAGCGGCCGGTCAGCTCGTCCTTGTCGGAGAACGCGATGCAGTGGACGACGAAGTCGAGCCCGCCCCACAACTTCTCCACCTCGGCGAAGACGGCGTCGACGCTGGCCGCGTCGGTGACGTCGCAATGACCGACGACCGCGGCGCCGAGCTCGGCGGCCAGCGGCCTCACGCGTTTCTCCAGCGCGTCGCCCTGATAGGTGAAGGCCAGCTGAGCGCCGTGCTGATGCGCCGCGCGGGCGATGCCCCAGGCGATCGAGCGGTTGTTGGCCACGCCCATCACGAGTCCCCGCTTGCCCGCGAGGAGGTTCGAAGCCCGGGAGTTTGGATCAGTCATGTCAACCGTTCGTCGTGTCGGGTGGGCCGCTGCGGCGTCGGCATCAATAGCGGAAGCCCCGCTCAAGCGAAAGCGCCCCCGCGTTCGTCGCTGTGGGCGACGCAAAGAGCGCCGCCGCCATGCGGAATCGCAGATGGCGCTTGCCAGCCTGACCGGAACCATTTTGTGTGGACCGGGATGGGGTGGATGGAAACCTGATCCGGTGGTGCTATAAGCGCCGCCGCCCGGTTGGAACCGGGTTGGTCATGCAGCATTCTCCCCAAGCTCCTTCAGGGCGGTGCGCAAGAGGCGAGGTCATCCGTGAACGAGAGCGCGGCGGCGCAAGGAGCGGGGCACGGGACGAGTCACGGCCACGGTAAGCAGAATCTCATCGGCCTGACGGTCGGCAGCATCGGCGTGGTGTATGGGGACATCGGGACGAGTCCCCTCTACGCCTTCCGCGAGGCGCTGCTGGCGGCGGCCGGCGCCCACAACCAGCCCGGCGCCCATCCCGAGGTGCCGCGCGAGACGGTGCTGGGCGTCCTGTCGCTCATCGTCTGGGCGTTGCTGCTGGTCGTCACCGCGAAATACGTCCTGATCCTGCTGCGCGCCGACAACAATGGCGAGGGCGGGACTCTCTCGCTCATGGCGCTGGCGCAGCGCACCCTGACCAAGGGGCGCTCCTTCGTGCTCGGCCTCGGCGTCATCGGCGCGTCGATGTTCTACGGCGACTCGGTGATCACCCCGGCCATCTCGGTGCTGTCGGCCGTGGAGGGCATGAAGCTGATCACCCCGGCGCTGGAGCACTACGTGGTCCCGATCACGGTCGGCATCCTGGTGCTGCTCTTCGCCGTCCAGAGCCGCGGCACCGCCAAGGTGGCGGCCGCCTTCGGGCCGATCATGATCGCCTGGTTCGCGGTCCTGGCGGCCGGCGGGATCAGCCATATCAGCGACGACCCGGGCGTCGTGCTGGCGCTGAACCCGAGCCACGGCTTCCTGTTCGTGCTGAAGCACAAGGTCATCGGCCTGGTGACGCTCGGGGCGGTGTTCCTGGCCGTCACCGGCGGCGAGGCGCTCTACGCCGATCTCGGCCATTTCGGCCGGCGCCCCATCCAGATCGCCTGGCTCGGGCTCGTGCTGCCCTCGCTGGTGATCAATTATTTCGGCCAGGGCGCGCTGGTGCTGTCGCACCCGGAGGCGATCGAGAACCCGCTGTTCAAGCTCTATCCGGACTGGGCCATCATCCCGGTCGTCGGGCTGGCCACCGCCGCGACCGTCATCGCCAGCCAGGCGGTGATCACGGGCGCGTTCTCGCTGACCCGCCAGGCGGTGCAGCTCGGCCTGCTGCCGCGCATCGACATCCGCTTCACGTCCGAGACCCATTCCGGGCAGATCTACATCCCGCGGATCAACACGCTGCTGCTGATGGGCGTGCTGATCCTGGTGCTGCTGTTCCGGTCGTCGAGCTCGCTGGCCTCGGCCTACGGCATCGCGGTGACGACCACGATGGTGGTGGACGCCACCCTTGCCTTCATCGTGATCTGGCGGCTCTGGTCGTGGAAGCCCTGGGCCGCCGCCCTGCTGGTCGCGCCCTTCCTGCTGATCGATTCGACCTTCCTGGCCGCCAACCTGCTGAAGCTGTTCGACGGGGCCTGGGCGCCGCTGGTCTTCGCCTCCTGCCTGATCCTGCTGATGGCGACGTGGCGCAAGGGCACGCGCATCCTCGCCGACAAGACGCGCCGCTCGGAGGTGCCGCTCGAAATGCTGGTGCGCAACCTGGAGAAGAAGCCGCCGCACCGGGTGCAGGGCACGGCCGTGTTCCTCACCAGCGACCCCGACTACGCGCCCACCGCCCTGCTGCACAACCTGAAGCACAACAAGATCCTGCACGAGAAGAACGTGATCCTGACGGTCTCGACCGCCGACACGCCCCGCGTGAGGGAGGACGAGCGCATCGCGATCTCGCCGGTGAGCGACCACTTCTCGCGGGTCAAGATGACGTTCGGCTACATGGAGAGCCCCAACGTGCCGCGGGGCCTCGCCATCGCGCGCAAGCTCGGCTGGACCTTCGACATCATGTCGACGTCGTTCTTCGTGTCGCGGCGCTCGATCAAGCCGGCGGCGCAGTCGGGCATGCCCCTGTGGCAGGACAAGCTGTTCATCGCGCTGGCCCGCAACGCCAGCGACGCCACGGACTTCTTCCAGATCCCGACCGGCCGCGTCGTGGAGGTCGGGACGCAGGTGACCGTTTGAGCCTGCTCCCTTGTCGGGGAGGCAGGCTCGCCGCGAGGGCCTAGAAGTCCTTGCGGGGGTCGAAGGTCTGCTCCTCGGCCCAGCGGCGCATCAGTTCCTCGAGCGCGGCGTCCTTTTCGGGCGGCAGCACGATCTCGACGGTGACCAGGAGATCTCCGGCGCCGTCCGGCGCGGGCAGGCCCTTGCCGCGCAGACGCAGCGTGCGGCCGCTGGACGACTGGGCCGGGATCGAGAGTTCGACCGCGCCGTCGAGCGTCGGCACGCGCACCTTGGCCCCCAGCACGGCCTCGTCGAGCCGCAGCGGCAGGCGGATGCGCAGGTCCTTGCCCTCGACCGCGAAGCGCCGGTCCGGCCTGACCTTGATGGTGACCAGGACGTCGCCGGCGGCTCCGCCCCAGGCGCTGGGATGCCCCTGCCCTTTCAGGCGGATGACCTTGCCGTCCGTGACGCCGGCCGGGACCGAGACCTCCACCTCCTTGCCGGAGGGCAGCTTGACGCGCGCCTTGGCGCCCTTGACGGCCTCGGCCAGGGAGAGCGTCGCCTCCGTGTGGGCGTCCTCGCCGGCCGGGCGCTTGGCGCCCTGGCGGCCGCCGCCGCGCTGGCCGGCGCCGGCGAACAGGTCGGCGAACATGTCGGACGGGTCGAACCCGCCCGGCCCGCCGCGCGAGCGAAAGCCCCCGGCCCCGGGCTCGAAGCCGAAATTGAACCCCTCGAATCCGGCCCCCCGGCCCGCGCCGAACCCGGCCCCCGCGCCGGCGCCGCCGCCATGGGCGAAGCCTTCGAAGCCGGCGTAGCGGGGCTTGCCCTCCGCGTCGATCTCGCCGCGGTCGAACTGCTTGCGCTTGGCGTCGTCGCCCAGGATCTCATAGGCGGTGGTCAGCTCGGTGAACTTCTCGCGCGCCTTGGGGTCATTCGGATTGCGGTCCGGATGCCAGGTCTTGGCGAGCTTGCGGTAGGCCTTCTTGATGTCGGCTTCCGCGGCGGAGCGCGGCACGCCGAGAACATCATAGGGATCGCGCATCGTCTTCATTCTCCTCACGCGGACGGAGCGGTCGCGCTCCGGTCCCGCCGGACAGGGCGGCCTGCCGGACGTCATGAAACTCCAGGCGGCATGTGGGGTGAGTGTTGCCGATTCGCAACGCCTGCGCCGCTGCTGGCCCAACTATAGCGTCGATCGGGCCGGGATGGGGGAGAAAGGGCGGCCGCTCAGCCGGGCGGCGGCGCCGACTTGGCCTTCTGGACGGTCCACTCGCCCGCCCCGAGCCGACAGGCGGCCCCGACCAGCTTCTCCTCCCGGCCCTGCACCCGGACGCTGGCCTTGAACGCGCGGCAGACCTCGTCGTTGCGCACATAGGCGGCGCCGACGGCCTCGAACGCCCCCGAGCCGCCCGTCTCGGAGTTCGTCCACGCCGCCACGGGCGACTTGCGCAGCGGATCGAGCGCCTGCCCCAGAGCGGGCGCGGCCAGCCTCCAGTCGACCTCGTCGATGACGGGGCTCAGCGGCGAGGCCTTGCGCTCCACCGAACTGGTGATCTCGGGATCGAAGCCCAGGCCCGGCAGGGTCATGGAGCATCCGGACGCCGTCAACGCAGCCGCAAGGGCTGCGCCGCAGGCGGCGAGGCGGGTGAGAAGGCGGTTATCGCCGCTTTCTTCGCGGCGTCGCTGTCCCATATAAGTCGAAGCGTCGGCTCGGCGGGACACTCGCATCCTCGTCAACTCGGCATGGCGGCATTAGATCGGCGGAACCGTTAATGGCAGGTGACTTCACGGGCGCGGACGACCCCTTCGTCCTCTTTGCGGAGTGGTTCGCGCAGGCCGGCCAGTCGGAGCCCAACGACCCCAACGCAATGGCGCTGGCGACCGTCGACGAGAGCGGCCTGCCGGACGTGCGCATGGTGCTGCTGAAGGGCTACGACCAGGACGGGTTCGTGTTCTACACCAACACCGAATCGGCCAAGGGCCGGGAGCTCGCCGGCGAACCCAAGGCCGCCGTCGTGTTCCACTGGAAGAGCCTGCGCCGCCAGGTGCGGGTCCGCGGCCCGGTGGAGCGCGTGACCGACGAGGAGGCCGACGCCTATTTCCAGAGCCGGCCGCGCGACAGCCGCATCGGCGCCTGGGCCAGCCGGCAATCGCGCCTCCTGGAGTCGCGATTCGCGCTGGAGAAGGCGGTGGCGACCTATGCGGCGAAGTTCGCCGTCGGCGAGGTGCCGCGCCCGCCGCACTGGACGGGATTCCGCATCCGGCCCGTGCAGATGGAGTTCTGGCAGGACCGTCCCTTCCGGCTGCACGACCGGCTGACCTTCCGCCGGCCCGAACCGGCAGGCGACTGGAGCCGTGAACGTCTATATCCTTGAACCCACGCGGACGGTCCGCCGCGGCGCCCGACTGGGGCGCCGGGCCGAACGCCCCACAGGACGCCCCATGCCCAACTCCGCCAAGGACACCTCCAACGGCCCTCGCCGCGCCATGCTGCTCACCGGAGCGAGCCGCGGGATCGGCCACGCCACCGTGAAGCGATTCTCCGCCGCCGGATGGCGCGTGATCACCTGCTCGCGGCATCCCTTTCCCGAGAACTGCCCCTGGGAGATGGGCCCCGAGGACCACATCCAGGTCGACCTCGCCGATCCCGCCAACACCGAGGCGGCGATCGCAGAGGTGAAGAGCCGCCTGGAGGGCGGGCGCCTCGACGCGCTCGTCAACAACGCCGGCATCTCGCCCAAGGGCCGCGACGGCGCCCGTCTCGGCACGATCGAGACCGCCATCGGCGACTGGCAGCGCGTGTTCCAGGTGAACTTCTTCGCCCCGGTGATGCTGGCGCGCGGCCTGATGGACGAGCTGAAGCGCGCCAAGGGATCGGTCGTCAACGTCACCTCGATCGCGGGGTCCCGGGTGCACCCCTTCGCCGGGGCCGCCTACGCCACCTCCAAGGCGGCGCTGGCCGCCTTGACGCGCGAGATGGCGGCCGATTTCGGCCCGCACGAGATCCGGGTGAACGCGATTTCGCCCGGCGAGATCGACACCGCCATCCTGTCGCCCGGAACGGACAAGATCGTCGCCCAGATCCCGATGCGCCGCCTCGGCACGCCCGAGGAGGTCGCCAAGGCGATCTATTTCCTGTGCACGGAACAGTCGAGCTATGTCCACGGCGCCGAGATCCACATCAATGGCGGCCAGCACGTCTGAGCCGGCCGAGGCGGAGAGCCGCCTCTATCCGTCGCGCCCGTTCCTGGCCGCGAGCGTCGCGGTGTTCCGGGACGGCAAGGTGCTGCTGGCGACGCGCACGAAGCCGCCTTCGGCGGCGCTGTTCTCGCTGCCCGGCGGCTTGGTCGAACCCGGCGAGACGCTCGAGGAGGCCGCCCTGCGCGAGCTCTCCGAGGAGGTGGGCTGCGTGGCGGAGATCGCCGGCTTCGTGCGCCATTCCGAGGTGATCGAGCGCGACGGCGCCGGCCGGGTGCTGCGGCATTTCGTCATCGCCACCTTCGCGGCCCGCTGGGTCTCGGGCGAACCCGCGCCGGGTCCGGAGGCCGGGGCCGTGCTGTTCGCCGACCCCGCCGACATCGGCGCCCTGCCGACCACGCGCGGCCTGGGCGACGTCGTGGACCTCGCCCGGCGCGCGCTCGGCGGGGCGGACGCGGGAGCCTCGCCATGACGGCCCGCCTCCTGTCGCGGCTTGGCCCCTCGGCCGGCCTGGCGCTGGCGCTCTGGGCGGCGACGCCGGAGGGCGCCGCGGCGCAATTCTACTGGCCGTGGGAGACGCCGCCGCGCCCCGCGCCGCAGATCATCATCCAGCGGCCGCCGCCGCGGCAGTCCTATGGGGGCGTGCCCTATGGCGCCGCCCCGGCCGCGCCGTCCGCCCCCCGGCACGGCGTGATCCGCCACGGCGGCGCGCCGAAGCGGGGCGAAGCGCGCGCGGCGCCCAGGCCCAGCGAGGCCAAGCCGCCGCCGCCCAAGCCTCAGGAAGAGGCGGCCCAGCCCGCGCCGGAGGCCCCGCCCCCGCCCTATGAGCCGCAGATGCTGCGCCTGTCGGAGCTGATGGGCGCCCTCGCCTTCCTGCATCCGCTGTGCGGCGGCGAGACGGAGACCGAGTGGCGCAGCCGCATGACGGCCCTGATCGACGCCGAGGCGCCCGCCCCCCAGCGCCGCGAACGCCTGGCGGGAGCGTATAACCGCGGCTTCCGCGAGTACTCCGTCACCTATCGCCGCTGCACGCCGGCGGCGGAGACGATCATCAGCCGCTACCTCACCGAGGGCGGCCGCCTCACCCGCGAACTCTCCAGCCGCTTCGGCGGCTGACCCCACCGCGCCGCGGCAGGCGGCCGGACCGCCGCAGCGCGCCCCCTCGCGCCGGAACGGGAGGTGGCGCCACAGCCAGCCTCCGTCATCCCCGGCGGCGCGCAGCGCCGGGAAGGGGATCCAGAGAGGTTTGGCGAGGGGCGCCCTTCGCCCGGCTTTTCGGGATCCCCTTCCCGCGCCTTCGGCGCGCCGGGGATGACGGGGGATGGTGGGGAAGCGCCGCAACGGGCCCCCTCGCCCCGGAACGGGGAGAGGGCTGGGGTGAGAGGTGGCGGGGCTCGGCTGCATGTCCCCTCATCCGGCGCTACGCGCTGCGTTCTCCCCGTGCCGGGGAGAAGGAAAACACCGATAGCTCCGCGGCCTTTCGGCCCGGAGGTGGAGGGCGGCGCGGAGCGGCGTCGCTGGGGACCCCACGGCGAGTGGGGTGGGTAGAGTGGAAGCCGGGAGCCCGCCAGGCCCCGCCGCTCCGCGCGCAGCGTTGGAGGATGAAAGGAAGATCCCGGGGCGCTTTCAGCCCCTTCGCGTTGTCGCTAGTCGGACCTTGTCTTTCGTCCGCCGCCTCGACCGGGTCGTGAGCCCGGCTTCGACGGCCGCCGCCCCCGATCCACATCCGTCACGCTGCAGACGCCCCTCCGTGGACCGGAGCATGGACAGGGTTATAGGAATATTATCCGTTTGTCAAGTGACGCGGCGCGCCCTGGCCCCGTCCGGCCCCTCATCCGGCCCTTCGGGCCACCTTCTCCCCGTGCCGGGGAGAAGGGCGTCATCCCCGGCGGCGGGTGTGGGGGAAGGGCCGCAGCCGGCCCCCTCGCCCCGGAACGGGGAGAGGGCTGGGGTGAGGGTCGGCTGGACGCACGAAGGAGGCGCTAGCGGAAATAGGCGGCGAGGATGCGCGGCAGCGCTTCGGGGAGGTCCTCGGCGATAAGGCCGGGGCCGATGGAGGCGCCGGCTTCGGCATGGAGCCAGACGGCCGCGCAGGCGGCCTCGAAGGCCGCGACGGACTGGGCCAGGAGCCCGGCTGTCATCCCGGCCAGGACGTCGCCCGAGCCGGCCGTGGCCAGCCAGGGCGAGCCGTTGGCGTTAATGGCGGCGCGGCCGTCGGGCGCGGCGATGACGGTGTCGGGACCTTTCAGGATCACGACCGCGCCCAGCAGCTCGGCCGCCGCGACGGCGGCGGCGAGCTTGGACGGCGATTCAAGGACGCTCCCCACTCCCTTGAACAGCCTCGCGAACTCCCCCGCATGGGGCGTGACGACGACGTCCCGGCCAGGGCTCGCGGCGATCAGCGACGCGAGGGCGCCGGCGTCGCCCGCGAAGCTCGTGAGCGCGTCGGCGTCGAGGACTGCGCGGCAGCCCGCCGCCAGGCCGGCGCGCACCGCCAGGCGGGTCGCGTCGCCCACGCCGAGCGCGGGGCCCAGCACGAGCGCGTTGCGCCGCCGGTCGGTCAGCAGCGCGGCGAGACCCTCCGCCCCGTCGGCTTGGCGCAGCATCACGGCGTCGAGCGCCGGCGCGTGCGCGGCCATGGCCTCGCCTGGAGACGCCACCGTGACCAGGCCGGCGCCGACCCGCAGCGCCGCGCGCGCGGCGAGGCGCGCCGCCCCCGTCGACTCCAGGCCGCCCGACGCCACGACCGCATGGCCGCGGCCATATTTGTGCCCTTCCTCGTCGGGGCCCACGAAGGCGGCCCGGAACAGGTCGGGGCCGTTGCGCCGCACCCTGGGCCGGATCGCGTCGAGGACGCCGGCCGGAACGCCGATGTCGGCCAGTCGGACCGGGCCGCACAGCCGCCGTCCCGGATAGAGCAGATGCCCGGGCTTGAGCCGGAAGAAGGTCACGGTCTCGGAGGCCCGCACCGCTGCGCCGCGCGGGCGGCCGGAGTCGCCGTCGAGGCCCGACGGCACGTCGACCGCCACCACCGGCCGGCCCGAGGCGTTGACCCGCTCCACGGCCGCAAGGGCGTCGCCGTCGAGGTCGCGGGACAGGCCCGCGCCGAACATCGCGTCGACCACGACGTCCGCGGCGGAAGGATCCGCCGACGACAGCGGCGCGGCCGGACCCGTCCAGCGGTTGGCCGCGCCGGCGGCGTCGCCCCGCAGCGCGCCCCTGTCGCCCAGCAGCGCGACCTCCACCCGGAATCCCCTGGCGGCGAGGATGCGCGCGGCCACGAAGCCGTCGCCGCCATTGTTTCCCGGTCCGCAGAGGACGAGCGCCCTCGCCCCGGCGCCGAAGCGGCGGCAGACCGCGTCGGCCACGGCCGCCCCGGCCTTGTCCATCAGGGCCGATCCCGGGACGCCCGCGGCGATGGCCAGCCTGTCGGCCTCGTGCATCTGCGCGGTGGTCAAGACCTCGTCCATCGCCTAGTCTCCCTGATCAGCATCGTCCCGCGACGATGTTGCCTGTTTTAGAGGCATTATGCCTCGATCGAAGGCAGCACCTGCGGACATCGCGCCAGACCTGATCGCCTTCCGCACAGCCGGGCCCGGCGCGGCGTTCCGCCAAGTTGAAGGTGGCGCACGAGGCACGGTTTCTGCTAAGAGCCGGGTCGTGCTTCCCGAAGGGCCGTCGACGCCACCAGCCGAGGATCCGGGTCACCGATGAAGAAGATCGAAGCGATCATCAAGCCGTTCAAGTTGGACGACGTGAAGGAGGCTCTCCAGGAGGTCGGCCTGCAGGGCATCACGGTCACCGAGGCGAAGGGCTTCGGCCGCCAGAAGGGCCACACGGAACTGTATCGCGGCGCCGAATACGTGGTCGACTTTCTTCCCAAGGTCAAAATCGAGATCGTGCTCCCGGACGACATGGTCGAGCGCGCCGTCGACGCCATCCGCAAGGCCGCCCAGACCGGGCGCATCGGGGATGGCAAGATCTTTGTATCCCCCGTGGAGGAAGCCATTCGCATCCGGACCGGCGAGACCGGCCTGGACGCGATCTGACGTCCCCTGTCGGCGGAGCCACGACGTCACCCATGCCGCCAGGAGTCATGGCCGCCCAGGCCGGATCGGACCCCGCGTCCGGCCCCGGGACGCCCGTCCAGCCTGCGGCCCGAGTTCACCCGCCGAGTTCACCCGCAACCCGTCCGACACAATCAATCGAAACGCTCTGAAGAGGAAATGACTCATGAAGACCGCCAAGGATGTCCTGAAGGCGATCAAGGACAACGACGTGAAATACGTCGACTTCCGTTTCACCGACCCGCGCGGCAAGTGGCAGCACGTGACCTTCGACGTCTCGATGGTCGATGAGGACATCTTCGCCGAAGGCACCATGTTCGACGGGTCCTCGATCGCCGGCTGGAAGGCGATCAACGAGTCCGACATGACGCTCATGCCGGACCCGGCCACCGCCCAGATGGACCCCTTCTTCGCCGCCTCGACGATGTCGATCGTGTGCGACGTGCTGGAGCCGACCACGGGCGAGCCCTACCCGCGCGACCCGCGCGGCATCGCCAAGAAGGCCGAGGCCTATCTCCAGTCCACCGGCATCGGCGACACCATCTTCGTCGGCCCCGAGGCCGAGTTCTTCGTGTTCGACGACGTGCGCTTCCAGTCGGACCCCTACAACACGGGGTTCAAGCTCGACTCTATCGAGCTGCCGACCAATGGCGACACCGAATACGAGGGCGGCAACCTCGGCCACCGCATCGCCACCAAGGGCGGCTATTTCCCGGTGCCCCCGCAGGACAGCGCGCAGGACATGCGCGGCGAGATGCTGGCGGCCATGGCGGCCATGGGCGTCAAGGTCGAGAAGCACCACCACGAGGTGGCGTCGGCGCAGCACGAGCTCGGCATGAAGTTCGACACGCTGACCCTGATGGCCGACCAGATGCAGGTCTATAAATACTGCATCCACAACGTCGCCCAGAGCTACGGCAAGACCGCGACCTTCATGCCCAAGCCCATCTATGGCGACAACGGCTCGGGCATGCACGTGCACCAGTCGATCTGGAAGGGCGGCAAGCCGACCTTCGCGGGCAACAAATACGCCGACCTGTCGCAGGAGTGCCTGTGGTACATCGGCGGCATCATCAAGCACGCCAAGGCGCTGAACGCCTTCACCAACCCGTCGACCAACTCCTACAAGCGCCTGGTGCCGGGCTATGAGGCGCCCGTGCTGCTGGCCTATTCGGCCCGCAACCGCTCCGCCTCGTGCCGCATCCCCTACACGTCTTCGCCCAAGGCCAAGCGCGTCGAGGTGCGGTTCCCCGACCCGATGGCCAACCCCTACCTCGCCTTCGCGGCGATGCTGATGGCGGGCCTCGACGGCATCACCAACAAGATCGATCCCGGCCAGGCGATGGACAAGGATCTCTACGACCTGCCGCCGCGCGAGCTGAAGAAGATCCCGACCGTGTGCGGCTCGCTGCGCGAGGCGCTGGCCAATCTCGACCGCGACCGCGCCTTCCTGAAGGCCGGCGCCGTGTTCAACGACGACTTCATCGACAGCTATATCGAGTTGAAGATGCAGGACGTCATGAAGTTCGAGATGACGCCCCACCCGGTCGAGTTCTCGATGTACTACTCCTACTGAGGCTGGACGGCGGCTCCGGCCGCCTCCTGTCCGAACCCGCGACGGGGCGCCTTCGGGCGCCCCGTTTGCGTTCAGGGCGGCTCGGCGCGCGTCACCGCCACGTCATGTCCGGAGGCTAGCCCTTCGGCAGCCCGGAGCGCTGGAGGAGCGGACGCCATGAACCATGCAGGGATGAAGTCCGGCCCGGGCGGGATCGGGGCCGGACGGGTTCTCGACGCCCAGCTCGACCGCAGCCGTGGAGAGGGCGTTAACCATGGCTCGCCTAGCATGGACGGCATGATGAAGACCCGGCCTTCGCGCAGCATCCCCCTCGACCAGATCGCCGCCATGGCGGGCGCGAGCTTCGCGTGCGACGAGGGGGCCTTCACGCCGCATCCGCGCCGGCAGGAGAGGCGCGGCGACACGCGGCTGGGCCGGATCGCGCATGGCGTCGCGGCCGTGATGGCGGCGGCCCTGACGGTCGCCGGCGGCGGCCGGGGCTGACACGAGCCCCGGGCTGGGGCGCGGCGCGGCCTAGAAGCGGTACTGGACCCCGACCCTGCCCTCGTGACGGCGCGCGCTGGCTTCGCTGAAGGCGCCGCGATAGTCGATCGAGACCTGCAGCGTCTCGCCCAGGGCGCCGGCGAGGCCGGCCCCCACGAGCAGGCCCGGACCGGTCGGCTTGGCGGCGCGCACGGCGAAAGGCAGGGCCGTGTTGCCGGCGAGTTCGGCCTCGACCTGATAGCCCGACACGCCGAACCAGCGCTCATAGCCCACCGTGCCGAGCAGCGCGATGCGTCGGCCCGGCGCGGCGACGAGATCATAGGCGAACTGGACCTCCGCGGCCCCGGCCAGGGCCGACACCGAGCGGCTGCGCACGTCGAGCGGAGCGACCACGCCCGCCTCCTGGAAGCGGTCGAAATCGGCGCCGAGCCAGCCGAGGCGCAGGCGCGGCGACACGTCGAGCGCGCCGAACCGGTAGGACAGGCCGGTCTCTGCGGTGACGTTGGCCGAAAGGCCCGTCGCGCTCGCGGTGTTCTTCAGAGGGCCCAACGTCGCCCGCTCGAGGCCGCCGAACCGGTTGACGCCGAAGCCGGCGCCCAGGCGCGCGAAGAACGGGCCGCGCGTATAGGACGACACGGCGTCGAAGCCGCCGACCACGAGGTCGCTGCGGTAGCCGCCGCTCTCGTAGCGGCCCGAGGTGAAGGAGGCCTCCAGCCCGATGGCGTAGTGGGGGCTGAACGCGTGGGTGACGCCCGCCGCGAGGCCGGCGCGGTTGGTGGAATAGCCCGGCCGGCCGCCGTCCTGGCCGGCTTCGAGCCGACCGCCGAGCGCCTCGGCGTAGACGCCGTCCGGCTGCTGCAGGCCCAGGCGGATGCGGTCGAAGCGGCCGAAGGCGCGCGCCGCGGCGTCGCGGCGGTCCATGAGGGCGACGTCCGCCATGCCGGAGAGGCCCGCCGCCAAGACGGGGGCGTTCAGATATTGCAGCGCGAGCCGGGCGATGAGGTCATGCCCGGCGGCGGTGGGATTGACGCCGTCCCAGAAGGCGTAGCCGTTCTGCACCGCGGCCGGGGCGGCGACGCAGGACGGCGTCGCGATGCAGGCCGCGGTGGAATTGGCGAAGCCGAACGCACCCGGGCTGGCGGCCACGAGGTCGAAGATCGACTTGGCGTCCACCTGGATGATGCTGACGCCCGGATTGGCGGCCTTCACGGCCGCGAGGGAGGCGGCGAGCTGCTGGTTGAAGGCGGCGGACGCGAAGGACGCCCCCGCCTGCCCGGCCGTGTTGAGGAAGCTCGGCGTGAGGCCGAGATCCGGCAGGTTGAGCACGACGATGTTGCGCGCCCCCGCCGCCGCGAGCGCCTGGACCGAGCCGGCGAGCGCTCCGGCGCCGCCCGTGGACGCCGCGCCGAGCGAGGCCAGCGTCGGCGCGGGCGCGGCGAGCGCCTGGAAGATGTTGTTGGCGCCGCCCCAGAGCGTGACGAGGTCGGAGGAGCCGAAAGTCCCGCCGCGCGCCAGATAGCTGGCGATCTGGTCCGGGACGCCGGGCGGATTGGCGACCGCCGTGTCGGTCCGCGCGCCGCCGAAGGCGAAATCGACGCTGCCCGGCCGGCCCGCCGCGAAGGTGAAGAAGTTGAGCGGCGCGCCGGACAGGCGCTCCACCCAGGTCAGGCCATTGGAGAAATGGCCCTGGAAATAGGGAAATGGCGGGGTCGTCCCGCCGGTCGCGATGAAGAGGTTGCCGGGATCCGACAGGCTGTCGCCAAAGGCCACGATGCGCGGGGTCTGGGCCTGCGCGCCCCATGCCGACGCCAGCAGCGCGCCGGCCGCCGCCCACAATCCAGCCTTCTTCATCAGTCGCCCCTTCCCGTCTTCTTTGACCCTAGAAGACGACCGAAACTTGAGGAGAGTCAATTGCCGCCTGTCCGGCGCTCTCCCGCGGAGCGCCGCCCCGCCCGCGACATGATCGCCCGCTAGGGACAGCGCCTCCTGCAAACGAACGCCGCGCGGCGTTTTCGGTGGACGGCGTGTTTCCGATCCGTTCCAACAGCCTGCAGGCGTGGCATAGTGGAAGCGCAGCGAATCAGCACGGAGCGGCGGCGGCGGCATGGCGAATACGGGCGATCTCTTCGGCGGCGGGGCTGCGCGGAAGCTGCCGGAGGCGGATCCGGACCTGGCCGGGGCCGACGCGGGAGCGTCCGCCAAGGCCGCCGAGCGCGCCAAGCCGGCCCGCCGCACGACGCTGGCCGCCGCGCCCGCGCCCGTCGGCACGCCCGGCGAGGCGGGATACACGGCCGCCTCGATCGAGGTTCTGGAGGGGCTGGAGCCGGTGCGCCGGCGGCCCGGCATGTATATCGGCGGCACCGACGAGAAGGCGCTGCACCACCTCTTCGCCGAGGTCATCGACAATTCCATGGACGAGGCCGTGGCCGGCCATGCGAGCTTCATCGAGGTGGGGCTGGCCGAGGACGGCGCGATCACGGTCACCGACAATGGCCGCGGCATCCCGATCGACCCGCATCCGAAGTTTCCCGGCAAGTCCGCGCTCGAGGTCATCATGACCACGCTGCACGCGGGCGGCAAATTCGACTCCAAGGTCTATGAGACGTCGGGCGGCCTGCACGGCGTCGGCATTTCGGTGGTGAACGCGCTGTCGGACCGGCTCGAGGTGGAGGTGGCCCGGGGCCAGCAGCTCTACCGTCAGGTCTTTTCGCGCGGCCACGCGCTGGGGCCGGTCGAGGCCATGGGCGAGGTGCGCAACCGGCGCGGCACGCGGGTGCGGTTCCATCCGGACCCGGAGATCTTCGGGCCGGAGGCGCGGTTCTCGCCGCGGCGCCTGTTCAAGATGGCGCGGTCCAAGGCCTATCTGTTCGGCGGCGTCGAGATCCGCTGGTCCTGCGCGCCGGCGCTGCTGGACGGCGTCGACAAGGTGCCGGCCGAGGCGGTGTTCCGCTTCCCGGCCGGACTGAAGGATTATCTGGCGCGGGAGATCGAGGGCAAGGAGCTCATCACCGACCAGATCTTCGCCGGCAAGATCGAGAAGGCGGGCGGCCACGGCTCGCTCGAATGGGCGATCAGCTGGCTCGGACCGGGCGAGGACGGCTTCGTCAACTCCTACTGCAACACCATTCCGACGCCCGAGGGCGGCACGCATGAGTCGGGGCTGCGCATCGCGCTTCTGCGCGCGCTGAAGGACCATGCCGAGCGCATCGGGCAGTCCAAGCGCGCCGCGACGCTGACCACCGACGACATCATGGCCTCCTGCGCGGCCATGCTGTCGGTGTTCATCCGCGAGCCGGAGTTCCAGGGCCAGACGAAAGACAAGCTCGCCACCCTGGAGGCGTCGCGGATCGTCGAGAACGCCATCCGGGACGCCTTCGACCACTGGCTGGCCGGATCGCCCGCGCAGGCGACCAAGCTGCTGGACTGGACGATCGAGCGCGCCGAGGAGCGCATCCGGCGCCGCGCCGAGAAGGAGGTGCTGCGCAAGACGGCCGTGCGCAAGCTCCGCCTCCCGGGCAAGCTCGCCGACTGCACCGCCGCGGGAGCGGCCGGGTCCGAGATCTTCATCGTGGAGGGCGACTCGGCCGGCGGCTCGGCCAAGCAGGCCCGCGACCGCCAGACCCAGGCCGTGCTGCCGCTACGCGGCAAGATCCTGAACGTGGCCTCCGCGGGGCGCGACAAGCTGGCCCAGAACCAGCAGCTCTCCGACCTCGTGCAGGCGCTCGGCTGCGGCACGGGCGCGCATTTCAAGGAAGAGGAGCTGCGCTACGAGAAGGTGGTGATCATGACGGACGCCGACGTCGACGGCGCCCACATCGCCTCGCTGCTGATCACCTTCTTCTATCGCCAGACGCCCAAGCTGATCGAGGGCGGCCATCTCTATCTGGCGGTGCCGCCGCTCTATCGCCTGACGCATGGCGGCAAGACCGTCTACGCCCGCACGGACGCCGACAAGGACGACCTGCTGCGCACCGAGTTCAAGGGCAAGTCCAATGTCGAGATCGGGCGCTTCAAGGGCCTGGGCGAGATGATGCCGGCGCAGCTGAAGGAGACCACGATGGATCCCCGGCGGCGCACGCTGCTGCAGGTCCAGGTGATCACGGACGAGAAGCCGATCACCAGCGACACCGTCGAACGCCTGATGGGCAACAAGCCCGAGGCGCGCTTCGCCTTCATCCAGGAGCGCGCGGCTTTCGCGACCGAGCTGGTCGACATCTGAGTCCGGGGTCGGGCGTCCGCGAGACCGCGCCCTCTCCCTGAAATGTGGGACGGACCCGGGCGGTGTTCATGTTCCCGTCATGCGCCGGAAAGGCGCGGGCGGTCACAACGTGTCATCCCGCGGCCGGCTCAGCTTCGGCCGGCGATCCACCTGCGTCCGTTCGGGCCAGCCCCCGACCGATCGGACCGGTCCTGAAGGAGGAGACATGACGAGCCTCACGACAACCGACCGCTACGACGCCGTTTCGCGCTTCTTTCACTGGACGATGGCGGGGCTCATCGCGGTGGTGTTCGCGATGGGGCTCCTGGTCGACGCCCTCCCCCGATCGGCCGAAGCCGCCTTCGTCAACGTGCACATGCTGCTGGGCCTTCTGATCCTGGCGCTCTATGCGGGACGCATCGGCTGGCGCTGGCGCCACAAGCCGCCGCCCGCGGACCCGACGCTCGGGCGCTTCATCGACGCCACCTCGCGGCTGGGCCATATCGGGCTCTACGCCCTGATGATCGCCACGCCGCTGGTCGGCTTGGCCCTGATCTTCTTCCGCGGTCGCGGGATCGACTTCTACGCCTTCCAGATCCCCTCCCCGATTGCGGCCAGCCGCGCCGTGTCGCGGCCCATGAAGGAGGTCCACGAGTGGGCCGCCTATGCGCTGGTGGGGCTGGCCGCGCTCCATGCGGCCGCGGCGCTCTGGCACCATTTCGTCCGCCGCGACGGCGTGCTCCAGCGCATGCTGCCGGCGCGCTGACGCGCCCAAGGAGCCGTTAACCATGTCCATCGTACCGTGCGGGCCGGCGCGTCATGCGCCGGCGCGGGAATCGAGACGATGGGCGGGACGAGCGGACGGATGCTGGGCGCGACGATCATGTTCGCCCTGACGATCTGCGTGGTGTCGGCGGGCGCGGTGCGCTATCTGGCGTCCTCCGTGCAGACCTCCGGCGTGCAGGTGGCGCAGGCCCGGGTTCCGTCCGTCAAGCAGTCCATCGAGCAGATCCGTTCGGTGCTGGATCCGGTGTCGACCGGGTCCGTCCAGCGCAACGCCAGCGCGATCGTGCTCGATCCCTGCACCGGGACGCGCAAGTAGATCGGCGCGCGACGTTGCGCCATCCCGTGACGATCCAGCCTGTTAACGCCCAGTCAACCTTACTCCCCGATAAATGAAGTCGCGGTCGTCTGAACCCGTTCCGGTCATACTTCGGTAACGGCGCCGCGTCTGTTCTGGTGGGCGTGAGGTTGCGTGCGCATGACTTCAAGTGTGCGTTGGGCGTTCGGAACGGTGGCCCCGTGGGTGCTTGCGGCCGGCGTTCTGGTCTCGATGGCGGCGGACGCCGGAGTGGACGCGTCCGGAGGCTTCCAGGTCTCGACCATGACGCAGGCGCCGCTCGGAACAGCCGGGATGCTGGTGCCGCCGGTCCGCTCCAGCCTGCTCACCGCCTCTCCGGCCATCCCGGGCCGCTACGGCCTGATCCACACGGCCCGTCTGCCGGCCGAAGAGCCCTCCCCGGACGCTTACGCGGGCGCGCCCGCGCCCCGCGCCGAGATGAAGGCCGGCAACAAAAGCTATCCGGTGGTGGACCGCACCCATAAGGGCGACCCCATTCTGGTGCTGCGGCCCAGCCTGTCGCAGTCGCCGTCCGGCCTGCGGCGCGGCGAGCGCATGCTGACGGGCCGCAATGTCGACCTGCTGCCCCCGACCATCCTGTTGCCGCCGAGCTTCGACGCGCCGGACTCGGTGACGGCGTTCGAGCCGTCCAGCGACGCCGCCGCGACGACCCCCGGCACGGCGCTGGGCGGCGCCTCGTCGGGATCGAGCACCTCGCAGTCGACGGCGGCCGCGCGGGCGTCGGGCAGCACCACGACCGGGATCGGCTCGACCCCGACGGTGCCGCGCGCCGTGTCGCTTTCATCCACAACGCCCGCGCCCGCCGACGCCACCCCGGTGGAGATCGCGGCCGCGCCGGTTTCTCTCGACGGGCTGAACGCGTTGCGCTCACGCAGCATCGCGCTGGGCTCGCCCGGCCAGGCCGGCGTCACCGTGGCGCCCAAGACCGACGACCTGCGGCCGAGCTACGCCAGCCTGCTCGACCCGGAAAACCTCAACAAGGAAGAGCGCTGCCTCGCCGAGGCGGTCTATTTCGAAGCGCGCAGCGAGCCGGAAGAGGGCCAGGCGGCGGTCGCCCAGGTGGTGCTGAACCGCGTCAAGAGCGGGCTCTATCCCGCCAGCGTGTGCGGCGTCGTCTACCAGAACCGGCACCGGAAGTTCGCCTGCCAGTTCTCCTTCGCCTGCGAGGGCAAGGCGCTACGGATCACCGAGACCGAACACTGGAAGATGGCGGTGCGGATCGCCCGCGAGGTCACGTTCGGCCAGACCTACAACGCCGATGTGGGCGGGGCCACGCATTACCACGCCAACTATGTGAAACCCTTCTGGGCCAAGCGCCTCAAGAAGATGGACGTGATCGGCCGGCATATCTTCTACAAGCTGAAACCGGGCCAGACCTGAGCGTGAGCGTCTGTGGCGGATATCGCATATGCGACATTATGCTCCTGGACCTCAATGATTCATGGTAATGCTTCACTTGCTTTCGTTATGGTGATCGGCACACTAAGAATGCTTGCTGCGCTGTGGTCCTCGGGCTTCCACCACATCAAATGCACGGTGAGCTGCCCGGTCATCGAAGCCCAACCGGGCGCTATCTGGCGCTGATCTCGACGTCCAAGCCGAGATCCAGCACCTTGGACGAGTGCGTGAGAGCGCCCACGGAGATCATGTCGACTCCGGATTCGGCGATCGCGCGAACGGTCTGAAGGTTCACGTTGCCGGACGCCTCGGTCCTCATGCGCCCGGCCACCCGGCGGACGCCTTCGGCCATGTCGGACGGGCTCATATTGTCGAACAGGACGACGTCGGCGCCCTCGGCCAGGACGGCGTCGAGCTGGGCCAGGCCGTCGATTTCGATCTCGATCTTCACCAGATGGCCGACGGCCGCCTTCGCGGCGCGCAGCGCCTGGGCGACGCCGCCGGCGACGGCCACATGGTTGTCCTTGATCAGCACGGCGTCGTCGAGCCCATAGCGGTGGTTCGCGCCGCCGCCGCATTTGACGGCGTATTTCTCGAAGGCCCGCAGCCCCGGCGTGGTCTTGCGCGTGCAGACGATGCGCGCGGGCGTGCCCCGGACCTCATCCACATAGGCCGCCGTGTGGGCGGCGACGCCCGAGAGCCGGCCCATGAAGTTCAGCGCCACCCGCTCGGCCGACAGGATGGAGCGGGCGGGGCCGGAGACGCGGGCCACGACGCCGCCGGCGGCGACCCGCTCGCCATCCTGCGCCACGGGCTCGAAGCGGACCATCGGATCGAGGATCCGGAACGCCGCCGCCGCGAGCGGCAGGCCCGAGATCACGCCGGGCTGCCGGGAGGCGATCACCGCCGTGGCGGTCGCGGCCGCCGGGATCGTGGCGTTGGTGGTGATGTCGCCGGCGCGGCCCAGGTCCTCGTCGAGGGCCCGGCGGACGGCTTCGTCGATCAGGAGCGGGTTGAGGAACAGGGCGGTCATGAAGCGGCTCCGGCGGATGAGGTGACGGTCAGGCGGCGGCCGCCGCGGCGCGGGCTGCGATGAAGCGGGCCTCCTGGAGATTGAGGCGAGAGCGCCGCGCCAGGACGGGATCCGGACGCGGGTGATCGCTGCGGAAGTGCCCGCCCCGGCTCTCCGGGCGCGCCGCCGCGGCGGCCGTGATCAGCGTCGCCGCGGTGAGCATGTTGCGGAACGAGGGCGTGCGCGCCTGGGCCGTCATGGCCGCGAGGTCGCGGCAGGCGGCGGCCAGCCCCGCCCCGTCGCGGATCACCCCCACCCTGGCGCTCATCAGCCGACGCAGCCGCGGCAGCAGCTCGTCGTCGCCCGGGTCGCGGGCCGGCCCGCGGTCCGGCGTCGCGGCGCCGGGGAGCGGCCCGATCTCGGGCAGGTCGAGCGCCTGCAGGTCGGCGGCGATGCGCCCGGCGAAGACGACCGCCTCCAGCAGCGAGTTGGAGGCCAGGCGGTTGGCCCCGTGGACGCCGGTGGAGGCGGCTTCGCCGGCGACCCAGAGCCGTTCGACGGAGCTGCGGCCGCGCGCGTCGGTCCAGACGCCGCCCATGTGGTAGTGCTCGGCCGGCACGATCGGGATCGGGCTCTTGGCCGGGTCGAGGCCCGCGCCGGCGCAGGCGGCGTAGACGGTGGGGAACCGCTCGGCGAACGCCTCGCCGACGGCGGCGCGGCAATCCAGGAACGCGCCTCGCCCGGCCGCGATCTCGGCGAAGACGCCGCGGGCGACGATGTCGCGCGGAGCGAGCTCGGCGTCGGGATGGAGATCGGGCATGAAGCGGCGGCCGGTCCGGTCGACCAGGATCGCGCCCTCGCCCCGCAGCGCCTCGGTGGCGAGGGGCGCGGGATCGCGGCCGATGTCGATGGCGGTCGGGTGGAACTGGACGAATTCGGCGTCCGCGATCAGCGCGCCGGCCTCGGCGGCCAGCGCCAGCCCGTGCCCGTTGGCCTGCGACGGATTGGTGGTGACGGCGTAGAGATGGCCGATCCCGCCCGTGGCGAGCACGACCGCCGCCGCCGGCATGGCGCGGGCGAGCGCGGCGGCTCCGCCCTCGCCGCGGCTCACGACGCCGACGACGCAGCCGCGATCGACCACCAGGGATTCGGCCACCTCTCCCTCCAACACGGTGATGGAGGGCGTGCGCCGCACGGCCGCGATCAGGGCCTCCATGATGGCCCGGCCGGCCATGTCGCCCTTCACCCGCACGATCCTGCGCTCGGAATGGGCCGCCTCGCGCGACTGCACCAGCCGGCCTTCGAGGTCCTTGTCGAAGGGCGCCCCATAGGCGAGCAGGTCGCGGACCCGGTCGCCGGCCTCGCGCGCCATCTGCAGGACGACGGCTTCGTCGACCAGACCGGCGCCGGCCGCCACCGTGTCGGCGGCGTGCTTTTCGGGGCTGTCGCCCTCCGACATGGCGGCCGCGACGCCGCCCTGGGCCCAGCTGGAGGATGCGCCTTCGCCGATCGGGGCGGCGGCCAGCACGGTGACCGGCCGTGGCGCGAGCTTCAGGGCGCAGAACAGCCCCGCAAGGCCGCCGCCGACGATGATGATGGGTGAGGCCATGGCGATCGGGCTCGGCTCAGGGGCGCGTGGGATCCTGCGCGCCGGACGGCGCCGGCGCGCAGGCGTGTCGGGGATGGGGGCTCAGGCCTTCAGGTTGACCATGCGCTCGATGGGCAGCCGCGCGCGCTCCGCGATGGCCGGGTCGATCAGGACCTCCTCGCGCATGTTGACCAGGCTGTCGAGGATCTTGGGGAGCGTGATCCGCTTCATGTGCGGGCAGAGGTTGCAGGGCCTGACGAACTCGACCCGGGGCGCCTCGGCGGCGACGTTGTCGGCCATCGAGCATTCGGTGACCATGACCACCCGGCGGGGCTGGCGGCTCTTCACCCAGTCGATCATGTGCGCCGTGGAGCCGGTGAAGTCGGCCTCGGCGAGCACGTCCGGCGGGCATTCCGGGTGGGCGATGATCTGGATGGACGGGTCGGCCTCGCGATAGGCGCGAAGCTCGGCGCCGGTGAAGCGCTCGTGCACCTCGCAATGACCCTTCCAGAGGATGAGCCGCACGCGGGTCTGGGACTGGACATATTGGCCGAGATACTCGTCCGGCAGGAAGATGACGCGGTCGACGCCCAGGCTTTCGACCACCTGGACGGCGTTGGACGAGGTGCAGCAGATGTCCGTCTCCGCCTTCACGTCGGCGGAGGAATTCACATAAGTGACCACCGGCACGCCCGGATAGCGCTGCTTCAGCAGCCGCACGTCGGCGCCCGTGATGGAGGCGGCGAGCGAGCAGCCGGCGCGGCTGTCGGGGATCAGCACCGTCTTGTCCGGGCTGAGGAGCTTGGAGGTCTCGGCCATGAAGTGCACGCCGCACTGGACGATGATGTCCTGCTCGGCCTCGGCGGCGCGCCTGGCGAGCTGCAGGCTGTCGCCCACGACGTCGGCGACGCAGTGGAAGATCTCGGGCGTCTGGTAGTTGTGGGCCAGGATGACGGCGCCGCGCTGGGCCTTCAGCTCGTTGATGGCCTTCACATAGGGCGCGAAAAAGGGCCACTCCACCGACGGGATGACGTCGCGGACCTTGTCGTAGAGATGCGCGGTCGCCCTCTCGACGGCCGGAGTCCAGGCCAGGTCGGGCATGGGCAGGAGCCCATAGCGCTGCTGCGCGGGAGTGAGCGGCGCGGGCGACCGAAGGGGGGACGCAGGCGCGGGGCGAAGGGCGAGCTGGGCTTCCATGACTTCCCCCTAATGCTCACTTTGAGCATAAGAAGAGACTGGGAAGACCGATCGGATGTGAGGATCGGTCGGCTTCTGCTCAAATTGAGCATAAGTATTATAGGCACGACGCCCCGGAATGGAAAGGGGCTGACGACGGATTTGTGACGGATCAGCCTTCCCCGCCCGGACGCGAGGGGTAGCGCAGCCACCAGAGCGGGAACCAGGGCTGGACGGCCGGGATGCGCGGCGCCGGCCAAATCGCGACGCTGGACCGTGGCGGCGCGGGGGCGACGGCCTGCGCCGGCGAATGCGGCTGGCCTGGAGCCTCGCCCGCCTGCCCGCCCTCGCTGCTCTCGCCTGCCGTGAATGCGTCGATGTCAGCCTGGGACAGCATGCGCGCCTCCCGCGCGAGGTGAGAATACGCCGCCGCCTGAGTCTACGCATCCCGGGTTGCAGAAATCCTGCACGCGTCTTCCCAGGCGCCCCGAAACCGTGTATCTACACGTCATGAACGCCGATCGTCGTCCCGAGGTCGAAACGCCTCCCTATCCGGAGGGTCTGCCGCCCGACCTGCCGCTGTGTTTCGCGCGGTCGGCGATCATGGCGGCGCGGTCGCTCATGCGCGTCTACAACGCCTTCATGCGCGAGACCGGGCTGCAGATGGCCCAGTTCTCCGTTTTGGCGGCGTTCAAGATCGACCGTTACGAGACGCTCTCCCATCTGGCCGACGCGCTGGCGCTCGAGCGCACCACCCTGCTGCGCAATATCGACCAGATGCGGCGCTCGGGCCTCGTCGCCCCCGTCCAGTCGTCCGGGAGGGGCAAGCGATATCGGCTCACGCCCAAGGGCGAGGAGGCGATGGCCCGGGCCCTGCCCTTCTGGCGCAAGGCGCAGGACGCCTTCACGGCCGAACTGGGCCCGGACGCCGCGCAAAGCTACCGGCGCGAACTGGCCCGGCTGCGGCGCACCGCCGACGCCCTCGCCGCGCGCCTCGCCGACGATCGCGACGCGACGCCCCCCGCCTGACCTTCCCTTTCGTTCCGCAGGAGCATTCGATGTCGTCCCCCACCCTCGGCCAGCCGGCCCCGACCTCCCCCCGCTACGGCGTGCTGCCCTTGCGCGAGGTCGCGTCCGTGTCCGGCCTCGACTTCCTGCGCGGCATGATCGCCGGCCGCTATCCCGCCCCGCCCATCGCCGAGATCTCGGGCATGCGGCTGGGCCGCGCCGACGAAGGCGAGGTGGAGTTCGAGGGCCAGCCCTCTCCCGCCTTCCTGAACCCGCTCGGGACGATCCATGGCGGCTGGACCTCCATCATGCTGGACACCGTGATGGCCTGCGCGGTCCACAGCATGCTGCGCGCCGGGCAAGGCTACACGACGGCCGAGTTCAAGGTGCATTTCGTGCGCCCGGTCCTGCCGGACGCCGGCCTCGTCCGGGCCGTGGGCTCCGTCATCCACGCCGGCGGGCGGCTGGCGACGTCGGAGGGCAAGCTCTACGACGCCAGGGGCCGGCTGCTCGCCCATGGCACCGAGACCTGTTTCGTCTTCGACGTCCCGGCCGCCGCCGCGGCTTGACCACTCCCTCCGGATCGATCGCAAGAACCGATCAAACACATCACAAGCCGTGACTTTTAGCCTGGAAGATCGGGACTTATGGTCCTGCCTTCCGATCCGGAGCCCATCGCCGATGACCGCCGCCTCTGAACCATCGCTGGCCCGCCGGGCCTCCCGCTACGCCCCCGAGACGATCCTGGTCGCGGGCTGCCTGTGCGGCCTGATCACCTTCGGTCCGCGCGCCTCCGCCGGGCTGTTCCAGATCCCGATGAGCCAGGAGTTCGGCTGGGGCCGCGAGGTGTTCTCCTTCGCCATCGCCATCCAGAACCTGCTGTGGGGCGTGGGGCAGCCCTTCGCCGGCGCGCTGGCGGACCGCTTCGGGACGATCAGGGTGCTGATCGCCGGCGCGCTGCTCTATGCGGGAGGGCTCGCCCTGATGTCCGTGGCGAGCACGCCCGGCATGATGACGCTGGGCGCGGGCGTGCTGATCGGCTTTGGACTGTCGGGCTGCTCGTTCAACCTCGTCCTCGGCGCCTTCGGCAAGCTCCTGCCCGAGAGATGGCGCGGCCTGTCCTTCGGGCTCGGCACCGCGGCGGGCTCCTTCGGCCAGTTCCTGTTCCCGCCTTTCGGCTCCATGCTGATCGATTCGATCGGCTGGCAGCAGACCAGCCTCGTTTTCGGCCTCACCGTCCTGCTCGTGGTCCCGCTCTCCATCACGCTTGCGACCCGCGGCAACGGAAGCGCGGCGAGCGCCGGCCCTTCGCAGTCCATCCGGCAGGCGCTCTCGGAAGCGTTCCGGCACCCGAGCTATGTCCTGCTGGTGATCGGGTTCTTCACCTGCGGGTTCCAGCTGGCCTTCGTCACCGCCCATATGCCGGCCTATCTGAAGGACCAGAACCTGCCGGCCTGGGTCGGCGCCTGGACCCTGGCGGTCATCGGGCTCTCCAACGCGGTCGGATCGCTCACCTCCGGCTGGCTCTCCGGGCGGATGCCCAAGAGGTGGCTGCTCTCCGGGATCTATCTCGGGCGCTCGGTCGTGGTCACGGTGTTCATGCTGCTGCCGGCCTCGCCGGCGACCGCGCTGGGCTTCGGCGTCGGCATGGGCCTCTTGTGGCTCTCCACCGTGCCGCCGACCTCCAGCCTGGTGCTGCAGATGTTCGGAACGCGCTATCTGGCGATGCTCTACGGCTTCGCGTTCTTCTCCCACCAGCTCGGCGGCTTCCTGGGCGTCTGGCTGGGCGGGGCCATCTATGAGCGCACCGGGTCCTACAACGCCGTGTGGTGGCTGTCGGTGGGGCTGGGAATCGCGTCGGCGCTCATCAACATCCCGATCAAGGAGCAGGCGGTCGTCCGCCCGGCGACGGCGGGAGCCTGACGCCGGGCCGGGCTTGCCGCCTGCGCGCGCCTCGGCCACAACTGCCGGACCGAGGCGACAGGGTGAGGACGCGGCGATGACGGCATTCCGGGCGGTGGTGGTCGACAAGGGCGAGCAGGGCTACGCCTGCGGCTTCCGGGACTTCGACGAAACCGAGCTGATGGACGGCGACGTGACCGTCCGGGTCACGCATTCCACGGTCAACTACAAGGACGGCCTGGCGCTGACCGGCAAGGCGCCGGTGGTGCGGCGCTTCCCGATGATCCCCGGCATCGACTTCGCCGGAGAGGTGGAGAGCTCCAGCCATCCGGACTGGAAGCCCGGCGACGCCGTGGTGCTGAACGGCTGGGGGATCGGCGAGACGCATCTGGGCGCCTACGCCCAGAAAGCGCGCGTGAAGGGCGACTGGCTCATCCGGCGCCCGGCGGGCCTGAGCGCGGCGGAGACCATGGCCATCGGCACGGCCGGCTACACGGCCGCGCTGGCCGTGATCGCGCTCGAGAAGCATGGGCTCACCCCGGACAAGGGGCCCGTCGTGGTCACCGGCGCGGCGGGCGGCGTCGGCTCGGTGGCGATCGCGCTCCTGTCCAAGCTGGGCTGGCAGGTCATCGCCTCGACCGGCCGGCCGCAGGAGGCCGACTACCTCAAGGGCCTGGGCGCGGCGGAGATCATCGACCGCCAGGAGCTCGCCGGCCCGGCCAAGCCGCTGGCCCGGGAGCGCTGGGCGGCGGGCGTCGATTCGGTCGGATCGACGACGCTGGCCAACCTCTTGTCGATGACCCGCTACAATGGCGCGATCGCCGCCTGCGGACTGGCGGGGGGGATGGACCTGCCCTCGTCCGTGGCGCCCTTCATCCTGCGCGGCGTGGCGTTGCTGGGCGTCGACAGCGTGATGGCCGCCAAGGCGCGGCGGTTGGAGGCGTGGTCTCGGCTGGACCGGGATCTCGACCGGGCCAAGCTGGCGGCGCTCACCACGACCATCCCGTTCGACCAGGTGATCGAGACCGGCCAGAAGATCCTGGACGGGACGGTGCGGGGCCGCGTGGTGGTGGAGATCGGCTGAGGCTCGGTGCCGCCGGCCGGCGGAGGCCGCTCAGGCGGCCTCGCCGTCGCTCTCTTGCGCGGGCGCGCCGCGCACGGCGTCGATCAGGCGCTGGCATTCGAGAAGCTCGAACAGCGCGCCCTGCAGCCGGCGGATCGCGTCCGGCGACATCTGCAGGCCGCCCATGGAGGACGGCCCCGGCCGGGCCACCTGCGTGAGGGTGGCCACCGACGAGCCGCGGGTCTCCGCCTCGCCCATTTCGTCGTCCGGCCCGTAGGCCTCGAGCGGATCGTCCTCCTCGGCGGCGCCGTGGCTCGGCGGCGGCATCGGGGCGGTGATCTCGCCGCGGCCGAGCGCCTGCACGGAGCGGACGCCCTGCTCCTTGAGGATGCGCTGCACGCCCTTGATGGTGTAGCCCTGCCCGTAGAGCAGCTGCCGGATCCCGCGCAGGAGATCGACGTCGTCGGGGCGGTAGTAGCGCCGTCCGCCTCCCCGCTTCAGCGGCCTGATCTGAGAGAATCGCGTCTCCCAGAAGCGGAGCACATGCTGCGGCAGGTCGAGATCTTCGGCGACCTCGCTGATGGTTCTGAAAGCGTCAGGACTTTTGTCCACCTCGGGCCCCCGGGCAGGCGTTCAGACGGAAGGGCGGCGACGCGCCCCCGGGTTCGCCGACGTCAATCCTCGACGTCGCGCACGTCCAGGCCATTGATTCGGGCCTTCAGGATGTTGGAGGGCTTGAACACCATGACGCGGCGGGGCTCGATCGGCACCTCGACGCCCGTCTTGGGGTTGCGGCCTACGCGCTCTCCCTTGGAGCGCACCACGAAGGACCCGAACGACGAGAGCTTCACCGTCTCGCCATTGGCCAGGCAATCGGAGACTTCCTTCAGCACCAGTTCGACGAGCGCCGACGACTCGGTCCGGGACAGGCCCACACCCTTGTAGACGGCCTCGCACAGCTCGGCCCGCGTGATCGTCCGTTCGGCCACACCGTCCCCCGATGCTTTCTCGTCAAAAGAAGTCTTCAGCGCAGTGCAGCGAAGACTGCGGCTATGCCTCTGAAACCCAAAGCTATTCTGTGATCCGACACCGGTCAACGATGATGACGCAAGAGCGGATGATTCAATCACAGATTGGTGAGGCTGAGCCATTCACCAGCGGATCAGCGCGGAGCCCCAGGTGAAGCCGCCGCCCATCGCCTCAATCAGAACCAGCTGGCCCGGCTTGATCCGGCCGTCCGCGCAGGCCGTGGCGAGCGCCAGCGGGATCGACGCCGCGGAGGTGTTGCCGTGGTCCTCGACGGTGACCACGACGCGGGCCGAATCGATGCCCAGCTTGCGCGCCGTGGCGTCGATGATTCGCCGGTTGGCCTGGTGGGGGACGAACCAGTCGATCGCGTCGGCGGTCACGCCCGTGAGGCGGAAGGTCTCCTCGATCGTCTCGGCCAGGAAGTTCACGGCGTGCCGGAACACCTCCTTGCCCTCCATCCTGAGATGGCCCGTGGTGGCCGTCGAAGACGGGCCGCCATCGACATAGAGCTTGTCGAGATGCCGGCCGTCGGCCCGGATATGGGTGGAGAGCACGCCGCGGTCCGACAATTCGCCGTCGCCCCGCCGGGCCTCCAGCACCACCGCGCCGGCGCCGTCGCCGAAGAGCACGCAGGTGGTGCGGTCGGTCCAGTCCAGGATGCGCGAGAAGGTCTCCGCGCCGATGACCAGGGCGCGCTGGTGCGTGCCGGAGGTGAGGAACTTGTCGGCGGTGGTCAGGGCGTAGACGAAGCCCGAGCACACGGCCTGCAGGTCGAAGGCGGCGCCGCGGGTGACGCCCAAGGCCGCCTGGACCTGCGTCGCGGTGGCCGGGAAGGTGAAGTCCGGCGTCGCGGTGGCGACGATGATCAGGTCGATCTCCGACGCGTCCACGCCGGCCGACGCCAGGGCGGCGCGCGCCGCGCGCGTGGCCAGCACGGAGGTGGTCTCCTCCTTGGCGGCGATATGGCGCTGGCGGATGCCGGTCCGCTCCACGATCCAGTCGTCGGAGGTGTCCACCATGGTGGAGAGCTCCGCATTGGCGAGAACGCGATCGGGAAGGCTTTGGCCGCATCCGATGACGACCGAACGCAATGTCATCACACCTGAGTCTCCGGCGCCGCGATCGCCGGCTCGGGCGTCGCGCTCGGGAAGTTGGCCTCAAGACTGTCGCGAATCTTGGACAGGAGGTCGTGTTTCACCATGTCGTAGCCCAGATCGATCGCGGCGGCGAATCCCGTCTGGTCGGCTCCGCCGTGGCTCTTGATGACGATGCCGTCGAGACCAAGGAATACGCCGCCATTGGCGCGGCGCGGGTCCATCTTCTCGCGCAGCGAGTCGAACGCGCCCTTGGCGAAGATGTAGCCGAGCTTGGCCATGAAGGTGCGGCTCATGGCGCTGCGCAGGTAGGAGGCCATCTGCCGGGCCGTTCCCTCGGCGGTCTTCAGCGCGATGTTGCCGGCGAAGCCCTCGGTGACCACCACGTCCACCGCGCCCTGCCCGATATCGTCGCCCTCGACGAAGCCGGCGTAAGAGAGGTGGGGAAAACCGCCCTCCTTGAGGAGGCGGCCGGCCGACTTGACCTCCTCGACGCCCTTGATCTCCTCGACTCCCACATTGAGGAGGCCGACGGTGGGCCTGTCGATGCCGAAGACGATCTGCGCCATGGCCGAGCCCATGATGGCGAGATCCACGAGGTGGCGGGCGTCTGCGCCGATCGTGGCCCCGACGTCCAGCACGATGCTCTCGCCCTTGATGGTGGGCCAGATCGCCGCGATGGCGGGACGGTCCACCTGCGCCATGGTGCGCAGGCAGAACTTCGACATCACCATCAGCGCGCCGGTGTTGCCGGCCGACACGGCGACGTCGGCCTCGCCCTTCTTCACCGAATCGATGGCGCGCCACATCGACGACTTGTAACGGCCCTGCCGCAGCGCCTGGCTGGGCTTGTCGTCCATGCGGATGGCCACGTCGGAGTGGTGGAACGTGGTCACGGCCTTCAGGGCCGGATGCTGCTCCAGCAGGGGCAGGCACTCCTCCTCCTTGCCGTGGATGATGAAGGTCGCGTCGGGATGCCTGACGAGCGCCAGCGCGGCGCCGGGAATGACCACCGAGGGGCCGTGGTCCCCTCCCATGGCGTCGAGCGCGATCCTCACGTTGCGTGTCATGGATTCCCAGGCCGGCCCATTCAAGTGATCACGCAAACGGCCGCACACGGGCTCGTGCGGACGGCGGACAATAACGAAGCGGTCGCTTGAGGCAACCGGGTTTTCCCTGACGGACAGGACGAAAACCGGCTCCGGCGGCGGACGCCGAAGGCGTGGGTCTCACGACTTTTCGTCGCCCTTGAGGCGGCCGAGCGCCGCAAACGGAGACTCTTCGGGATCTTCGCTTTCGATATGGGCGAAACCCTCGACGCCGGGCTTTCGCGGATAGGGATCGAGGCCCAGCGCCAGGAACTCGGCCGTGATGGCGCCGAGGTCGATTTTCCCGTTGATGATCGGGTCCGGAGCGTCGATGAGCTCGGAGGAGACGTTCTCGTCGCCCTCCTGCTCGCGGCCGAGGGGCGCGTCCTCGGCGAAGTCGAGATCGACCTCCTCCACCACCCGCGAGGAGAACTCCTCCAGGGTGACCACGCAGGTCTGGCGCACGTCGCCGGTCACCTCGCCCCTGACATGGACGGTGCGCCCCTTGGGCGTCACCCGGAACCGGCCCACCAGCCGGTCGATCCCGCCGATCTTGAATTCCCTGGCGAGCGCCGCGCGCTCGACCTCGCCGGCCTCGACGACGACGTCGGCGCCTGCGCCCAGCCCCGAGGCGACGTCGATGGTGCGCGACAGCGTCGGCGGGACGCCGTGCGGCGCGGCGGCGGCCGCCTCGCGCCGGGAGTGTCGATCGTGGTCCTTGTCGCGCGGGGTCTTCATGGCGCGGCCCTCATGCGGTCGGAGTGACGGACGCCGCCGCGCAGAACGCGTCGGGATCCGGGAAGGGCAGCCTTGCGGCCGCGATGTCGTCGAAGCCGGCGGCCTCGAAGCGCCCGACGGCCTCGCGCACATAGGCGGCCAGCCGGTCGGCGTCGGCGCGCCTCTCGGGCGCGTGGGCGTAGACGTTGCGCAGGACGGCGTCGGCCAGGGGCTCGCCGCCGCCCAGCGCCAGCTCATAGGCCTTGGCGCGGCCGAAGAACGCGCCAGCCATCGTCTTCATGCGCTTGGGGACGGAGACGTCGCCCACGCCCAGCTCGCGCAGCGCGTGGTCGAAGCCCTTGAACACGGCGTCGATGAGATCCTGGGCCAGATCCTCGGCCGGCGCGGGCAAGGCCTTCAGCCGCCGCAGGGTCAGGAAGGCGTGCAGCACCATCATGTCGAAGCGGCCCTCGACCGTGTCGGGCACGTGCAGGTCCCGGTAGAAGGCTGGCGCGCGGGCCGCGTTGGCCACGGCCTCATGCAGCCGGCCGACCAGTTCGGCGTTGGCGTCCCGGCGCTTGAACAGGCTGAAAATCATGCGCGCACGTCCCGTCCGGGAAGGAAGCCGAGATGCTTCCGGGGCCGCCGCGGCGCTCCTTGCAATTCCATCGGACGCGGGTTACGGCATCCGTGCCGGTCCCGGCAAGAGAAATCGTCGTTCAACGACCGGCCCTCCTCTTTCGGCCCACATGGGCGGCATTCTGGGAGTCTACACATGGTGCGTCGCAAGACGTCGGACAGCTCCGTCGCCAGACACAGCTCCGCCCGGCGGTGGACCATGCGGCTGGCGCTGGCGGCGGCGCTCGGCGCCGGCCTGTCCGCCTGCAACACCGAGCCGCAGACCCGCGGCTACATGCTGGATGAGAAGCTGCTCAACGAGGTGCGGGTCGGCACGGACGCGCAGAAGGTCCTCAGCGCGATGGGAACCCCCTCCACGGTGTCCACCGTCGGCAACCAGACCTGGTACTACATCAGCCAGAAGACCACCCGGACGCTGCAGTTCATGGAGCCGACCGTGGTCGACCAGCGCGTGCTGGCGATCAATTTCAACAAGTCGATGAAGGTTGAGAAGATCGCCTCCTATGGCCTGCAGGACGGCGTGCCGTTCGACTTCATCAGCCGCACGACGCCGACGGGCGGCAACGAACTCTCGGTCGTCCGCCAGCTGCTGCGCGCCACCGGCCAGGGCGTGATCTGAGCGGCGACGCAACGCATCACACGATTTCTTGATGGCTTTGTCTGATGCTCTCGCGTTCGAGCGGGAGAGCAGGATGGAGCATGGGAAGGAAAGGCGCCCCAGCGCGGCGCGGCTGTCCACAGCCGTGAGGCCGTCGATCGTCGCCATTGCATCGCTGGCGCTGGGCCTGGCTCTCGGGACTGTCCTGAACGACTTCAAGGGCGGCGCCCCGCCGATCGATTACGCAGGCATCCGCAACATCGTGATCAATGCTCATCTGCGGGAGGCCCCACCGGGTTTCGTGTTGGTGGCCGGCGATTCCCATGCCGAATACCTGGCGCCGTGGATCTCAGCCTGCGACCGCGAGGTCGTCAACGCAGGCGTGAGCGGAATACGGGCGGAACGCTTCCAGGCCATGGGCAGCTCTTTTGCTCCCAAGAGCAAGGCTTCGGCCGCTGTCCTTCTGATGGGAACCAACAACCTGTTTCGGGCGGCCGACCCGATGGCGCCGGCCCGGATCGGCGAATTCCGGACGTCGCTCCTGGCCACCGTCGCATCGCTCCAGGCCATCGCCGCCAAGGTGATCGTCACGGCCCTGCCGCCCCTTCTGTCGTTCCGGCAGGAATTCCAGTTCGAAGGGGTGGAGGTCTATTCCGGCGTGGCCCGTGAGGTGTGCGAGGTCTCGGGCTGCATGTACCGGGATCCCTTCGCAGCGATCCGCAGGCTGTCGAGCGAAGAGGACAAGCTGGCTCAGCAGCCCGACGGCATCCATCTGGCGGCTTACCGGGAGGTCGCCAGAAGCCTCTCGGCGGATATTTGCGCGGGCGAGTAGCCCCCCGCCGAAACGGCGGGGGGCCGAGGGGGATCAGGCCCCGATATGCGCCAGGATCGCCAGCAGCAGCAGGGCCACGATGTTGGTGATCTTGATGGCCGGGTTCACGGCCGGGCCGGCGGTGTCCTTGTAGGGATCGCCGACGGTGTCGCCCGTCACCGACGCCTTGTGGGCGTCGCTGCCCTTCAGGTGCTTGACGCCGTCCTTGTCGATGAAGCCGTCCTCGAAGGACTTCTTGGCGTTGTCCCAGGCGCCGCCGCCCGAGGTCATGGAGATGGCGACGAAGAGGCCGTTGACGATGACGCCCAGGAGCGAGGCGCCCAGCGCCGCGAAGGCCGAAGCCTTGGAGCCGGAGATCAGCAGCACGCCGAAATAGGCGACGAGCGGCGCCAGCACCGGCAGCAGCGAGGGGATGATCATCTCCTTGATGGCGGCCTTGGTGAGCATGTCCACGGCGCGGCCATAGTCCGGACGGTCCGTGCCGGCCATGATGCCGGGCTTCTCCTTGAACTGCCGGCGCACCTCCTCCACCACGGAGCCCGCCGCGCGGCCGACGGCCGTCATGGCGATGCCGCCGAACAGATAGGGGATCAGCCCGCCGAAGATCAGGCCGGCCACCACATAGGGGTTGGAGAGGTCGAACGAGACGTTGGCCACGCCCTTGAAATACGGGAACAGCGTCGATCCGGCCTTGTTGGCCTCGTTGGTGAAGTATTGCAGGTCGTAGCTGTAGGCGGCGAACAGCACGAGCGCGCCGAGGCCGGCCGAGCCGATGGCGTAGCCCTTCGTCACCGCCTTGGTGGTGTTGCCCACCGCGTCGAGAGCGTCGGTGGAGTGACGGACCTCCTTGGGCAGGCCGGCCATCTCGGCGATGCCGCCGGCGTTGTCGGTGACGGGCCCGAAGGCGTCCAGCGCCACGATCATGCCGGCGAGGCCGAGCATGGTCGTCACCGCGATGGCGGTGCCGTAGAGGCCGGCGAGCTGGAAGGTCGAGATGATGCCGCCGACGATGACGATGGCGGGCAGCGCGGTCGATTCGAGCGACACCGCGAGGCCCTGGATGACGTTGGTGCCGTGGCCGGTGACGGACGCCTGGGCGATCGACACCACGGGCCGCTTGCCCGTGCCGGTGTAATACTCGGTGATCCAGACGATGAGGCCGGTGACCACGAGGCCGACGACGCCGCAGATCAGCAGGCGCGTGCCATTGACGGTGATGTCGCCGCCCATGGCCTTGACGACGCCGATGTCGCCGAAGCCCACCGTGCCCCAGGTGGCGATGGCCAGCCCGACGACGGACAGCAGCGTGCTCACCCACAGGCCCTTGTAGAGTGCGCCCATGATGGAGTTGTTGCTGCCGAGCTTGACGAAGAAGGTGCCGACGATCGACGTCACGATGCAGACGGCGCAGATCGCGAGCGGGTAGTTGATCGCGGCGCTGAGCACGGGCTGGCCGGCGAAGAAGATGGCGGCCAGCACCATGGTGGCGACCACGGTCACCGCATAGGTCTCGAACAGGTCGGCCGCCATGCCGGCGCAGTCGCCGACATTGTCGCCGACATTGTCCGCGATGGTGGCGGGGTTGCGCGGGTCGTCCTCGGGAATGCCGGCCTCGACCTTGCCGACGAGGTCCGCGCCGACATCGGCGCCCTTGGTGAAGATGCCGCCGCCGAGACGGGCGAAGATCGAGATCAGAGAGGCGCCGAAGCCGAGCGCGACGAGCGAATCGATGATGACGCGCAGCTCGGCCGGATTGGTGATGGACAGGCCCATCGGACCGGTGAGGATGACGTAGTAGACGGCGACGCCGAGCAGCGCGAGGCCCGCGACCAGCATGCCGGTGACCGCGCCCGCCTTGAAGGCCACGTCGAGGCCGGCCGCCAGCGAGATCGAGGCCGCCTGCGCGGTGCGCACATTGGCCCGGACGGACACGTTCATGCCGATGAAGCCGGCCGCGCCGGACAGCACCGCGCCGATGAGGAAGCCGACGCCCACCTTGAGGCCCAGCAGCCAGACGATGATGGCGAACAGCACCACGCCGACCATCCCGATCGTCGTGTATTGCCGCTTCAGATAGGCTTGCGCTCCTTCGCGGATGGCGGACGCGATCTCCTGCATCCGTTGCGTGCCTGCGTCGCGTCGGTTCACGTCCGCGCTCGCCCACACGCCATAGGCGACCGACAACAGGCCGCCAATGATGATCAACGCTAAAGTCATTGTGCCGTCCTTGCAGTTCCCAGCGGTGCGGCTCTGACACGCCTCGTGGCTGACGAACCGTTATTCTGACCGCGCCTCACCACGCGAGGCGGCGCAAGCGTGGCAAAATCGAACGTCGGACGCAAACAGACTTTCGCAGGAATCCCGCAATTCAGGGATTATTTTCAGCGGTCGCGGCGGGACCGCTCACGCCGTCTGCGTCCGCGACCACAGGCGCCACAGCAGCACGAGCAGCGCGAGCGCCACGGGCGGGAACACAACCTGGTTGACCGCGCTCCATCCGGCCGTCGCCAGGATGTGGCCGGAGGAGAACGACCCCACCGCCATGGTGCCGAACACCAGGAAGTCGTTCATCGACTGCACCCGCGTCCGCTCCTCGGGGGCGCAGGTCTCGGCCACCAGCGCCGTGGCGCCGATGAAGCCGAAGTTCCAGCCGAGGCCCAGAACGATGAGCCCGGTCCAGAAATGCGCCACGGTGACGCCCGACAGGTCGATGAGCCCCGCGACGGCGATCATCACGAGGCCGGCGACGATGATGCGCGGGGCGCCGAAGCGCGCAATCAGCGAGCCGGTGAAGAAGCTCGGCCCATACATGGCGATGACGTGCCACTGGATGGCGAGATTGGAATCGCCGATGGCGTGGCCGCACATCCGCATGGCCAGCGGCGCGGAGGTCATGACGAGGTTCATCAGCGCGTAGCTCACCACGCCGCAGAGCGCGGCGGTGATGAAGGCGGGCTTGCGCATGATCTCCAGCAGCGGGCGCCCGCCCCCGGCGGCCGTGACGGGCGGGAAGGGAATCCGCACGAAGAAGAGCACGCCCATGGCGACCAGCGCGACGGCGGCCTGGGCCAGATAGGTGGCGGCGAACAGATAGGGCGGCCAGACGTCCATGGTGAACTGGATGAGTTGCGGCCCCAGCACGCCGGCCGCCAGGCCGCCGCCCATCACATAGGCGATGGCGCGCGGCCTGTAGGCCGCGCTGGCGGTGTCGGCCGCGGCGAAGCGGTAGGACAGCGCCACGGCCGCGTAGAGGCCGCCGAAAAAGGTGGCGACCAGGAAGAGCGCGAAGGAGCTCTTCAGGATGGCCAGGCAGCCGCAAAGGCCCGTCAGGCAGCCCGCCCCGGCCCCGACGAAGAACGCCGCCCGGCGGCCCCAGCGTCGCGCGATCGCCCCGATGGGCAGGGTGCCGAACGCCATCCCGAGCACCAGGATGGAGATGGGGGTCGTCGCCCAGGCGGGGTCCGGCGCCAGTTGCGCGCCCACGATCGCCCCGGTGGCGAAGACGACCGTGGAATTGGCCCCCGCCAACGCCTGCGCCACCGCGAGCAGCACGGCGTTTCGGCGGGCCAGCCGGTCGTTCACGAGCGGGGCATGCATGACGAACCCTCAGAAATGACTGAATGAACCACGAGAGATCGCAATCGGCTCGCCGCCGCGGCGCACCTCGAAGGGCTGTCCGGCCCCGCCCACGAACCCGATAAGGGTCATGGGGACCCCCAGGGAGGCGCAGCGGGACTGGAATTCCGCGACCTCGGACGGGCGGACGGTGCAGAGCACTTCATAGTCGTCGCCGCCGGTCGCGGCGCGCTCCAGCAGCGTGGGTTCGCGCGCCACGGCGGCGGCCGCGGCCTCCGACAGCGGCACGCGGTCGAGCTCCAGCGTTCCGCCGAGGTTCGAGGCGGCCAGCAGCTTGCGCAGGTCGCCGACGAGTCCGTCCGAGACGTCCATGCTGGCCCGCGCATGGGCGAGCAGCGCCGGGGCGAGCGCCAAGCGGGGCTGCGGCCGCAGATAGCGGTCGAGAAGATGCGCCCGCTGGCCGGAATCGAGCGCGGCGGCCCAGGGCTGGGCGGCGTCGAGCCGCAGCGCCAGGCCGAGCGCGGCGTCGCCGATGGCGCCGGAGACCAGGATCGCGTCGCCCTCGTGCGCCGCCATGCGCACCGGCATGCGTCCTGCCGGGACGGAGCCCAGCGCCGTGATGGAGATCGTCAGCGGTCCGGGGGTCTTCACCGTGTCGCCGCCCAGGAGCGGGCAGCCCGTGGCGGCGGCGCCGTCGTTCAGGCCGCGGCTGAAGGCGGCCAGCCACTCTTCGGTCCAGTCCGGGGGGAGCGCCAGAGCCAGCAGGAAGCCCCGCGGCGCGGCGCCCTTGGCGGCCAGGTCGGAGAGGTTGACGGCCAGCGCCTTCCAGGCGATCGCCTCCGGCGGATCGTCCGGGAAGAAGTGCACGCCTGCCACGATCGCGTCGACCTTGAGGACGAGATCGCGCCCCGCCTCGCCCGGCAGGCGCGCCGCGTCGTCGAGGAGGGCCATGCCCCCCTCCCCGGCCATGGGGCGGAAATAACGCGCGATGAGATCGTCCTCGGAAGGCCGTGATGGGGTCGAAATCGCCAGCCTCCACATTCCCGGGCCCACCGCCGGGTACGGCGGACCTTAGCGGGCCCGCTGCTTGGTCAGTTCGTCTCCGCGGACGTCGCGGGCGATGGCGTCGAGCACGGCGTTGACCATGCCGGACTCCTCGCTGTCGTAGAAGGCGTTCGCGACGTCGACATATTCGGTGATGGCGACGCGCGCCGGCACGTCGGCGCGCCGGACCAGCTCGTAGGCGCCGGCGCGCAGGATGGCGCGCATCACCGCCTCGATGCGCTTCAGCGGCCAGCCCTTGGCGAGCGCGGCGTCCACCTTCTGGTCGATGAGCCGCTGCTCCTGGACGACGCCGGACACGAGGTCGCGGAAGAAGCCCACCTCGGCCGGCTTGAACTCCATGTCCTCGACTTCGCGGCCCATCCAGTGGGCCTCGAACTGCGCGACGGCGTCCAGCACGCCCTTGCCCGACAGCTCCATCTCGTAGAGCGTCTGCACGGCGGCGAGCCGGGCCGCGGAGCGTTTTTCGCCCTTGGCCATTCCGATCAGATCCTTCCAGCCGCGAGGCGGCGCTTGATGCGCAGGACCGCCAGCGCAGCCTCGGCCGCGCCGCCGCCCTTGTTCATGTCGGAGACCCGGGCGCGGGCCCAGGCCTGTTCGTCGTTCTCCACCGTCAGGATGCCGTTGCCGAGCGGAATGCGCCGGGCGACGGAAAGGTCCATCAGGGCGCGCGAGCTCTCGCCCGCCACGATGTCGTAATGGCCCGTCTCGCCGCGGATGACGCAACCCAGCGCCACCACGGCGTCGTACGGCTGTCCGGCCGCCTCCGCCGCGTCCAGCGCGATCGCAATAGTGGACGGAATCTCCAGCGCCCCCGGGACGGTGAGGACCGTGACGTCCATCTCCTCGGCCGCGCCGACCCCCTTGGCGCCGGCCAGAAGCTCATCGGCGAGGTCGTCGTAGAAACGGGCCTCGACGATCAGCAGGCGGCCCTTCGTGGGCGCGCCATCACGGGTGGCGCTGGCGAAACGGGGGGCGGCCATGGCGGGTCTCGGTGGGTTGAGCGGAGGAGGCTGTCAGTAGCCCTGCTCGCGCGCTTCCGCAAGCCGCGCCGCGTAGCGGGCCATCTGGTCGACCTCCAGGTTGAGCCGGTCGCCGGCCTTGAGCGCGCCGAGCGTGGTCACCTGCAGCGTGTGCGGGATGAGGAACACGGAGAAGAGGTCGCTCTCGACGCTGTTGACCGTCAGCGACACGCCGTCCAGGGCCACCGAGCCCTTCTCGGCGATGAACTTCGCCAGGCCGGCGGGCGCGCGGATGGTGAACCGGGCCGTGGGGCCCCAGGCGCCGCCCTCGCCTTCGTCGGCCGTCACGTCGTCGCGGGCCACGACCTCCGCCACCCCGTCGACATGGCCGGAGACGAGGTGCCCGCCAAGTTCGTCGCCGATCCGCAGCGAGCGCTCCAGGTTGATGGGCCGGCCGGCGCGCCAGCCGCCCACGGTGGTGCGGGCCAGCGTCTCGGCCGCGGCGTCGACGGTGAACCAAGACCCGCCTTCCGGCCGGGGTCCCATCCCGGTGACGGTGAGGCAGGGTCCCGAACAGGCGATCGACGCGCCCAGATCGATGCCCGCCGCCTCATAGGCGGAGTGGATGGTGAGGCGCCGCAGCGCGCCCTGGTGGTCCTCGACGCGGACGAGTTCGCCCACATCCGTCACGATACCGGTAAACATCAGCGCCTCCTGGCGTAGCTCCGCCATGCATCGCGACCGAGCGGGACCGCCTCGCCCCGCTCCATTTGGGGATCGCGTTCGATGATTTGGGCCAGCGCCGGGCCGATCGACGGCAGGCCGGGCCGGCCGAGCCTGTCTGGCCCGGTGAGGATTTCGACGGCGTCGACCTGCCCCGCCAGCGCGAGCGACTCGGCCAGGCGGGGTCCGCCCTCGCAGAACGCCCGCGTGACGCCCCGCGCCGACAGGGCGGCGAGCGCGGCGAGCAGGTCCAGCCCCGCGCCGTCCGGCGCGCGCGGGACCCGGATGACCACCGCGCCGGCCTGCGCCAGCGCGGTCTCGGCCGCGCCCGGCGCGTCGAGCGCGGCGACGATCCAGGTCGGGACCTCGCGGGCGGTCGCGACGATCCTGGCGCCGGGCGGCGTCCGCAAGGTCGTGTCGAGCACGACGCGCACGGGGGAGCGATGCTCGAGGCCCGGCAACCGGCAGGTCAGGAGCGGGTCGTCGGCCAGCACGGTCCCGACCCCCACCAGCACGACGTCGTGCTGGGCGCGCATCAGGTGGACGCGCGCGGCGGCCTCGGGGCCGGTGATCATCAGGCGCGGGCCGGCGCAGGCGGCGGCGTAGCCGTCGGCCGTCCGGGCGAGCTTGAGGGTGACCATGGGGCGGCCCTCGACGATGCGCTTGATGAAGCCGCGATTGGCCCACCGCGCCTCGCTGGCGAGAACGCCGACGCTCACCGTGACGCCGTGGGCGCGCATCATGATGTGGCCGCGCCCGTTGACCCGCGGGTCCGGGTCCTCGATGGCGGAGACCACGCGGGCGATCCCGGCGTCGAGGATGGCGTGGCTGCACGGGGCGGTCTTGCCGAAATGGGAGCACGGCTCCAGCGTCACCGACAGGGTCGCGCCACGCGCCGCCGCCCCGGCCTGCGCCAGCGCGACGGGCTCGGCGTGCGGCCTGCCGCCCGGCTGCGTCCAGCCCCGGCCGAGGATCACGGGGCCGTCCGGGCCAGGGGTCCAGACCACGGCTCCCACCGCCGGATTGGGCCAGGTGTTCCCCAGCCCGCGCCGCGCCAGCGCCAGCGCGATGCGCATGGTGGCGACGTCGTCGGGAGGGAAGGCCTCGCCCGGGCTCCTGGCCCGCGGCCGGCCTGCTGGCGCGGTCATGACGCCTCGCGCGCTCCCGCCCTGGGGCGCCGCGCCGGAGGCGGCGCGCCGTCGTCGTCCGGGCTCGTCAGCTCGCCCAGCAGCTCCTCGAAGTCCTTGGCCTCGCGGAAATTGCGGTAGACCGAGGCGAAACGCACATAGGCCACGTCGTCCAGCGCCTTTAGGCCCTCCATGACGAGTTCGCCGATCACCGCGGTGGTGACTTCGCCGTCGCCGAGGCTCTCCAGCTGCCGGACGATGCCGTTGATCATGCGCTCGACCCGGTCGGGATCGACCGGGCGCTTGCGCAGCGCGATCTCGATGGACCTCACCAGCTTGTCGCGGTCGAACGGAATGCGGCGGCCGGAGCGCTTGACCACCATCAGCTCGCGCAGCTGGACGCGCTCGAAGGTGGTGAAGCGGCCGCCGCAGTCCGGGCACACGCGCCGCCGCCGGATGGCGGAGCTGTCGTCCGTCGGCCGGGAATCCTTCACCTGCGTGTCGAGGCTGGAGCAATAGGGGCAGCGCACGGGCTTGAGGTCCTGTCCATTGTTCTGCAACTCGCCGAAGGATGAGGCCCGTTCGAAAGCCCGTCATCCCCGGCGGCGCGACGCGCCCGGAAAGGGATCCAGCCTTGGCCCGCCCCGTCTGGATCCCCTTCCCGGCCCGCTGAGCGGGCCGCCGGGGATGACGGTGGAGGGGTTCAGGCCCGAACCCTTATCCGTAGATCGGGAAGCGCCGCGTCAGCTCGGCGACCTTGGCCTTCACGGCCTCCTCCACGCCGGCGTTGTTCTCCTCGCCGTTCTTCGACAAGCCGTCGAGCGTCTCGACCACGAGCTCGCCGACGCGCTTGAACTCGGCGACGCCGAAGCCGCGCGAGGTCGCGGCCGGCGTGCCGAGCCGGATCCCGGACGTGATGGTCGGCTTGGCGGTGTCGAACGGCACGCCGTTCTTGTTGCAGGTGATGTGGGCGCGCCCGAGCGAGGCTTCGGCGGCCTTGCCGGTGACGCTCTTGGGCCTGAGGTCCACCAGCATCAGGTGGTTGTCGGTGCCGCCCGTGACGATGTCGTAGCCGGCCGCCTTGACGGTGTCGGCCAGCACCTTGGCGTTGTCGACCACGGCGTGGGCGTAGACCTTGAACTCAGGCGCCAGGGCTTCGTTGAAGGCCACCGCCTTGGCGGCGATGACGTGCATCAGCGGGCCGCCCTGCAGGCCGGGGAACACGGCCGAGTTCATCTTCTTGGCCAGCTCCTCGTCGTCGGTGAGGATCAGGCCGCCGCGCGGGCCGCGCAGCGTCTTGTGGGTCGTGGAAGTGACCACATGCGCATGCGGGAACGGCGACGGATGCGCGCCGCCGGCGACGAGACCGGCGAAATGGGCGATGTCGACCATGAAATAGGCCCCGACCGCGTCGCAGATCGCGCGGAAGCGGGCGAAGTCCCAGTGGCGGGAGTAGCCCGAGCCGCCGGCGATGATGATCTTGGGCTTATGCTCGTGCGCCAGGCGCTCGACGGCGTCCATGTCGACCATCTGGTCCTCGGGGCGGACGCCGTAGCTGACCACCTTGAACCACTTGCCGGACATGTTGGGCGCCGCCCCATGGGTGAGATGGCCGCCGGCAGCCAGATCCAGGCCCATGAAGGTGTCGCCGGGCTTCATGAGCGCGAGGAACACCGCCTGGTTGGCCTGCGACCCGGAATTCGGCTGGACATTGGCGAACCTGCAGCCGAACAGGCGCGTGGCGCGCTGGATGGCGAGCGTCTCGGCGACGTCGACGAACTGGCAGCCGCCATAATAGCGCCGGCCCGGATAGCCCTCGGCGTATTTGTTGGTCATCACCGAGCCCTGCGCCTCCAGCACGGCGCGCGAGACGATGTTCTCCGACGCGATCAGCTCGATCTCGTCGCGCTGGCGACCGAGTTCCTTGCCGATGGCGTCGGCGATCTCCGGGTCGCGATCCGCGAGGGATGCGGCGAAGAAGCTGTTCGACATGTGGCTCTGGCGCGCGTGGCTGACGGACATCGGTGCTATCTCCGGCCCAGGAGGGCGATGTGGCTCGGTTCGGTTCGGGCTTCGGACGAGGCGTGTATCCGGCGGCGACGCCCGGCGCCGTCCCCGCAAGATGTGGGGGGTCTATACCCTATCGAACGCCAGATTGGCCAGCGCTCCCGCCCTGGATCCCTGGGGGCCCGCCCGCGCGGCCCAGCGTCGCGGGCTGAAGCGTCGCCGCAGACGTGGGCCTCGTCGGCGCCTGCCGCGGGCGCCGGTCGAGCCCATGCGTCGCCGACGGGGAGCGAACGACCGCCCTCCCTCGTTAGAGAGGTCCAGGACGGGGAGACGGTCAGTGGCGGTCACGAGAGAACAAGGCGCGGTCGCGCCGTCGACCAGGAACGAAAAGACCCTCGAGGCGGAGACCCGCGAGGCCCGCAAGGCGGTGGCCCACGGAGAGGCCGCGCCGCAGGGCGTGCGGTCATGGGGCGTCCTGATTCTGACCGTCCTGGCCGTGGTTTACACGCTCTACTTCGCCAGGGACATCATCCTGCCGATCGCGCTGGCGATCGTGCTGAAGCTGCTGCTCGGGCCGGCGATGCGGCTCCTGCACGAGCGCATGCGGGTTCCCCAGTCGCTGGCGGCGCTGCTGCTCATCCTCGTCGTCTTCGGCGCGATCGGGGCCGTGGCCTTCGCCATCTCGCTGCCGGCCTCGGGCTGGATCGAGAGGTTGCCGCAGACCTTGCCGATCCTGCAGGAGAAGCTGGCCGTGCTGCGCCAGCCGCTGGACTTCGTCCAGAACGCCCTGAAGGAGTTCGAGCACGTGACGTCGAGCGCCGGGCCGGGGGCGGCCGAGGGGCAGTCGGTCACCGTGAACCAGGGCTCCGGCATCGCCGGGAACCTGGCCACAGGCACGGCGAACATGCTGGGGCGGTTCTTCACCACGATGGTGCTGCTGTTCTTCCTGCTGGCCTCGGGCGACCGCCTGCTGCGCGGCCTCGTGGAGGTGCTGCCGAGCTTTTCCGACAAGCGCCAGGCGGTCGAGATCGCCAGCGAGATCGAGACCAACATCACCGGCTACCTGCTCACCATCACGATGATGAACGCCCTCGTGGGCGTCGCCACGGGTCTGGCCATGTGGGCCTGCGGCCTCGGGACGCCGCTGCTGTGGGGCGCGGCCGCCTTCCTGCTCAACTACATCCCGATCCTGGGCCCGATGGCCGGCATCGCGATCTTCTTCGCCGCCGGCGTGCTGAGTTTCGACTGGCCGTGGTATGCGCTGCTTCCGGCCGGGGTCTATCTGCTGATCCATGTCGTCGAGGGCGAGACGGTCACGCCGATGCTGCTGGCGCGGCGGTTCACGCTCAACCCGGTGCTGGTGATCGGGTCGCTGTTCTTCTGGCATTCCGTATGGGGCATCCCCGGCGCGTTCCTGGCCGTGCCGCTGCTGGCCATCCTGAAGATCGTGGCGGACCGGGTCGAGCCGCTGAAGCCCATCGGCCACATCATCGGAGCGTGACGATGCCCGAGCCTTGCGCCGTCGGAGCCAGGACGTGAGGAGCCCGGCCGCCATCCTCGCCGCCATGGGGCGGTCGGCGCGCCGGCTGCTGGCCGCCGTGGCGCGGCCCGTGGCCCGGGCTCAGGGCCGCGGCGGCGTCGCGCTTCTGCCCTACCGGGGCTACGGCTCGCGCAGCGAAGTCTTCCTGATCGGGCGCGTGTTCCGCCAGTCGGACGAGGCGCGCCAGGACCGGCGCGGCGGCGTTCCGGGGCAGATCCGCAACGTCCTGCGCCGCATCACGCGCGCAGCGGTGGAGGGCGCGGCCGTCACGGCCCGGTTCTGCGGCGCGCAGGAGCGGGTCACGACCGACCGCGACGGCTATTTCAGGATCCATCTGCGCCTGGCCGAGCCGCCCGCCCCGGACCGGAGCTGGCACGAGGTGGACCTGGAGCTGGAGGAGCCCCGGGTCGCCGCGAAGGCGTCCGTGTTCATCCCGCCGGACCGCTGCCGCTTCGTGGTGATCAGCGACATCGACGACACCGTCGTGCAGACCGGGATCGCCAACAAGCTGGTGATGCTGTGGCGCCTGTTCGTCGAGGACGCCGAGAGCCGGATCGCATTTCCGGGGGTCGCGGCGCTGTACCAGGCGATGCATGGGGGACTGAGCGGGCGAGACGGCAACCCGATGCTCTATGTCTCGCGCGCGCCCTGGGGCACCTACGAAGTGCTGGAGGAGTTCTTCCAGATCCATCACATCCCGGTCGGGCCCATCCTGTTCCTGCGCGAATGGGGCGTCAGCTGGACCTCGCCGCTGCCGCGCGAGGCGCGAAGCCACAAGGAAGACCTGATCCGGCGCATGCTGGCGCTCTACGACACGCTGCCCTTCGTGCTGATCGGCGACAGCGGACAGCACGACCCGGAGATCTACCGCAGGATCGTGGAGGAGAATCCGGGGCGCGTGCTCGCCGTGTTCATCCGCGACGTGTCGCACGATCCTGCCAGGGTGCGGGACATGGAGCGCCTCGCCATGGCGGTGAGCCAGGCCGGGAGCACGCTGCTGCTGGCCTCCGACAGCGTCGCCATGGCCGAGCAGGCGGTGAAGCTCGGGCTCGTCGGCGAGGCTACGCCGGCGGTCGTGCGCTCCAACCGGGAAGAGCAGCAGCCGCAGCCGCCCGAGGCGCCGACCACGCGGGTGAGCGGCGCGACCCCGCAGGCCACCGCCCGCGCCGTGGCCGAGGGCGGGCTCGCCACCGCGCTGGACGCCGCGTCGCCCGAGGCGCCGAGCCCGAACGTGGTGGTGGAGCCCGACGAACGCCGCGGCGCCCGTCCGCCGTCCGCGCCGTGAGCCAGCCGGCTTGCGCTCGCCGGCGCCGCCGGGCATCGTTCGGCGGGACACGATCAGGAGGTCGACATGGCTGAACGCTCCTATGGCGAGTGGCGGTCGATGGCCGAGGCGCCGCGGGACGGCTCCCGGGTGCTGGTGATGCTGCGGGCCTCCGAGCAGGGCCCGGCCGAGGTCGACGTGGCGCGCTGGGGCAGGCTGAAGCCAGGCGGCGAATGCTGGATGGCGGCCGATTCGGAGCATGACTGCCCGGTCGCCTATGCGGACGGCGAACTGGCCGGCTGGATGCCCCTGCCCGCGCCCGCGCCGGGCCTGAGGGCGACCGACGTGTCGGTGCTGGAGGAATGGCGCAAGCGGGTCGCCGGCCGCGAAACCGGCGGCTCCGGGATCTAGGCGCGGGCTTCCGCCGCCACCTCGTCGAACAGGCGCTCCCATTGGGGCAGCACCGCCTCGACGCTGTAGTCCCGCTCGACCTTGCGGCGCAGGGCGGCGCCCAGCCGCGCCCGCAGGGCGGCGTCGGCGTGGAGCCGCAGGACCGCGTCCGCCACCCCTTCGGGATCGCGGCGGCCGACCAGCAGGCCGGTCTCGCCATGGGCGATCTGCTGCAGCACGCCGTTGTCCGGCGTCGCCACCACCGGCAGGCTCGCGGCCCCGGCCTCGGCGACGACATGCGGCATGCCCTCGCCCTCGGCGAGCCAGACGAAGGCGTCCAGCGACATCAGCAGCCGGGGCGCGTCGGCCCGGTCGCCCAGAAAGCGCAGCCGGCCGGAGAGCCCGAGCTCGGCCGCCAGCGCGCGCAGCTCACCGGCGTAGTCGGGCATGAAGGCGTCCGGGCCGCCCACGACCCAGAATCGCGCCGACGCGGCGGCGCGGGCGACGATCGCCGCCGCCCGGAGGAAGTCTTCGACCCGCTTCTTGCGGTCCAGCCGCCCGACCCAGCCGACCAGGAAGGCGTCGTCGGGCTCGCCCATGGCGGCGCGCGCCCGGCCGCGGTCGCCGGGATCGAACTCGCGAAGATCGACCATGCTGGGAATCTCCAGCGCGCGGTCCTCGCGCCCCGGCATGCGCGACGCCGCCGCCTCCCGGATGCCGGCGCAGACGCCGACATAGCGGGCCGTGAGATCCTTCGGGCCGGCCAGCGCCTCGGAGACGAGGCCGCCATGCTCGATCAAGGGCGGCGGCCTGGCCATGAGCCGCAGCGCCGGCGCGACGTCCGGGACGGCCTGGCAGGCGACCACGACGTCGTAGCCCTCCATCTTGCGGGCCAGATAGGCGACCGTGTCGTCGAAGGAGAGCGCGTAGGGCGCCTCGTCGACGTCGACGCCGAGCGCCCTCAGCTGGGCCACGGACTGGTCGGGCATGCCCTCCTTGCGGAAGCAGGCGACGACGTCGATGCGCCAGCGGCGCGGATCGAGGTTGCGGGCCAGCAGGCGCACCTCGGTCTCCTCGCCTCCCACGACGAGCCATGCGAACACAAACAGGATGCGCATGGGCCGCGGCGGGACGGGCGCGCCGCTCATCGGCCGAACTCGAAGACGACCTGCAGGAAGTCCGGCCGCTCGGCCACGAGCCGCTCCATGAAGGCGGGCGCCGCATCGAAGGGCTCGACATGGGTGATGAGCGTGCGGCGGATCGCGTCGCCTTCGGCCGCCAGCAAGGCGAGCGTCTCCGCCGCCAGCCGGCCCCGGTTCCAGGCGTGCGCGAGGCCGCGCGGGACCCGGCCGATCTGGGCGCAGCGGATGGCCAGGCCGTTGTGGTGAAACTCCTCGCCGAGCCGGACCTCCTCCGAGCCGCCCTGGTAGAAAGCGAGGTCGATCACGGTTCCCTGCGGGCGCAGCGCCTTGAGGCACTGGTGGAGCGCTCCGCCCGTCGCGCGGCACTGGAACGCGACGTCCGCGCCGCGATCGGCGGGGCCGTGAAACCAGCGGTCCTTCACCTGCATCCAGGCGTCCGGCTCGTCAAGCGTGGAGAAGCCCAGCGCCTCGGCCCGCGAGCGGCGGAACGGCGACGGATCGACCAGGAGGACGTCGAGCGCCCCGCAGCGGCGCGCGAACAGCGCGGTCAGCATGCCGACCGTGCCCGCCCCCATGACGAGCACGCGCTGGCCGACGACGCCGTCGCCAAGGCCCCTCGCCTGCGCGCCGTAGAGATCGGCAGCGGCGTGCAGGAGCCCGTTGGCGCAGATCGGGCCCATCTGGGCGACGAAGACGCCGAGCATGGGATCCATGCCGGGCGGCAGGACCACATGGAAATCCTGCGCGGCGTCCGCCACATGGCCGCTCTTGTGGCCATACGCCATGGCGACCACGTCGCCCTCGCGCGGCGCGCCGGCGCGGCTCTCCGTCACGCGGCCCACCTCCATGTAGCCCAGGAACGGGACCGGGAAGCTGGCGCTCGGCTCGCCGTCCAGAAAGACGCCGTACTGGCTCTCCCAGCGGGACGACAGATAGGGATTGGTGCCCTTCAGGAAGGTGAGCTCCGTGCCGGCCGACAGGCCGGAATAGAGCGTCTCGACCTTGAAGAAGCCTTTGGGCGTCGGCCCGTCGCCATAGCTGAAATGATAGGCCCGCCCCGGGGCCTCGACGCCGAGCGAGAGGATGGTCCGGTCCTCAGCCATGGAAGACCTCCGCCGTCGTGGCCCCGCCGAGCGCGATGGGGCGCCGCTCCCGGGCGGACCGCGCCGCGGCGACCGCCAGGCGGTGCGTCTCCAGCGCCTCGGCGTAGGGCGCGCGGATGCGGTTTTCGCGCCCCATGACGGCGTCGATGAAGTCGCGGTCCTCCCGCGCGAAGGGATCGCCCTGCGCGCCGCGCACCGGCCGTCCCTCCCCGACATCGACCATGATCTCGAACTCGGTGAGCTCGATCGCCATGCCGTCGCTGAACAGGTTGAGGCCAATGCGGTGCGGCCAGCGCAGCAGGCAGGTCGAGGACACCGCCCCCACCGCGCCGGAGCGGAACCGCAGCGAGGCCGTGGACGCCTCGTCGACGTCGCAGTCGGGGTGGTCTGCGCGGGGCGTGCGCCCGCCAAAGGCGAAGACCTCCTCAACCGGGCCGACCAGAAGGCGGGCGAGATCCAGGATGTGGGTCGTCTGCTCCACCATCTGGCCGCCGGACTGGTCCTGCCTGGACCACCAGGCCGGAGGCGGCGTCGAATCGAGCCAGTAGCCGTTCACCAGCCGGGCGGGCCGGGCGGCGAGCCGCTCGCGGGCCTCTTCGGTGGTGTCGAGATAGCGCCAGTGGTAGCCCACGGCCGTGACGAGCCTCGCCTGCGCCACCCGCGCGCCGATCGCCTCGGCGACTTCGCCGTCGGCGGCGAGCGGCTTTTCGATGAAGAACGGGATGCCGCGGTCCAGCAGGTCATGCTCGGGCGCGCCATGGGCGAAGGGCGGCACGCAGACATAGCAGGCGTCCAGCCGCTCGGCGTCCAGCATGGCGCGGTGGTCGGAATAAGCGCGCGCGCCGCAGCGGGCGGCGGCCTCTCCCGCTCTGTCGGCGGCGGGGTCCGCGACGGCGACGATGCGGACGTCGTCGAACCCCGAGAGGTTGCCGATGTGGCGGCCGGCGATGCCGCCCGCGCCGATGAACCCGATGCGACAGGTCATGACGTCTCCATGCTGGAAGGGGTCGGTGCGAGCCGGGCGTCGGCGCGCGCGACGGACAAGAGGCGCCGATAGAGCGCCAGCGTCTCGCGCGCCATGCGGGCGGCGGTGAAATCGGCCTCGAAACGCCGTCTGGCGGAGGAGGCCAGCGCTGCGCGGCGCGCCGGATCCCGCAACAGCGCGATGATGGCGGCCGCGAGAGCGGGCGGATCGCCCGGCGGGACCAGGACGCCGCTCTCCCCGTCGCGGACCGCGTCGGCGGATCCCGGGACGCGCGTCGCGAGCGCCGGCAGGCCGGCCGCCATGGCCTCCAGCAGGACGAGCGGCAGGCCCTCGAAGAGCGAGGGCAGAACGAGGAGGTCGGACGCGGCCATCAGGTCCGGCACGTCGTCCCTGCGCCCGAGCCGCAGGATGGCGTGGGAAAGCCCCGCCGCTTCGACGTCAGCCGCCAGGGCCGACTCCAGCGGGCCCGCGCCGACCCAGGCGAAGCGCGCATCGGGACAGGCGGCCAGGACGAGAGGCGCGGCCGCAAGCAGATCGGCGTGCCCCTTCTGCGCCGCCAGGCGCGCCACGGTGAGGAGCAGCGGGACGCCGCCGGGGACGCCGAGCCGCCGGCGGGTCTCGTCCCGGCTTGCGGTGGGCGGCGAAGGGTCCACCCCGTTCCTGATCACATGCAGCAGCGACGGCGGCGCGCCCTCGGCCTCGTAGGACCGCCGGGAGCTGTCGGACACGCAGACCAGGGCTTGCAGAAGGGGCAGGTTCTCGGCGTGCCAGCGCCTTTGCCGCTCGTCGGTGAGCAGATAGGGCAGATGCTCAGTGCGGATGATCGCCGGCACGCCGGCGGAGCGGGCCGCGTAGGCCGCGGGCAGCCCCTCCCAGCCGACGCCGGCATGGATATGCATGATGTCCGGCCGCTGCGCGGCGAGGAAGCGACCCAGTTCGGCTAAGCTCTCGGGCAGTTCCCAGCGCGGCATGGCCAGCGTGTCGCAGCCCAGGGCCTCGGCCCGGCGCAGCAGCCGCCGGCTCTCGGCGCTGCGCATGCCGACGACGCTCAACCGGCAAGCCGCGCGCAGGTGGCGGACCAGCGTGAGCATGTGCTCGCCGACGCCGGACGGAGCGCGGCTGTCGGTGAACAGGCATATGGCGAGCGGACGCTCTCCGGGGCTTGCGGGAGGAAAGCGCGGCTCACGGTCGCGCGCGCTGCGCTCGTCTTCCGCAGATCCGTCTTGCGCGTCCATCCGCTGCGTTCCGATCCCACCCACTGAGCGGAACGGGCGACACGCGATTGGGTTGCGTCGCTGGCCGGACGCCGCACGCTCGTCAATCGATCGGTCATTCCCCGCCGGAGCCGCAGAGCGGCGGAGGGGAAGGGGATCCAGGCGGGTTGGGACAAGCGCCTCTCGCCCGGCCTTCCTGGATTCCCTTCCCGCGCCTGCGGCGCGCCGGGGATGACGGAGCGAGGTGGCGCCTCGAACCGCAGCTGGTATCGACGGCGGCGGCTGACGCGACGAAGCCGCCCCGCCCGGAAGGGCGAGGCGGCTTCAAGGATGCAAGCCCAGGTCAGCCTTGCGGCAGCTGACCGTCGGGGGTGTATTTGTCGACGGCTTCGGGAAGCTCCCGCGACAGGCGCGCCAGCAACTCTTCCCGGGACAGGCCTGTCTGCTGCGTCAGGGTGCTGAGCACGTCAGGCCCGATCGCCTGCTCCAACTGGTCGGGAGCGATGGGCTGGTTCGGCCCGGGCTGGACCCAGGACTGGGCGGTCTGGCCGTGCCCGCTCTGGTTGAAGCGCTCCAGCAGGTCGCTCAGGCCGCCGCTCAGGAGGCCACCGACGCCGGCGCCCCCGAGCCCGCCCAGAAGGCCGCCCAGGCCGCCGCCCTGCCCGCCGCCGAAACCGCCGCCTTGGCCCGTGAGGCCGCCGAGCAGTCCGCCCAGCCCTCCGCCCTGGCCCATGCCGGATTGACCCATGCCCGGCTGACCCATGCCCGGCTGGTCCACGCCTCCCTGGCCCATGCCTCCCTGGCCCATGCCTCCCTGGCCCATGCCTCCCTGGCCGGCCCGGTTCTGCAGGCCTCCGAGAAGCTCGCCCAGCTTGTCCCTGTTCTGGTAGCCGGCGACCGCCAGCAGACCCAAGAGCGCCGTCATCGATGGAAAGCCGCGGCTCATCTGAAAACTCCCTGTTCCATGAAGTTCAACGCATGGTCTATGCATCCGCCTCCGGCGAACGCGGCAGGCCCCTCAACCGGCGCGGCGGTGGTTCGTTCCGACGCGGCGGTCACTCGTTTTCGAAACTCGGCACCAGTCTCGTCTCGATCAGAGGCGCCCTCATCCGGAAATAGAGCCCGGCTGGGCGGAACTCGACGCTCGTCTCGGCTCTCGCCTGCATCCGGAGCACTTGCTGGAGCATCTCCAGGCCGACGCCGCGCTTGGACGGGGGAACGACTTCGGAGCCCCCCTCCTCCAGCCACTCGACGTCGACGAGGCGCTTGCCCTCGCCCTCTGCGAGGCGCCAGGCGACATGGACCTTGCCTTCTCCCTTCGCCAGGCCGCCATGCTCGACGGCGTTGACGACAAGCTCATGAAAAGCCATCCCCAGCGGAACCGCAAGATCCGCGGCCAGGTCCACCGGCGGGCCCTCGATCGTGAAGCGCCGCCGCAGTTCGGGCCCCAACGCCGCGATCTCGTTTTCGATGAGGGCCTGGACCCGCGCCGTCTGCCAGTAGTCGTCGGTCAGCAGCGCATGGGTGGCCGACAGGGAAGCGATCCGCTGCGAGAAGATGCGGCGGAACGGCTTGTCCTCGCCCCGCGACTTGGCGGTGACGGTGAGCATGCCGCTGAGAAGAGCCAGCATGTTGCGCACCCGGTGGTGCAGTTCGCGGATCAGGAGGGCCCGGCGCTTCTCGGCGTCGGCGGCGGCGGCCAGCGCCTCGTCGCGCAGCCGGACGGCGCGACGCAGCTCGATGTGGCCCATCGCCTGGCGCGCCAGCGCCTGCAGCACGCCGACCTGCTCGGGGGTCAGGGTGCGGGACTTGAAGTCGAGGATGCAGAGCGATCCCAGCGGAACGCCGTCGGCCGTTGCGAGGGGCACGCCCGCGTAGAATTTGAGGTTCGGCGCCCCGGTGACCAGGGGATTGCAGGTGAAGCGGGGGTCGGCCGCGAGGTCGTCGACGACGAGAGGATCGTTGCGCAGCAGCACGTGCGAACAGATCGAGACGTCGAGCGGGGTCTCCCGGATTCCCAGGCCCACCTCGGCCTTGAACCACTGGCGCTTGTCCTCGATCAGGGTGATGACCGCGATGGGACACGAGAACAACGACGCCGCCAGATTCACGAGGTCGTCGAATTCCGGCTCCCGGGGCGTGTCGAGGATGCCATAGGAGCGAAGCGCGGCGATGCGGGCGTTCTCGTCCCAGGGCGCCAACGACATCGCTTTAATCCGGCTGATATTTTCAGAGATCATGGGGGTTGAACGGCCCAACCGCCGTTTTGTTCGGCAGACTCCTGGAAACAGGGCTCCGATGCCTGGAGCGCATGAATGCGGGCGCGGCTCAGCGCATGACGGTCGCGAGCGTTTCGCGCAGGACGCGCCGGATCGCCTCGCGTCGCCCGGCCAGGGTCTGGCCCGGCTTCAAGGGCCGGATCTCCAGGATCGCGGAGATCAGCTCGGCGGTGTGGAAGGGCTTGCCCACGAAGACCGTGCGCTGCGTCTCGATCTCGTCCGCCGCCGGATAGCCGGTGATGAAGATGACGGGCAGGTCCGGCCTCGTCTCGCGGCATCGGGCCGCCAGAGCGTCGCCGCGCATGCGCGGCAGCCCGATATCGGTGATGAGGAGATCGATGCCGGGATGCCGCTCGAAAGCCTCCAGGCCAGCCGCCCCGTCCTGCGCCTTGATGACGGAATGGCCCATGTCGCCGAGCATTTCGGCGACCGTGAGGGTCACGAAAGGCTCGTCCTCGACCAGAAGGATCGCGAGAGGTCTGCCCATTGCCCCGCCTCAGCCGACCAGGCGCTTATTGTGCCAGGAACTAAGGCCAAGTCACGGCCGCGCTGAAGATCGCGCGAAAAACGTTGGTTCAGCGGCGGCGCGGCCGGTCATGCCCCGGGGCGGGCGAGCGCGACGACGTTGGAGGCCTCCTGGGAGGACACGGCCGCCCCCGCCTGCGAGACGACCTGCTGGATCGCCGATGCGAGCGTCTCGGGACGGTAGGGCTTGGTGATCAGGGCGAAGCCCTCGGCCTTGGCCCGGCTCGCCGCGTCGCTGTAGCCCGTCGCGAGCAGGACCGGCATCGTCGGCCAGGTCGAGCGCACCTGGCGGGCGAGCGCCAGGCCATCCAGTTCGCCGGGCATGACCAGGTCCGAGAAGACGAGGTCGAAATCTGGCGCGCGCGCCAGGAATTGAAGCGCCTCCTCGGCGTTCACCGCCGCCTCGACGGCGTGGCCCCGTTCCGTCAGGAGCGCGGCGGCCACTTCGGCCACGTGGAGATTGTCCTCGACGAGCAGGATCTTCAGGCCCCGGCCGTCGATCTCGCCGCTCCGGGCGGCCTCCCCGGCCGCAGGGTTCTCCGCCGAGGCCGCCTTGGGAAGGTAAAGCGTGACCGTCGTGCCCCTGCCCACCTCGCTGCGGATGTCCACGCTCCCGCCCGACTGCTGGGCGAAGCCATAGACCTGGGACAGGCCCAGCCCGACGCCGCGGCCCACCTCCTTGGTGGTGAAGAAGGGCTCGAACACCCGGGGAAGCAGGTCGGCGTCGATTCCGGCGCCGTCATCGGAGATGCTGACCGCCACGGCATGGCTGAGCCGGCCATGCCCCATCACGAGGTTCTCGGTCTTGATCCGGAACGCTCCGCCATGGGGCATCGCGTCCCGCGCATTGACGGCGAGGTTGATGAGCGCGACCTGGATCTGGGAGACGTCCACCTCGACGGGCCAGAGCTGGTCGGCGAGGTCGAACTCCAGCCGGATGTCGCCCCGCAGCGACTGGGAGAGCATGTCGTCCATCCCGGCGATGAGGGCGTTGAGGTCGACGGCGTCGGGAAACATCGGCTGGCTTCGGCTGAAGGCCAACAGCTTGCCGGTGAGCTTGCGGGCCTGCTCGACGGCGTGCAGGGCGCCATCGATGAGCTTGGACCGGCGTTCCTCCCGGGCGCGCTTCAGCAGGTCGAGATTGCCCATCACGACAGTCAGGAGATTGTTGAAATCATGCGCGATGCCGGACGCGAGCTGCGCGATCGCGGCCATCTTCTGCACGTGGTGAGCCTCCGCGCGCGCCCTCTCGACCTCTTCCTGGGCCGCCTTCCGCTCGGAGATGTCGCGGGTGATCTTGGCGTAGCCGAGCATCTCGCCCTGGTCGCTGCGGATCGGATCGATCACCACGTTCGCCCAAAAGCGGGATCCGTCCTTGCGGACGCGCCAGCCTTCCTGCTCGTAGCGTCCATGCCGGGCGGCCATGTCGAGCGCAAGCGCGGGCTTGCCGGCGGCGCGGTCCTCGTCGGTGTAGAAGGTGGAGAAATGGCGCCCGACGATCTCGTGCTCCTGGAAGCCCTTCAGCCGCGCCGCGCCCATGTTCCAATTGGTCACGACGCCCTGCGGGTCCAGCATGTAGATGGCGTAGTCGGTGACGCTCTGGACGAGCAGCTTGAACCGCTCCTCGCTCTCGCGCAGCTTCTCGCGGGCGGCGAGCCGGTCGCTGATGTCGCGCGTGACCTTGGCGAAGCCGATCACCTCGCCGTCGTCGTCGTAGAGGGGGTCGACGATCGCGTGGGCCCAGAACCGTGCTCCGTCCTTGCGGATGCGCCAGCCCTCCTGCTCGGACTGGCCCTGTTCGCGCGCCGCCTGGAGCACGCGATCGGGCAGCCCCGCAAGGCGGTCCTCTTCGGTGAAGAACACGGAGAAATGCCGGCCGATGATCTCGCCGGCCTCGTAGCCCTTGAAGCGCTTCGCGCCGGCGTTCCAGGTGCGGACCACGCCGCTCCGGTCAAGCATGTAGATGGCGTAATCCTTAACGCCCTCCACAAGTCGACGATACTGATCGTCGCCGATTGCCGTCCGTGAGTCCGGCGCTCCGGTCATTTCGCCCGCCTGCCCTGATCGTTGCGCCGGTGACGCAACTGGTTGGAACGCGCGCGTGGGCGATTTGTTCCGTCGCGGTAAACAGGATCGCGTCTCAACGGCCGTTTAACGAACCAGGGCGGCGTCGCCGCCGCCCTGGGTTGTTTCTCCGATCCGGCTCTCTTCAGCGGTTGCTGGACAGGAACGAGCCCACCATCCAGGCCAGAAGCCCCACGCCGACCGCGGCCGCGAGCGGCTCGTGAGCGGCCTGGTTGCCGATCCGGGACGCATAGTCCCGGCCCATCGACATGGCGTCCGAGACGTCGTAGCCGCCCCACTGGTTGCGGGCGCGGTCGGCGTAGTCGCTGACCGTGTCGCGCGCCCGGCGGTACTGCTTGTCGATGTCGCGCTGGTAGTAGTCGTTCGAGCCGCCACGGCCGAAGATGAGGTAGGCGGCCAGGGCCCCGAGCGCCGCCGTCGCGACCGGATGCGACGTCACCGTGTTGTAGGCGTATTCGCCGCCCTGCTGGGCGATGCGCGCCGCGTCCTTGGGCGTCGCGCCCTTGATGGCGTCGCTCGCCTGGCTCACGGCCTGCCGGGCCGTGTCGGCCGCCTTCGAAGCGAATTCGCTGACCGAGCCCGCGGCGCCGGAGGCGCTCTCGGCTCCACCCTTGGACCCGCCGCCCTGCCAGTTCTGATCCGTTGCCATCGTCGTCTCCTTGCCTGTTCGAGTGCACTGGAAACGACGTTCGTGGGGGTCAGTTCCGTTTGTTCCAGCCTGACCAGCGCCATTCGGCTCCGGCCGCCCTGGTCACGACTTCCTGGCCGACGCGGGCGACCCGGCCGGCCCGGTCCGGAGCGTCCGGATGGTGCGGCCGCGTTCGACGAGGGCGGTGAACTGGGCGCCGAGCCGGTCGACCTGCGCCGGCGAACGGGTATGGGCCTCTTCGGTGGCGGCCTGGGACCAGGCGTCGAGGTAGTGCGCCACGATCACGACGGAATAGTAGAAATGCTCCCGCTCGGTTCCGCGCGTGGCGGCCATCCGGCCGGCGGACGCCTGGAGGCGAGCCACATAGGCCTGCCTGGCGTCGACGGACTGGCTGACGAAGGCGCTGACGCCGCCGAACTCCTTGGTGAAGGCCTCCCAGAGATCGAGCACCATCAGGGCCACCTCATCCCGCCTGCCGGGCGGCATGGCGTCGAGTCCGGCCAGAATGTCGATCAGCTCCGGATCATCCGGCGGCGGCGGCTCGGGCTCCGCGGTCCCGACCCTGTTCGGCAGCAGCGACGCGACCCTGCCGATGGCCGCCGCGGCCATGGGCGAGCCGTCCCGGAGCGCCTGCGCCGCCTTGCCGGCCGCCGTCGCCGCATGGGGCAGCGCCTTGTCGCGCCAGCGCCTCAGAACGGCGACCCAGGAGCCGAGAAGCGCCAGAGCGGCCTGCCGGTCGAACGCGGCGGCGCGGACTCCACCCTTGGCGGGCTCAACGTCGGGGCGTTCGTCCTCTTGGCGCCCGTGGTCTTGGCGCCCGTGGTCTTTCGGCTCGTGGTCGTTCCGCTCGTGGTCTTGGCGCGAGGACATGGTCAAGACCGCTCGGCCGGCGCTGCGACGTCGAGCGCGCGCGCAGGATGGGCGACGCCGCCAGCCGCCGACGGGGCGGGCCGGCCAGCCGAATCGGCGAAGATTTCGAGGAACCGGGTCTGGATCTCCGGGGCGCCGTAGCCGTCGCGCAGCACGCGACGCTGGGCGGCGGCGGCCAGGCGGGCGCGCAGTCCAGGGTCGCCGGCCAGCCGGGCGATGGCCTGCGCCAGCGAGACGGCGGCGGGCGTGGGCCCGCCCGCCGGCGCGCCGGCGTCGTCGTCGATCAGCAGGCCGGAGACCTCGTGGTCCACGAGACGGCGCGCGCCGGGAAAGTCCGGCACGACGATCGCCACGCCGCAGGCCGCCGCCTCGATGAGGATCCGCGGCACGCCCTCGGGATAGCGGGTGGGCAGCGCCAGCACGTGCACGCCGGCCAGGAGGGCGGGCATGTCCGCCACATGGCCCAGGAAAGTGACGTCGGAGCTTCGGCGAAGCGCCTCGATGTCGTCCTCGGAGAGCGCGTCGGCGCTGCCGCCGTCCCGCCAGCCGGCGATCAGCCATTCGACGTTGAGGCCCTGCGAACGGGCCAGACGGGCCGCCTCGCAAAAGGTGTCGACGCCCTTGGAATGGAGCAGCCGCCCCGCGAACAGCACCCGCATCGGCGCAGCGGGAGGCCTCCCCGGCACGAAGCGCGAGAGATCGACGCCCGTGCCGGCCAGCAGGATCGCGCGGTCGGCGGGCAGTCCGAAGCGCTCCATGAAAAAGGCGCGATCGGACTGCGTCTCGAAGGTCACCCGCACGCCCGGATAGGCGAGCGCGGCGCGATAGAGCGCCTCCACGGCGAGGCGCCGCAGGCGTCCCAGGCGCGACGCCCCCGCGGACGTGGAGAAGACGAGGCCCAGCCCCGGTATCGTCGCGACGAAGCCGAAGCGGCGGCCAAGCGCCAGACGCGCGGCCTGGAGCGCCATTCCGCCGAGCAGAACGGGCTTGATCGTGATCGCGTGGACGACGTCCGGCCGGATCCGGCCGAGCGCCGCCACGAGGCCGCGGACATAGTTGAGGTCGGCCGCCGGATCCAGCTTCGAGCGCACCAAAGGAAGGACGGAGATGTCGAATCCGCAGGCCGCCAGCTCCGGTGGAATCGGCTGGCTCTGCGGGCCGATCACCGTCACGGTCCAGCCGGCGTTCGCCGCCGCCTGGGCGACGTGCAGCCGATGCGCGACGAAGTACGGAAAGTCATTCGTGAGGACGACAAGTTTCATCAGATTTCACATGGCGGTGGGCGTCCAACAAGCTCGCCCATCCGCGAATTCGTGGCCTGATCTCGAAGGAATGACGTCGCCCGCAGGTTGCAAGCTTACTTGACGCGCCGGGCGAGTGCAAATATCGCAGCAGCTCAGACATGGCCGGTGGCCGCAACCTTGGAGGCCTCGATGGCGAAGACAGCCCTGGTGACGGGTATCACGGGACAGGACGGGGCCTACCTGGCCAAGCGCCTCCTGGAGCAGGGCTACAGGGTCGTGGGCGCCTACCGGCGGTCCGCCAGCGTCAACCGGGGACGGCTGGCGGAGCTCGGGGTCGAGAACGAGATCGAATTCATGGAATTCGACCTCTTCGAGTTCGGCAACATCCTGCGCTGCATCGAGAAAACGAGGCCCGCCGAGATCTACAATCTGGGGGCGCAGAGCTTCGTCGGCACATCCTTCGAGCAGCCGATCTACACGGGCGAGATCGACGCGCTGGGCGTGACCAAGATCCTCGAGGCGATCCGCATCGTGGATCCCAAGATCCGCTTCTACCAGGCGTCCACCTCCGAGATGTTCGGCAAGGTCCAGGCCGTCCCGCAGAAGGAGGACACGTCCTTCTATCCGCGCAGCCCCTACGGCGTGGCCAAGCTCTACGCCCACTGGATCACGGTGAACTACCGCGAGAGCTACGGCATCCACGCCTGCTCCGGCATCCTGTTCAACCACGAATCTCCCCTGCGCGGGCGCGAGTTCGTGACCCGCAAGATCACCTCCACGATGGCGGGCATCGCGGCGGGCAGCGGCGAGACCCTGCAGCTCGGCAACATGGACGCCAAGCGCGACTGGGGCTTCGCCGGGGACTATGTGGACGGCATGGCCCGCATGCTCCAGACCGACGCGCCCGACGACTTCGTGCTGGCCACCAACCGGACCACGACGGTGCGCCGCTTCGTCGAGCTGACCGCCGAGGCGCTCGGCGTCAAGCTCGCCTGGGAAGGCGAAGGGGAGAACACGAAGGCGTTCGACCCGGCCACCGGCAAGACCGTGGTGGCGGTGGACCCGCGCTTCTTCCGGCCGGCCGAGGTGGACCTCCTCATCGGAGACCCGTCCAAGGCGAAGGAGAAGCTCGGCTGGGCGCCCAAGACCTCGCTCGAGGAACTCGTCGTCATGATGGCGGAGGCTGACGCGCGGCGACTGAAGAGCGGCGGCTTCCGGTTCTGACCGGTCCGATCCGATCTGGCGGTTCAAAGCATGCTGTGTTTCGACGGAAACACAGCATTCGCTCGTTTCCTGGTGGTCGCATGCTTTGGCGCGAAAAGCCGGTCTCCACCTTTTCGCAGCATGCTCCAGCCCGGCGCGTCCCATCGCGCCGGGTTTTTTGTACAAACGTCAGCGCGGCTTGCTCGCCACCACGGCGTAGTCGAGCGGGCCGAACAGCAGTTCGACGACCTCGGGCGGCAGACCGCCCTTGCTGAGAAAGCCCTGGCGCCAGGGGTGCGGGTGCAGCATCCGCACCCTGACCGCCTCGAAGCCGACCGTGTCCAGGAGGCATTCCAGCAGTTCGGGCGGCAAGGGCTTCTGGTGCGTCGGGTCGAGATGGAAGCTCCACGCCCCAACGAGCACGTTCTCCGGATTGGGGGTCTCGAAGAGCAGCGAGCCGCCGGGCGCGAGCACGCGCTGCATCTCCAGGCAGAAGCGGACCAGCACCGGGAATGGCAGGTGCTCGACGAGGTGGAACGCGGTCGCGACCGCGATCGAGCCGTCCGGCTGGGCGCACAGCCACTCCAGGGCGTCGGCCCTGAGCACAGGGAGGCCGCGCTCCCTCGCGGAGCCGAGCTGCGCCTCGTTGTTGTCGACGCCGAGAACGTCGTATCCGGCCTGCTGGACGACCTCCAGCCACTCGCCCCTGCCGCAGCCCAGATCGACGACCCGTCCGCCGCCGAGGCGATCGAGGGTCTCGCGCACCTCCGGCAGCAGGGCCGCGACGCGGTCCCGAACCTCCTCGCGCGAGCCCCGGAAGCGGTCCTCGAAGGTCGCGTAGAAGCGTGACAGCAGAGGCGAGAGCGCCGCGTCCTGCGCGTCGGGGGCCGGCTTGGCGGTCTCGTTCTCCGCGCCGCCGTCGCGCATGGCGGCCGTAAGGTTCGCGAAGCGGGCGGACAGGTCGGAATAGGCGCGGCGGGCGCGGGCGGACTCGCGCTCGACGCGGTCCATCAGCTCGGCCGTGCTTCCCTCGATCGCGATGAGCCTGCCGTCCTCACGCGCTCGAGTCGGCGGTTGAGCGCCGTCACGCCATCGTCGACGTCGCACTTCATGCGCGACACGTGGCCGGACCGGTCGGATTCCTCGGCGACACGCCGGTCGAGCTCCAGGAGCCGGTTGAGCGACTGGACGTCGACGATCGTCTGGGGTGAGAACCAGGCGGCGAGCATCCGGGTATCGAGCGCGCGCACGACTGGAACACGAAGCACGAAACGACCGACACCGGGCAAGGCCTTCTCCTGGAACAGCAGTACGAAAGGGCCGACGCCCGGCGCAGTGCAAAGAGGAGAAGGCGCCCTGCTGTCAATAAGGCGCCCTGCGGGGTTGGCGGGGCAGGATCGACTTTGTAAACACCCGGGGTGCAACCCGATCGGAACCCGATGTCCCACCCTCGAATCGCCATCGACGTCGTCGCCACGCGATTTCCACTGACGGGGATCGGCAACTACACGATGGGCATCGCGCGAGGCCTCTCCGAATTGCAGGAGACGGACCTCGATCTCTTCGCCTGGACCGGACGCCGCGCCAAGAGGCTGGCGAACTTCGTCGAGGGCTTCCGGCCCGTAAAGGTGGCGCCCGGCGTCGGCCAGGACCTGAAGCCCGCCGAGCCGGCGCGGGGCCTGTCCCACCAGATCGCCCGGGCGAAATATCTGGCGGTGCGCGGCGCGGACTTCCTCATCGATGCGGCGCAGGGTACGAGGCCCTTCGACGTCGTCCATGCGCTGAATTTTTTCCCGGATCGCAAGCTGAGCGGCCAGGCGATCCCGGTCATCTACGACATGTCCCCGCTCCGCTTCTCGCAGATGCATCCGAAGGAGCGCGTGCTGTGGTTCGAGGCGGGCCTGCGCCGCGTCGAGACGGCGCCGCTCTTCGTGACCATCTCGCAGTTCTCCGCCGATGAGCTGATGAGCCTGCTCGGCGTCGCGGCCGAGCGCATCCGCATCGTCCCGCCCGCCGTCGACGAGGCCTATGGGCTGCAGGGCGAGGAGGAGCCCGCGCCCCTGGGGCTGCAGAAGGGCCGCTATCTGCTTAGCGTCGCCACGCTGGAGCCGCGCAAGAACTTCAAGACGCTGGTGCAGGCCTATTCGCGGCTGCCCGAGGCGACGCGGGCCCGCTGGCCGCTCGTGCTGACGGGCAAGCTCGGCTGGGGAGACCTCGACCTGCCGGCCGCCTCCGAGGCCCTGCGACGCTCCGGGCAGCTCCTCCTCACGGGCTATGTCGACCAGCAGACGCTGCGGCGCCTTTATCAATCCGCCGCCGGATTTGTTTATCCCTCCGTTTACGAGGGCTATGGCATGCCTGTCAGCGAGGCCTTGGCCTGCGGAACGCAGGTGGCCGTCTCCAGTGGAGCCGCAACGGAAGAAGCCGCTTTCGGACACGCGATCACGGTGGACGCGATGGACGTTGATGCATGGTCGCAGGCGCTGGCGAGGCTCTGCGACGCTTCCGTGGGCGAGACGCCGGAAGACCGCGACCGGCGCTCCCGCGCGGCGACGCAATACACCTGGGCGGAGGCGGCGCGGCGCACCGTCGGCGCGTTCGACGCCGTCCTCGGCTCCGGTCGGCCGGCATGACCCTTGCCCACTTCGTGCATGAGCTGTGGCGCCGTCTGCCCGCCCGGCAGCGCCGCACGGCCTATGCCTGGCTGAGTGCGGCGGTCGCGCCCCGGCCCGATCCGTCCGCCCCCGCCAAGGCGGGGCCGCCCTGGATCGTGGCGGGCGTGCTTCGATCGCCCTCGGGGCTCGGGCAGACGGCCCGGCTGGCGCTGGCCTCTTTGCGCGACCACGGGCCCGGGGCCGCGGCCATCGACCTGACGTCGGCCCTGATGCAGCCGGCCAGCCTGCCGGAACTCGACGCCGCCGACTGTCCCCTCGGGCCGGGCACGATCCTGCTCTACGTCACGCCGCCGAACATGCCCCGCGCGCTGGCCGCGATCGGACGCAAGCGGCTGAAGGGGAAGCGGCTGGTGGCGGTGTGGGTCTGGGAGCTCGAGCGACTGCCGGACAGCTGGGTCGAGCAGGCGCGCTTCGTCCACGAGATCGCGGCGCCGACCCATTTCGCCGCCGAGGCGATCGCCCGGTCCACCGGCCGCCAGGTGCGCCGCCTGCGCTATCCGCTGGCGTTGGAGCCGAGCCTGGAGCGCCAGCAGCCCGTGGGGCCTTTCAAGATCGGGTTCGCCTTCGACATCGCCTCGACCGAGGCTCGCAAGAATCCCTGGGATCTTATCCAGGCCTTCGAGGCGGCCTTCGGCCTGAAGGACGACGTTCTCCTGTCGATCAAGACCCGCTCGGCCGACTACGACCGCCAGGCCTGGGAGCATTTGCAGAGTCGAATCAGCGCAATGGGCGCGCGGGCGGAACTGTTTTGCGAGGACTGGTCGCGCGAGCGGACGCTGGCGTGGATGGCGTCGCTCGACCTCTACGCCTCGCTGCACCGCTCGGAAGGGTTCGGCCTGACCCTGGCCGAGGCGATGCACCAGGGCGTCCCCGTGCTGGCCACCAACTGGTCCGCCACGGCGGAGTTCGTCGACGCGCAGGTCGGATTCCCGGTGCCCTACGTTCTCGTGCCGGTGGAGGACCGACAGCAGCGCCACGACGTCGAAGAGGGCCGCTGGGCCCAGCCGGAGGTGGCGGCGGCGGCGGAAATCCTGCGCAAATGCTATGTTAATCGTGGGACATTGGCCGCCATCGGCCTCGCCGGACGCCGAAGGATCGAGGACGAGTTCTCGGCCTCGGGTTTCATTTCCGACCTCGGCGTGCTATCCGGAGCCCACCCTCAAAGGTCGGAGTGACCGGTCGGCGAACCTGGAGTTGAACGGGTTCCGCCGCCGCGCCGGCTTCGCCTTGAACAGTGGCCCCGGCGACGCAGCATCCCGTGAATCGCTGCGCGTGTTGATCCATTGGCAAAGTTTATTCTTAAAGGCTTTGCCACAATATGGTACCACGCGTCGTCTAGTTCCTCGTCATTAGCCGGGGGTGTTGCCAGCGCCCGGATGTCGCGATTCTTTCATGGTGAGCAATGTCTGACGAAGTGCATGGTGGTAAGCCGCTCGGCCCTGGAGCCATCAAGACCGCGCTTCGCGCCACCCGGCCCGCCCTCGCCACGGCCGTCGTGTTCAGCTTTTTCATCAACGTCCTGGCCCTCGCCGGGCCGCTCTACATGCTGCAGGTCTATGACCGCGTGCTGTCCAGCCGCAGCCTGAGCACCCTGGTCGCGCTGACCGTCATCCTGGCGTTCGTCTACGCGGTGTCGTCGGCGCTGGAGATGCTGCGGTCCAAGATCCTCGTCCGGGCCGGCGTCAAGTTCGACAAGGTCGCCAATCCGGACGTGTTCCGCGGCGTGCAGCGCGCGACGATCATCCAGCCGAGCCCGCGGCATGTGCAGTCGCTGCGCGACGTCGACACCATCCGCGAGTTCTTCACGGGCAGCGGCCTGCTGGCGTTCTGCGACTTCCCGTGGGTGCCCGTCTACGTGATCGCGGCCTTCGCGCTGAACCCGATCTATGGCTGGCTCGCCGTCGGCGGCAGCGTCATCACCTTCGGGCTGGCGCTGGCCAACGAGTACTCCACCAAGAGCAGCCTCGACCAGGCGTCGCGCAACGCCATGGCGGCGAACAACCACGCCGTGGCGACGTTCCGCAACGCGGAAGTCCTGCAGGCGATGGGCATGATCGAGGCGCTCCGCTCGCGCTGGTCGAAGCACCATGAAGCCACCCTCGGCTGGCAGGCCGCGGCCAGCAACAAGGCGGGCGTGCTGATCGCCCTCACCAAGTTCAACCGCACGCTGCTGCAGAGCCTGATCCTGGGCGTCGGCGCCTATCTGGTGATCGAGCGCGAGGTGTCGCCCGGCATGATGATCGCGGCGTCGATCATCATCGGCAAGGCGCTGGCCCCGGTGGAGATCGCGATCGGCAACTGGAAGGGCTTCGTCTCGATGCGCGAGGCCTACCGGCGCGTCAACGGCCTGCTGGAGAAGGTGCCGGAGCCGTCCAAGCGCCTGCGCCTGCCCACCCCCGCCGGCACCGTCACGCTGGAGAACGTCCATGCGCGCGCGCCGGGACGCGAGACCCTGGTGCTGCGCAACGTCTCCCTCACGCTTCCCGCCGGCGCGGTGCTGGGCGTGGTCGGCGCGTCGGCCGCCGGCAAGTCGAGCCTGGCGCGGGTGATGGTCGGCGTGTGGCCGGTCGCGGGCGGCACGGTCCGCCTCGACGGCGCGGACCTCAACCACTGGGATCCGAACGACCTCGGCCGCCATATCGGCTACCTGCCGCAGGACGTCGAATTGTTCTCCGGCACCATCGCCGAGAACATCAGCCGCTTCGACGAGGCGGCGACGCAGGACGACATCATCCGGGCCTCCACGCTGGCCGGGGTGCACGACCTCGTGCAGAAGCTGCCGGACGGCTACAACACCCATATCGGCGACGGCGGGCAGGCCCTCTCGGGCGGCCAGCGCCAGCGCATCGGGCTGGCCCGCGCCATCTACGGCATGCCGGCGGTGATCGTGCTCGACGAGCCCAACGCCAATCTCGACTCCGTCGGCGAGCAGGCGCTGGTGCAGGCCGTGGCCGCCATGAGGCAGGCCCGCCGCACGGTGGTGATCGTCACCCATAAGACCAACATCCTGGGAATGGTCGATTATGTCCTGGTGATGAACGAAGGCGCCGTCCAGCTCGCCGGTCCGCGCGACGAGGTGCTGGCCAACATCATGGGTCCGCGCGTCGTGGCGTCCCCGCCCGACAAGGTGGCGGCGCCGGCCGAGAAGCTGGCCGCCCAGCCCGAGATGCGCACCGCTTCGGCTCCGGCCGCCTAAGAACGACAGCGAAAGAAGACCATGAGCGTCATCGAGGCCCCTCCGGCGTCCAGCGACTATCGGACCATCGCGATCGCCGGCTATGTGGTGATCGCGACCTGCATCGGGGGACTGTTCCTCTGGGCCGGGCTCACCAAGCTCGACAGCGCCGTCGTGGCGAACGCGTCGGTGTCGCTGGATTCGCGCCGCAAGGTCATGCAGCACCTCGAGGGCGGCATGATCAAACAGATCAACGTCAAGGAAGGCCAGCTCGTGCAGGAAGGCGAAGTGCTGGTCCGCCTTGACGACACGCAGGCCCGCGCCAGCCTCGACTTGGTGCGCAACCAGCTCGACGCGGTGATCGCCCAGGAGGCCCGCCTCATCGCCGAGCGCGACGTCGCGGCAGAGGTGACGTATCCGGAGGAGCTGAACAGCCGGGCCTCGTCGCCCAGCGTCCGCAAGATCATCGACGACCAGAACGCCCAGTTCCGCGAGCGTCGCAACTCGCTGCGCAGTCAGATCGACGTGCTGCAGAGCCGGGTGCACCAGCTTGAGACCGAGATCGAGGGCCTGAAGCGCGAAGGCGCGGCGGCCGAGCAGCAGCTCTTCTTCATCAATGACGAGCTCGTGGGCGTGCGCGACCTGGCCGACAAGGGGCTGGTGGCCAAGACCCGCCGCAACGCGCTGGAGCGCGAGAAGGCCCGCCTCGACGGCGTCATCGGCCGCAACCAGATCGACGAGTCGAAGGCCCGCAACAACATCAATGAAGTGCGGCTGCAGGTGAACCAGCTGCAGCAGAAGCTGCAGGAGGACGTGGCGGCCTCCATGCAGGAGACGCGGCAGAAGATGTCCGACCTGCGCGAGAAAATCCGCGTGTCCGAGGACGTCCTGCGCCGGACCGAGCTGACCGCGCCGCGGGCCGGCATCGTCCAGAACGTGAAGATCAGCACCATCGGGCAGGTCCTGCGCCCGGGCGAGTCGCTGCTGGAGATCGTGCCCACGGACGACCAGCTCGTCGTGGAGGCGCAGGTTCCGGTCACCGACGTCGACCGGCTCCAGACCGGCCAGGCCGCCGAGATCCGCTTCCCGAACTTCCACTCCCGCACGACGCCCACCATCATGGGCCAGATCCGCAACCTGTCGCGCGACCGTCTGGTCGACGAGGCCTCCCGCCAGCCCTACTTCCTGGCGCAGGTGGCCGTGTCGGACACCGACATCCCCGAGGAGATGAAGGCACGCCTCAGGGCCGGCATGCCGGCCGAGGTCGTGTTCCCGTCGGGCGAGCGCACGGCGCTGGAATACATGATCCATCCTCTCAAGGAGGCGTTCGCCAAGGGCTTCCGCGAGCGTTGATTTCGGGGTGAGGGTCGAGTACCCACACCAGGAACCCGGGCGCTCGGCCCGCGGCGGGACACCGGACACGCGATGCGCATAGCCCTTGTCACGACGCAAGGGCCCTTCGTGACGGGGGGAGCCGAGCTCCTGGCGCGCTCGCTCCGGGACCAACTCGTCCAGTACGGCCACGAGGCCGAAATCGTCTCCCTGCCGTTCAAGTGGTATCCGCCTTCGGTGCTGCTCGATCAAATGATCGCGGCGTCGCTGACCGACACCTCCAACTTCAACGGCGTCCCCGTCGACCTCGCGATCGGGCTGAAATTCCCGGCCTATCTGGCGAGGCACCCGAACCTGGTGTTCTGGCTGCTGCACCAGCACCGCTCGGCCTATGACGAGTGGGATTCGGGCGTCAGCGACCTCCTGCACTAACCGGTCGGCAAGGCGGCGCGAAACTCCATCATCAAGGCGGACAACCTCGCCTTCGCGCGGACCAAGGGCGTCTAAACCATCTCCCAGAATGTGAGCCGCCGGCTCCAGCGCTACAACACCCCTCCCCTGGCCGAGCGCCACGAGTGCAGGGTCTATGGCGACTACATCTATTTCCCCAGCCGGATCAGCCCGCTCAAGCGGCAGGACCTCGTCGGGGAGGCGTTGGCCCACACGAAGTCGAATGTCCGGCTGGTGTTCCCGGGGCGCCCGACAACGCCCAGTATCTCGACGCCATCGTCAAGCGCAGCAAGGGACTCGGCGTCGCCGACCACATCGAGTGGCGCGGATCGGCGAACGAGGACGAGTAGGTGTCGCTCTACGCCGAGAGCCTCGCGGTGGTCCACACGCCTCGGGACGAGGACTATGCCTACGTCACCCTGGAGGCGATGCTGTCCCACAAGGCGGTGCTGACCTGCGACGACCCGGGCGGCCCGCTAAAATTCGCGCTGGACGGCGACACGGGGCTGGCGCGCCGCAGCCGGCCGTGATCGCGCAAGGGGCTGGACCGACTTTGGGAGGACCGCGCCGAGACGGAGCGGATGGGCTCGGCCTCGCGCGCCCGCTACGACCAGATGGGCGTGTCATGGCCGCTGGTCATCAGCCGCCTCACCGGCGCGGAGCCGAGCCAGGACTTTCGGCCGGCCTCCCGCTCTAAACCGGCCGCGCGGCGTCCGGCCGAGCGGATCCACAGCGCCATCAAGGCCGAAATGCCAGCCTGGGCCACGGATCTCGGACTCGCGCCGGACGACCTGAGCCGGTTCTTCGACCCGGGCCCGAGCGCCCGAAGCGCCGCGAGGTCCGCTGCGGACGTCGCCCCCGCCGCGACGGCGCGAGAGGCGCACGCCGGCCCCTCCGCGTCGGGCTCCCTCTTCAGGATCGTCACGTAGATGGCGCGCACCAGCGCGGCCGCGTGGTCCGGGGCGAGCATTTTTCATCTCCGCAGGAAGGCGGCGTTCACTGCCGGGGCGCGCCCAAGCGCGTCCGTGGTCGTTGGGCCGGACCACAATTGGGCCGTCGCGCGGACGCCACCCCACCCGGATCACGCGGGAGCTTAGGACGGGGTTTACCAAGATGCGCTAGGATCTTGCGCATGTTGAGAGTGCTAATGCGCGTAGTGACCGCCCTGTCCCGCCTTCCGGGTTTCGTCGCCCGCGTTCTCGTCGAGTTGGGCCGCGAGCAGTATCCGGCCGCGATGGCGGTCGACTTCCCGGGCCGTGGCGCCGGGAGCGTCCCGTCGGGCGTCGTCATCGCCAGCCGCTTCGAGGCGCGTCCCTGCGACGCCAGCGGCGCGGCGAGGCCGCGAAGCCCGGCGCAGGGCTGAACTCCGCCACGGGATCGCCGTCCTTCGCCGCTACCCGAGCCCGATGAGGCACACGCATCATCGTCGGACGGCGTCGCTCGCTTTCATCGCGGTTCTGCTGGCGGGCGCCGCGCTCGCCGCCGAGGGCAACTGGCTCCTGGAAGGCCGCTGGGTGAGGGAGCCCCTCCCCTGCCAGCAGGAGCAGACGGGCGACATCAACCCCGCGGGCCTGGAGTTCTCGGCGGAGTCGGTGGTCATCCGCGCGCCGCCGCTTCAGCCGGCCTTGCCCGACATGCGGCTGGATGCCCGGTACGAGATCGCGGGGGACAGAATCACAGTGCGCCTCTCGGGGCCGGCGGGAGCCCTGTCGGCCATGGAGTTCAAGCCCACTGGGGACGGCCGCGCCGTGGACGCGGCCGGCTACGCCTATCGGCGATGCGGCGGGCCGACGAGTTGAACCAGCCCAACGCCAAGCTTACGGTGCCCCTTCCCAGTATTCGAGCCGTCATTCTCTCGAAGTTTCTTTGACAATGGTCAATATTTTTGTGACCGCGGCGCCATCCGGTCGAATAAATGCGCATCCCGCCTGAAGAGCGGCGTCCGCGGCGTCGCCGAGACCTTGATCCTTCTGGTCCAGCGGGCGATGTGAGCCCATGGACGGAACCAGTCTCGCCCCGGCGCGCGCTTGGCGCAGCCTGCTCCAGACGTCGGCGACGGTCTTTTCGCTGGGCCTGACGCTGCTCAGCCTGTTCCTCCTGACCTTCGACCCCTACAGCTCCGGCCTGCTGCGCGCCAAGCCGATCGCGCTGCTGGACGAGAACCGCCGCTTCTCCTACCCGCAGGTGGTGCGGGCCCACATGTTCGACAGCGCCGTCATCGGCACGTCCACGATCCGCCTGCTCAAGCCGGACCGGCTGGACGCCGCCTTCGGGGCGCACACTCTCAATCTGGGGATGAACGCCGCCACGCCCTGGGAACAGTCCAAGGTCGCGGACCTGTTCCTGCGCGAGACCCCGCGGCCGAAGCTGCTGATCGTCGGCGTCGACCCCCACTGGTGCTCGCCGGAGGCGACCCTGCCGTCCCGGCGGCTCACCCCAATGGCGTTCCCGGAGAGCTTCTACGACGACGACCCCTGGAACGACTGGGGTTACCTGTTCAACCTGCGCACGGTGAGGATGTCGTGGCGGCTGGCCATGAACTACCTGCGCAAGAAGCCCAAGCAGATCATCTCGCTCAACGGATACGACGTCTTCACGCCGGACGAAGCCAAGTATGACGCCGCCCGCGCCCACGGCCACATCGTGTCGGAGGCCCGCTTCGCGGTATCCGACATGAACGCTCCGCAGGAGCGCTTCGACCCGAAGGAGTTCACGTTCCCGGCCCTGCCCTGGCTTGAGCAGATGCTGGCGCGGACGCCGGACAGCACGACGAAGTTCGTGCTGTTTCCGCCCGCCCCCTCGATCCTGCTCGCCAGGCCGGAGAGCCGCACCGGCGCGCTGCTGGACGCCTGCAAGGCCAAGGTCGCCGAGATCGGGGCGGCGCATGGGGCCACCGTGGTCGACTTCCGCTATCCGAACCCGGTGACGGACGACGAGACCAATTTCTGGGACAGCGTGCATTACCGCCTGCCCATCGCCGACCGGATCACCGACGCTCTCGCGGCCGCCCGCGCCACGGGCCAGAGCGACCCGGGCGGCTTCTACCGCGTGCTGGCGGCGCCCGGCCGGCGTTCGGAGAAGCCGGAAGGCTGAACGATCGACGGGCCGCGAGGCTCCCCACAGGCGGAACGGTAGGCCGGACACCCCACGGTCCACACGATCTCGGCGTCCCTGGGTCCGGGAATGGGAGCCTCCATCTCGGCCCGAAACTCCGGCGCGCTGAGATAGCGCGCTTCGAAGTCGGCCTGGATGATCTCGCTCGGGCTCGGGCTCCAGCCCGCCAGCTGGAGGGCAAGCCCGTTCAGGACGATCAGGGACGCTCGTAGGGGCATGGCTCGTCTCCGATCCATGCACTCTAGTCCGCGCTCCCGACCAGGAACGTGCGCACGCTCACATCCCGTCGGCGCCCGGCGCGACGATCGCCTTCCGGCGCGTGGTTCAGCAGTCGCCGGACGGAGCGCCGTATCGCAAGCCGTCCATGAGCAGGCGCACGAGGCGGCGGGACCTGTCGCGCCATTCGGGCCCTTCCGACGCCGAGTAGATGCTCGACAGCGCGTGCAGGACGTCGGCGCTGTCGGCGTCCCGCCGGATCGCGCCCGCCGCCACGGCCCGCTCGACCAGGGTCTTCAGGGCCAGCGGGATCACGCCGGAGGTCTCGGCGAAGAGCGGCGAATCCGACTCATAGAGGATCTTGAGGCTCTCATGCATGCCTCGCTTGGCTGCGATATAATCGACAAAGCGCTGCATCCAGAGCGACAAGGCCTCGTCGGGCCGGTGCTCGCGGAGCAACTCCACCGCGGCGTCGCGCATGGCGGCGACCTCGCGGCGATACACCACCTCGATCAGGGCCTCGCGGCTGGGGAAGTGGCGATACAGGGTGCCGATGCCGACGCCGGCCTGGCGCGCGATGGATTCCAGCGAGCTGTCCACCCCCTGCGAGGCGAAGACCCGGGTCGCCGTCTCGATCAGCCGGTCGCGATTGCGCCTGGCGTCGGAGCGCAGCCTCTTGCCTCCCCCGCCGCCCGGGCGGTCGCCATAGTCCATGCTCACGTCCGAGGGCCTCCCCTGATGGCGTTGTCCGATCTTCTGGATTCGACTGTCAAGGCGGCTTCGCCGAGGCTGGCCAGGGTCCGTGCGAGCACCTATGACTCGGCCATGACCGGCGCCGGGCGCCACAGCATCAGACGAGGTCGCCTTGGCCGAGCTTGAAACCGTCGTGAAGGAGATCGTCGACGAGATGAAGCGGCGGGACGACCGCGGCGTCGTTGCGTCCTACATCCCCGAACTCGCCCGCGTCGACCCGGGCGCGTTCGGAATGGCGGTGATCGACGCGGACGGAAACCTCTTCGAGGGAGGCGACAGCGACACGGCGTTCTCGATCCAGAGCATCTCCAAGGTATTCACCCTGACGCTGGCGCTGGGCATGGTCGGCGACATGCTGTGGCGGCGCGTCGGCCGCGAGCCCTCGGGGACGCCGTTCAACTCCATTGTCCAGCTGGAGAGCGAGCGCGGGATCCCGCGCAACCCCTTCATCAACGCCGGCGCGATCGCGGTGACGGACGTGATCCTCTCCGGCCACAAGCCGCGCGAGGCGCTGGGCGAGATCCTGCGGTTCATGCGGTTCCTGACCGACGACCCGACGATCGTGATCGACGAGGCCGTCGCCGCCTCCGAACAGAGGACGGGCTTTCGCAACCGGGCGCTGGCCAACTACATGAAATCCTTCGGGGTGCTCGACAATCCCGTCGACTACACCCTGGGCGTCTACTTCCACCATTGCGCCATCGCGATGTCGTGCCGGCAACTCGCGGCGGCGGGCCGCTTCCTGGCCCATCTGGGCCGCAGCCCGGTCACCGGCCACGCCGTGGTCCGGCCGGAGCGGGCGAGGCGCATCAACGCCCTGATGCTGACCTGCGGCCATTACGACGGATCGGGCGAATTCGCCTACCGTGTCGGCCTGCCCGGCAAGAGCGGCGTCGGCGGCGGCATCCTGGCGATCGCGCCCGGGAAGGCCTCCATCGCGGTCTGGTCGCCCGGACTGGACGTCTCGGGCAACTCCCATCTCGGCCGGATCGCGCTGGAGACGCTGACGCGGCGAATGGGCTGGTCGATCTTCGGGGCCTGAGGCCAGCCGGCTCACTTGCGCGGGGGCTGCTCGGAGTCGCGAAGCGCCGCTTCGTGGTACCAGGCGCCGGCGTCCACCTCGGGAGAACGCGCCCCGTCTTGCGGGGAGGCGGGCCTGCGGACGGGCCGAAGCTCGCCGGTCTTCGATCTGGAGGGGAACGGGTAGATCTTGGCCGACTCGCGGCGGGGCTGCTCGGACATCGTGGGCCTCATCGGTGAAAGCTTGGCGGACACGCGTTAGGCAACGTCGGAGTGTAGCAGACGTTGCGCACACTTTACCCCTGCTGCCTTCCCGTTCGGCTCACGCTGCCGATTTATTCGGCTTGGATGCACAAACCTTGTGCAACTTTGGCCCTCACGGCCCGGCGTTCCCATCGCCCGGGCGCCCCTGCGCTGACCTGAGGGCGTCAAACCCGCCCTGAATTCCGCCGTGCGGACCGTGATTCGCGCCCTGCGTGGGGGGACGGGCGCGCATGCGGCGGCGCCGGGCTGGCATACAAAATGCTTTCTCCGGACGAGCCCGAAGCGACGCCCTGCGCGGCGGGCCGGCCAAAGTCTTTTGGGCGCCTCGGTGCTTTCATCAGAGCGGGTGAGACGGAAGCGATGACAAAATACAAGCTTGAGTACATTTGGCTGGATGGCTACACGCCCGTGCCGAACATCCGGGGCAAGACCCAGATCAAGGATTTCGACAGCTTCCCCACCCTGGAGCAGCTGCCGCTCTGGGGCTTCGACGGGAGCTCGACGATGCAGGCCGAGGGCCGAAGCTCCGACTGCGTGCTCAAGCCCGTCCGCGTCGTCCCCGACAGCCAGCGCATCAACGGCGCGATCGTGCTGTGCGAAGTGATGATGCCGGACGGAAAGACCCCGCACCCGTCCAACAAGCGCGCCACCATCCTGGACGACGAAGGCGCCTGGTTCGGCTTCGAGCAGGAGTACTTCTTCTACAAGAACGGCCGTCCGCTTGGCTTCCCCGAGACCGGCTACCCCGCCCCGCAGGGGCCGTATTACACCGGCGTCGGCTACAGCAAGGTCGGCGACGTGGCGCGCAAGATCGTCGAGGAGCATCTCGACATCTGCCTGGCGGCCGGCCTCAACCACGAAGGCATCAACGCCGAAGTGGCCAAAGGCCAGTGGGAGTTCCAGATCTTCGGGAAGGGCTCCAAGCGGGCCGCCGACGAGATGTGGATCGCCCGCTACCTGCTGGAGCGCCTGACCGAGAAATACGGCATCGACATCGAGTATCACTGCAAGCCGCTCGGCGACACCGACTGGAACGGCTCGGGCATGCACGCCAACTTCTCGACCGCCTATATGCGCGAGACGGGCGGCAAGGACTATTTCGAGCGCCTGATGGCGGCCTTCGAGGCGGCCCGCGAGGATCACATCGCCGTCTATGGACCGGACAACCACATGCGCCTCACCGGCAAGCATGAGACCCAGTCCATCCACCAGTTCAGCTATGGCGTGGCCGATCGCGGCGCTTCGATCCGCGTCCCGCACAGCTTCGTCAACAACGGATACAAGGGCTATCTGGAGGATCGCCGCCCGAACTCGCAGGGCGACCCCTACCAGATCGCCTCGCAGATCCTGAAGACCATCTCGTCCGTGCCGCTCGCCGCCTCCGCGGCGGCCTGAACCACGCAGACGACGACCGACGACGCGGCGCGGGGGCATGCTCCCGCGCCGCGTCGCATGGGCGTCTGCAAGCGCGGCTTGCCTGCGCGCGCGCCCTACGGAGTATTCCGGAGATCGCAATTTAAGCGCGCATCGGCCGTGACATCGCAGTCCGGCTGGACCAAGCTCGCGCCTTCGGCTGACCGGGGGCGGGCGCATCGCACATGAATGACCAGACGATCGACACGGCTCCACGGGCCGCTGCGCCGGCCGAATCGGAGGTCGCCCAGCTCGTCAGCGAAATCACCAAGCGCCTGACCTACTCGCTCGGCAAGGACCCGAGCGTCGCCCAGAACCATGACTGGCTCACCGCCAGCATCCTCGCCCTGCGCGACCGGATCATCGATGTGTGGCGGCGCTCCACGAAGGAGAGCTACGCTCACGGCCGCAAGCGCGTCTATTACCTGTCGCTCGAGTTCCTGATCGGCCGCTCCTTCGCGGACGCGCTCAGCAACCTGCAGATGACCGAAACGATGCGGCAGGCCCTGGCGCGGCTGGGAGTCGACCTGGACGCGATCGAGCCCATCGAGCCGGATGCGGCCCTCGGCAATGGCGGCCTCGGCCGGCTGGCGGCCTGCTACATGGAGAGCACGGCCACCACCGGCGTCCCCTGCCTGGGCTACGGCATCCGCTACGATCACGGGCTGTTCAAGCAGCAGATCATCGACGGCCATCAGGTGGAGTCGCCCGAGGATTGGCTGTCCTTTCGCAATCCGTGGGAGTTCGAGCGGCGCGAGAGCGCCTACCAGATCGGCTTCGGCGGGTCCTGCGCGGCCGTCAACGGCTCGGCCCAGGTGAACTGGACGCCGGGCGAACGCGTGTTCGCCGTGGCCTATGACACGCCGGTGATCGGATGGCGCGGCTCCGGGGCCAGCACTCTGCGGCTGTGGCGCGCGCAGGCCGTCCACCCCCTCCACCTGGAGATGTTCAACACCGGCGACCACATGGGCGCGCTGACGGAGCGCTATCGCGCCGAAGCAATCTCGAACGTGCTCTATCCGAGCGACACGAGCCCCGCCGGGCAGGAGCTGCGCCTGCGGCAGGAGTATTTCTTCACCTCGGCGTCGCTGCAGGACCTGCTCCGCCGCCATCTCAAGCAGTTCAAGGATGTGCGGCTGCTGCCCGACAAGGTGGCCATCCAGCTCAACGACACGCATCCGGCCCTGGCCGTCGCCGAACTGATGCGGCTCCTGATCGACGACCACCAGCTCGACTGGAGCGAGGCGTGGTCGATCACCACCGGGGCGATCTCCTACACGAACCACACCCTCCTGCCGGAGGCGCTGGAAACCTGGCCGGTGTCGCTGATCGAGCGGCTCCTGCCGCGTCACATGCAGATCATCTTCGCCATCAACGCCCAGTTCCTCGATCTCGTGAGGCGTTCCGACGAGCATCATGCGGCCGATCTCGCATCCCTGTCCCTGATCGACGAGCAGAATGGGCGCCGCGTGCGCATGAGCCACCTGGCCTTCGTCGGCTCCCACACGGTGAACGGCGTCTCGGCGCTGCACACCAACCTGATGCGCCAGACGGTGTTCGCGCCGCTGCACAAGATCTATCCGCAGCGGATCACCAACGTGACCAACGGCATCACGCCGCGGCGTTGGCTGTTCGGCGCGAATCCGAAGCTCACGGCCCTCCTCAGCGACGTGATCGGCGAGGACGTGACCGACGACATCTCGCGCCTGTCCAAGGCGCTGCCTCACGCCAGGGATGCGGCGTTCCAGGAGCGTTTCGCGGATATCCGCCGGCTGAACAAGGAGCGCCTGGCGCGCACCATCAAGCAGGAACTGGGGCTCACGGTCGACCCCACGATGCTGTTCGACGCGCAGATCAAGCGCATCCACGAATATAAGAGGCAGTTCCTCAACATCCTGGAGACGATCGCCCTCTATGACGCGATCCGGGCCGAGCCCTACCGGGACTGGACGCCCCGGCTGAAGATCTTCGCCGGAAAGGCCGCGTCGACCTATCATTCGGCCAAGCTGATCATCAACCTGATCAACGACGTCGCGTCCGTGGTGAACAACGACATCACCACCCGGGACCGGCTGAAGGTGGTGTTCCTGCCCAACTACAATGTCAGCCTGGCCGAGCTGGTGATCCCCGCCTCCGATCTGTCCGAGCAGATCTCGACCGCCGGCATGGAGGCCTCGGGCACGGGCAACATGAAGTTCGCGCTCAACGGCGCGGTGACCATCGGCACGCTGGACGGCGCCAATGTGGAGATCCGCGAGAGGGTGGGCGAGGACAACATCTTCGTCTTCGGCAAGACGTCGGCCGAGGTGGCGCGCGAGCGGGAGGCGCCTCGCGCGACCGAAGAGGTCATCGCCGAGACGCCCTATCTGGCGGACGTCCTCGAGGCGGTCGCGACCGGCGCCTTCTCGCCTACCGACCGCAACCGCTACGCCGGCCTGATCGCCGACCTGCGCCGGGACGACAGGTTCATGGTGCTGAACGATTTCAGGTCGTACCGAGACGCCCAGCGCCGGGTCTCCGAGCGGTGGCTCGACCGGCGCGCCTGGTGGGAGACGTCGATCACCAACACGGCCCATTGCAGCTGGTTCAGCTCGGACCGGGCGGTGGGCGAATATGCGGAGCGGATCTGGCGGATCCCGTCCCGCGAGGCGAAGCCGGCCTGACGCGGCGGCTCTCCGCCGGCCGTGCCGGAAGAGGTCAGCGCAAGACCAGTTCGGCCAGCCCCTTGCCGATGCTCACCAGCGCGATCAGGCCGAGGCTGACCACCGACGCCCACCGGTGAAGCGCGTCCGTGCTGCGCCGGAACGCCATCTGGCCGAGCCAGGTGCCGAGCACCATGACGGGCAGGCCGGCGACGGCGAGGCGTGCGGATTGGCGATCGAAGAGGCCGATCGCGGCCGCGCTGGCGATGGCCAGCATGGACGTGGCCAGGAAGAAGACCAGCAGCGAGGCGCGCGCCGCGGCGCGCTGGATCGGCGCGGACATGTAGTAGGCCACCGCGGGCGGGCCGGGCATCGCGGCCACGCCGTTGAAGAGGCCGGCCAGCAGCCCCGCTGCGGCGGTCACCACCCGGCCAGGCATGGCCGCGAGGGCGAAGCCTCGCCCCAGCACCACCACGGCGCCCATCGTGATCAGGCCGATCGCGACCCTGGCGGCCGGCGCCGAAATGGCGTGCAGCGTCAGAACGCCGACGGGTGATCCCAGCGCCGCGCCGAGCGACAGCCAGCGCAGCGACGGCCAGTGGCATTCCTGCGAAGCCTTGCGGAGATCCACGAGGCCGCCCAACAACTGCAGGCCCAGCGCCACCGGAACCGCCTGCGCGGGCGCCATCGTCATCCCGAGCATCGGGACGGCGGCGAGCGCGAAGCCGAAGCCCGTGAAACCGCGCAGCAGGGCGGCCAGGAAGACGGCGCCGCCCGCCCAGGCGAGGGTGGCCGGCGCCAGCGCGAGCGTGTCGAACCAGCCTTGCGGGTCCCATCCGGCGAACGGCATCGGCTTCACGATCTCACGGTTGCGCGTCGGCCCGGCGCGAGCCGCCTCCGCATCGCACGCCCGCGGCGCCGCGCCAAGCCCGACGGGGCCGGGCCCCGGCCTAGGCTGGCATGAGCCGGGGCGTCGCGGCGTCGAGAGCCGTCTTGAACCGGGCGAGCATCTCCTCGATCTCCGGACGGGTGATGACGAGCGGCGGCGTGAAGGCGATCCGGTCGCCGATGGCGCGAACGATGATGCCGGCCTTCTGGCACTCGTCCTGGACCACGAAGCCGGCCTTGGCGGCGGGCTCGAAGGGCGTCCGGCTGGCCTTGTCGGCCATCAGCTCCACCCCGGCGATCAGGCCGACGCCGCGGGCGTTCCCGACCAGCGGATGGTCCTCCAGCGCCTTCAGGCCGCCCTGCATGATGGGCTCCATGGCGCGGACATGCCCGACGATGTCGCGCTCCTCATAGATCTTGAGCGTTGCCAAGGCCGCCGCACCGGCGACATGTCGGGCTGGAGGCCGTCGGTCTTACAGTCCCACATCGCGCCGGTCCGGCCGGAGCCGCAGATCACCCCTTCGGCGATGGAGAGGATGTTTGGTCACGCCCTGCAGGCGGGCGGCTGAACAAGGACTGCTGGGCCCCGCCCGCGTGGTCCAGATCGGAAGCCGGGCCTGAAACGCTCGGAGAGCCTTCAGCGTCTCGTCCGGCATGCGCGTGGTCACGCTGGAGGAGTTCAACGACAAAGGCTGGCCCTTTGCGGCGCAAGAGTCGCGGTGGGTCGTCAGCGCCGGTCCGGTCTATCTGTCCTTCACATCATTGTCTGGACCTATAACGCCCCAGCCGGGCACTAACGATGCGGAAGCGCAGCGGCTGATCCGCGCCCTGGGCGGGCTCAACTTCGTCGGCGCGGACCGCGTGGAGATCCGCCGCACCGTCGACCATGGCTCGATCACCTCGCTGACCGGCGCTGCATCCTATTGAGATTCATTACGTGCTGGCCCCCGCACGGGCAGCCCCGATGGCGAGAGAGGGACAGCCCTCGACAGGGTAAGAAAATCTTCGGAAACCCAAGCGAAGACAACTTTCCAACCATTTGTTCAGTGTTGCGTCGGATGGTGAGGCTGTTCCGATCGGATTGGTGCTCGCCGTGGCTGCCACGAGACAGAAGAAGGACGGCGGCGCGCTTGTTGTCAACGCAAAGGGCGTCGACGGGCTGATGGCGTCCGTCGGGATCGACCAAGCGACGCTGATGAAGACTCAGGCGCTGCGCCAGGTCGCGATCGACCATGTCGAGACCGCCGCCTCAGCCTATTGCGACCACATCGACCAGAACGTGCCCGACATGGGAGCGATCGTCCGCGCGCATCGGGCGTCGATGATTGCGACCGAGCGACGGCACCTTGAGATTCTGTTCTCGGGGACGCTCGGATCCGACTATCTCGGCGCCCTCAACGAGGCCACCGCCACCGAATTCGCCGAGGCGCTGGGGGCCCGCACGCGGCTGGGCACCATCGTAAGGCTGGTGGGACCGCTGTTCGCCGAGATCAGGCGCAGCCATCGCCTCTCGCCGCGGCGGGCCGTCGACCAGTGCGAAGCGTTGATGAAGCTCCTTCTGGCCGACGCCCTCGCGGCGACCGTGACGCACCAGCGTGCGGAGCGCTGGACTCTGTCGGCGCGCAAGCAGGATCTGGAGGCGACGGCGGCCGCCCTGCAAGGGCAGATCCAGTCCCTGGCGGACGGGCTGCGCCACGCGGCGAGCGTGCTGCGGACGGCGGCGAAGGCCAGTTCGGCCGGCAGCAGGCTGGCCGGCCAACAGGCCGCCGCCGCCGAGGACGCCTCGCGGGAATGCGCCAAGCGAATCGCCGGCGCGGCGGCCGCCACGCGGGATTTCGCCCAGGCGTTACGCCGGGTGGAGGAAGAGACCCAGCAGTCGCGGGACATCGCCGAAATGGCCGTCGCGCATTCGGCGGAGGTCACGATTGGCATCGCCAAGCTCGCCGACGCCACCCGCCGGATCGATTCCATCGTGACGTCAATCCAGGAGATCGCGACCAAGACCAACCTCCTGGCCCTGAACGCGACGATCGAGGCGGCCCGGGCGGGCTCGGCCGGGCGCGGGTTCGGGGTGGTGGCCGGCGAGGTGAAGACGCTCGCCCAGCAGACCGCCAAGGCCACCGACGACATCGCCACCCAGATCGCCGCCGTGCAGAGCGCGGCGGACGACTGTGCGTCCTTCGTCGAGGCGATCACCGACACCATCGGGCGCCTGGACAGGTCCTCCGCCACCATCGCCGAGACGGTGCGGACGCAGTCGCTCACGACAGCGGCCATCGTGTCCTCCGCCCAGGACGTCGCCACGCAGGCGCAGGCGGGGCTGACCTCCACCCAGGAATCGCGGACCGCGATCCTGGCCGTCTCCGAACGGTCGGCGGACCTCGACGACGCGGCCCAGCAGGTCGAACTCGCGGCCACGCAGATCACCAATCTTGTGGATCGTTGCCTGGAAGACATCCAGGCCATCTAGCGCGAGCGCCTGGACCAGACACCGCCACGCCTGCGATGCGGCCCTCGCCGTCGGGTCGTTCACCTTCATCGGCGGCCTTGGGGTCCTGCGGGCCCTATTGCAGGGCGTAAGCGCCGTCCGTCTCACGTCGAAGCGCGTCAGGACGCCGGAGCCAGCGCGCCTTGCGCGGCTTCGAGCGTCGAGCGGGCCCAGGTGACGGAGCTGGAATCGGCGCGCATGACGCTCACCTGCGCGCTGGCGCTCAGGGCGAGGGACACGATGCGCTGGACATCCGCGGCGGTGCGGTCCGTGACGGCGACCCAGGTGTTGGCCGGAGCGGCGCGCAGCGCCCCGATCCTCTCCATCTGAGCGGCCACGTAAGTCTCGGTGATTCGGTCGTCGGGAGTTATACTGATGAGTGCTGTCGCCACTGTGGTTGTTCCGCGTTGAAGACATGCGAAATTAACCATGCCGGACGACGCGTCACTGGGCCGAGTGAAGTTATTCAAGCTATCCACAGGCCGAGCCGAAAGTTTTCGCCGCCGAGGATTCCGCTTGCATCAGCGCGGGCTTTGCTTTCGCGCGGGCGTCCTGCTCGGCCAGCGCAGATCCCCTGGATCAGTCGAAGGTCAGTGGACCCCGTCCCAGGTCTGCTCGTTGGCCAAGGCGGCCTCTTCCAGCTCGTGCTCGACCTTCGCGCGCAAGACCAGAATCTGCGTGGTGAGCCACTCGCCGCGCTCGACCAGGCTCATGCTGGCCCATTCCTCGTCAGACGCGGCGATGCCGGCCGACACCAGTTCGGACCGGAACGCGTCGAACAGCTGGCCTTCCCGGCCTGGCACCGTCACGAGCCTGAGGGGCGATTCAGATTGAGCGTCCACGACTTCGCCCTCTTAGCTTGAGCTAAGCGTTTCTGCTTCAATTGCGGTGACCCGTCAAGCTTATGCTGATGCGTCACTTAGCAGACCGTTAAGTTCAGTCTGTGCAACTGACGCCGCAGCTAATTGGACGCCGTCGCCTCTGGCCGCGACTTGCATTCCTTCACCACGCCGTCGAATCCCCGATAAGTCTTGGTCTGGGGATTGTAGCTCTTGTAGTTGGCGCAGCCCAGCGACCCACGCCCGCCGGACGGCGCAATGGCCGTCTGAGCCTCCGCGGCTGGCGCCGGGATCTCCGCGCTGGCCATCTCGGGCTGCGCCTCAGGCGCGGGAGCGGGACGCGCGGCGACGGTCGGGGCCGACATCTGGGGCCCGATGGTCGGGACGGCCGGCGGAAGCTGCAGGGGCTTGCCGGTCTGCAGCGCCGGCTGCACCAGGACGTTGCGCGGGCCCGAGCGGGCGGCGTCAGGCGCGTTCGCCGAGGGGGCGGCGGCCGGAGCGGCTGCGGTGATCGGCTGAGGCCTGGGCGCGGGGGCCGAGGGAGCCCGAGCGTCGAGAGCCCGGAAACCGACGACGAGAACAATCCCGAACGCCAAGGGGGTCAGCAAGAAACGCAGCATCAGCGACTCCTCTATCGCGCGTGTTGTCTCATAGGGCGCCGATCGCGGAAAACATAGCTCCGCCGCTGCGGCCTACGGGGCGGCGGCGGTTCAGGCCACCCTCTGGGGCGCCTGCGTCCCCTCGCCCGGCCTTGGCTCGCCGCAGATCTCGGCGACCTCCTGGGCGTTGAGCGTCTCCCGCTCGAGCAGCGCTTCGCACAGCCGGTCCAGCAGGTCCCGCCGGTCCTCGACGATGGCCCGGGCGGCCCTGTAGGCGTCCGCCACGATGTTACGGACCTCCTCGCGGGCGAAGGCCGGCAGTTCTCCGGCGGCGAGCTCGACGCGCGCCATGCCGAGCTTGGGGCTCATGCCCCACTCCGCCACCATGCGGGTGGCGAGGTCGGTGGCGTGGGCGATGTCGGACGCGGCGCCGGTGGTCACCTTGTCGGGACCGAAGACCGCCTCCTCGGCGGCGCGGCCGCCCATGGCGACGACGAGATCGGCGCGCAACCTGTCGAGCGGCACGCAGATGCGGTCCCTCTCCGGCAGGCGCAGCACCATGCCGAGCGCGCCGCCATGGGGCACGATCGTGGCCGATTGAACCCGATCCGCCGCCGGCAGCAGCGTCGCGCACAGGGCGTGGCCCGCCTCGTGGACGGCCACGAGACGCCTCTCCTCATCGTCCAGCACCAGGCTGCGCCGCTCCAGGCCCATCAGCAGCTTCTTGCGCGCGCCTTCGAAATGGGCGGCGGTGACGAGGCTGGCGCCCTCGCGCGCCGCCAACACGGCGGCCTCGTTGACCAGATTGGCGAGGTCCGCCCCGGAGAAGCCCGGCGTCCCCCGCGCGATGGTCAGGAGGTCGACATCGGCCGCGAAGGGCTTGTGGGCCGAATGGACGGCCAGGATCGCCTCGCGCCCGGCGATGAGCGGCAGCCCGACATGGACCTGCCGGTCGAACCGGCCCGGCCGCAGCAGCGCCGGATCGAGCACGTCCACCCGGTTGGTCGCGCCGACCACGATGACCCCGGTCGAGGCCTCGAAGCCGTCCATCTCCACCAGCAGCTGATTGAGCGTGGTGTCGTATTCGCGGTCCGCGGCCGAGGCCCCCGCCCCGCGCTTCTTGCCGATGGAATCGAGCTCGTCGATGAACAGGATGCAGGGCGCGCGGCGGCGAGCCTCCCGGAACAGGCGCGCGACGCGGTTCTTCGACATGCCGACGAGCGCGGCGGAGAACTCGCTTCCCGCGACCGCCATGAAGGCGACGCCCGCCTCCCCGGCGAGGGCGCGGGCGAGCAGGGTCTTGCCGGTCCCGGGCGGGCCGACGAGCAGGACGCCATGGGGCGGGCGGGCGCCGACCCGCGCGAAGGCGGCCGGGTCCTTGAGGAAGGTGACGATCTCGGCCACTTCGGCCTTCGGCTCGTCCTGCCCGGCGACGTCGCTGAAGCGGCTCGGGACCGACTTGACGACGGCGGGCCAGGACAGCCGGCCGCGCAGGTCGAGTTGCAGCGCCATCACGACCGCGACAGCGCCCATCAGGAGAGCGGAGGCGACCGCGCCGAGCACGCCGAGCAGGTCGCCATCGTGGCGGGTGAGGTCCACATCCACGCCGGCGCCGGCCAGACGATCCAGGAAGGCCGAATCCAGAAGGCCGGTGGGCAGCCGGACGAAGGCCGTCGCCCCGCTCTTCTCCACCACCGAGAGGCCCCCGTCGCTGACCGAGACCTTGGCCAGCGCACCGTCCGCCATGGCGCGCGAGAAGCTCGAATAGGACATCTCGGCCGGCTGGGTCCGGAGCGACCAGGCGGCGGCTCCGGCGAGGGCGAGGGCGGCCAAGAGCACGGCGGCCAGCGTGCGCGCATGGCGATGAACGCGCCTGCGCAGAACAGTGAGGGATCGGATCAAGATGCGTCCAGGTCCATGCGTCGGGGGGCGCGACCCGCGTTCATCCCGCGGCTCGCGTGGCGACAGCAAAAACCATGTCACATCGGGAGAGGCTAGTCCGGCTCATTACGAAGGCGAAAGGACGCAGCCCCAGCGCAGAAAACGCCGATGCGGCGAGGCCTCTCCGGGGCGGAGGCCCCGGAGCCGGGCCCGCGGCCACGCCCTCAGCGCAGTCCAAAGAACGCCAACACGGCGAGAACCACCACGACCAGCCCGACGAGATAGATGATGTTGTTCATGTCGTCCTCCTTCACGCCCCGAAGCTGAAACATTCTCGATGACGGTTTGGTTCAACCCGGCGGCAGGCAGGCGCGAGCATCGGAGCGCCCGGCGCGGGTCCCACCCAAATACGGACGTCTTTCCAAGGGGCGCTTGCAGTCGCGCCCCGGCTGGCCCACCCTCCGCGCCGAAACCGATCGCGACCCGGCCGGGCGCTTTCGCCCTCCTTCCCAGGCGGCCCTCGCCGCAGCTCCTCAGAAAGCGCATCCCGTGGACCAGACCGCCGCAGCCGACTCCGCCACGATCGACGGCCTCCTCGACCGGGCCGGGACCGGGCCGTTCCAGGCGCGCCTCCTGGGCATTTTCGGATTGGTCTGGGCGGCGGACGCCATGCAGGTGCTGGCTGTCGGCATCACCGCGCCGAGCGTGGCGGCCTCCTTCGGGCTGACGATCCCGGCCGCCCTGCAGGCCGGGACGGCGTTTTTCCTCGGCATGTTCATCGGCGCGCCGGCCTTCGGCGCCCTGGCGGACAGGATCGGGCGCCGCAACGTCCTGATCGCGACCGTCGGCCTCGACGCCGTGGCGGGGCTGTTCACGGCCTTCGCGCCCAGCTTCGCGGCGCTGGTCGTCCTGCGCTTCGTGACCGGGCTCGCCGTCGGCGGCACGCTTCCGGTCGACTACGCCATGATGGCGGAGGTCCTCCCGGCCAAGAGGCGCGGCCGATGGCTCGTCGGCCTGGAGGGCTTCTGGGCCATCGGCACCGTCGCGGTGGCCTTGGCGGCGTGGGCGGCGACGTCGGGCGGCGCGGCCGAACCCTGGCGTTGGATCT